>CAMCZG010000029.1 GCA_945886445.1 Bifidobacterium breve | reverse complement strand
GAAATGGAAAAAGATGAAGTGGTCATGATGCTTTTCTTACAGCGGCATGTTTCCGTGCTTGCGACGAGGAAGTTCCGCGCGCTTTGTTTGCAACATCTTCAAACCAGCAATGAGCTTGATGCGTGTTTCTGCTGGGTCAATAACATCGTCGATGTAGCCACGCTCTGCAGCGTTGTATGGGTTGGCATACTTTTCGGTGTAGTCGCTGATGAGTTCTGCACGGCGCGCAACGGGGTCTGCTGCTTGTTGCAATTCACGGCGATACACAATTTCAACTGCACCTTGAGGGCCCATTACTGCAAGTTCTGCAGTTGGCCATGCGTAGGCAAGGTCGGCGCCAATTGATTTTGAGTTCATGACCACATAAGCGCCACCGTAAGCCTTACGAGTAATCATTTGAATACGCGGCACGGTGGATTCGCAATATGCGTAAAGCAATTTTGCACCGTGACGAATGATGCCGTCGTGTTCTTGGTTGACCCCAGGAAGGAATCCGGGAACATCGACAAAAGTGATGAGCGGAATGTTGAATGCATCACAGGTACGTACGAAACGTGCTGCTTTTTCTGACGATTCAATGTCGAGAACACCAGCAAACTCTTGTGGCTGGTTGCCAACGATGCCAACTACTTGACCATCGAGACGTGAGAACCCACAAGTGATGTTCTTTGCCCAGAATGGGAAGTATTCGAAGTATTCGCCGTCGTCACATACTTCACGAATAACTTTTTTCATGTCGTATGGCTGGTTTGATGATGGAGGCAAAATGTCGCGCAACATGGGGCACAAACGATTGGGGTCGTCACTGCTCTCTATTGCTGGCGGGTCTTCCAAGTTGTTTTGTGGAAGGAACGACAATAAGTAACGCACGTCGTCGAGGCATGCTTTTTCATCGGTGGAAACAAAAGTGGCAACGCCGCTCTTTGAAGCGTGGCTCATTGCGCCCCCGAGTTGTTCAAGTGTTACATCTTCACCTGTAACAGTTTTTACAACGTCTGGACCAGTAATAAACATGTGGCTTGTTTCGCGCACCATGAAAATGAAGTCGGTCATTGCTGGTGAGTACACCGCGCCGCCGGCGCATGGGCCAAGAATGACCGAGATTTGTGGAACAACACCTGACGACAAAACGTTGCGGTAGAAAATGCCGCCGTAGCTAGCAAGTGAAACAACACCTTCTTGAATACGAGCGCCTGCGCCATCGTTGAGGCCAACGACAGGGGCGCCAACCTTTAATGCAAGGTCCATGAGCTTGTGAATTTTTTCAGCGAACACTTCACCAAGTGCCCCACCGAAAACGGTGAAGTCTTGTGAGAACACAAATATTTTGCGACCTTCTACTGTTCCCCAACCGGTAATAACACCGTCGGTATACGGGCGCTCTTCTAAACCTGCAGCATGTGCGCGGTGGCGAGCAAGGAGGTCGAGTTCATGGAAACTGCCTGGGTCGAGGAAGTAGTCGATGCGCTCACGGGCAAGCATCTTTCCCTTTTCGTGCTGGCGCTCAACAGAGCGAGGAGAGCCGGCGTTGTAGGCGGCCTCTTTGCGCTCGCGGAGGTCTTCAATTTTGGCGGTCATCGGGTTGTCACTCACGCGTCAGACGCTAGTTGGCGAGGCGGTGGTTCTCCCACCCCGTTGGCTTAACCGGCGGGGGCGAGCGGTGTGGTGGTGGTAGTAACCGTTGTCACAGGTGCAATGGAGGTCACGGTGGTGGTGGTGGCTGGGTTGCCAATGGTGAGGGTGGCTGCCAAGGGGGCGAGATCTCCGGTGGTGCTGGTGCCGTTGATTTCAATGGTCCAGTCGCCAGGGGCCTTGAGCGGAAATTCACCGTTTGCCCCTAAAAGTGCGGCCCCACGGCGGGTGAGAGGTACCCGAATGATGTATCCGTCGTAGCCGTCGGCTTTCGGGGTCATGCGAATGGTGAACTCTTGAATGCGTTGGGGTTCAAAGAGTTCAATGAGCACCTGGTTCGGCCCAAGAGTGGCGGGGCTCACCGAGAATCGCACATGGAAACGATCGTTGCGCAGGTCTTGTACGTAGGCGTACACCGGGCCGCCACTCACAGGCTTTGTGTCGAAATAAACAGGGGTGGTGGACATCATCCACGCCGTGAGACCGAGCACCGCGACGCCGGCGGTGGCTTGGGAACCTACAGCGCGACGCAGATGAGCTGCTGGGCGCATTTCAAGAGTGCTGGCCCGAGCAAGGCGAGATCCGATAAAGAACCGAGAGGTGAACATGGCATAGGTCATGAAACCAACGGCTGCAATTTTGAGCAGCAAGATGCGACCATGCGCATTGGACAACAAGGCGAAGCCGTCGTAACGGTAGGTGCTTACGATGCCGGTAAAAACAACAACAGCAATGGCTCGAGGTGCGAGTCGGCTGAACCCGCGTACTGCTTGTACGAGGTCGGAGTCACCAGAACCAATGAGAACAACTCGCACTAAGAGAACGAGTCCACCAAACCACATGGAAACAGCGAGCATGTGCACGCCGGCATTCACGTGGCCAAGCACTTCAATACGTCCACCAGTGCGATCGAGTCCGAAGACAAGACACATGAGTATGAGTGAAGCAACGCTGATTCCTTGTGTGCCGGGGTCAAGAATGCGCTCGGGGTTCCAGGCAACAAACCCAACGGCTCCAACAAAAATGCAGCGCAGCAAAATTCCCCAACCGGGTAGTGACTCAGTAAGTTCGCGCCAGGCGTTCGGACTCAATGATGCCGTCACGCCTTTGCCGGTGAGTTGAGCGGTGGTGAATACAAGAACGGCGAAAGTAACAAGGGCTGCAAAGATCCAGGTAACACGCAAAAACCGCTTGCATACT
Source organism: Bifidobacterium breve (assembly GCA_945886445.1). Lineage (GTDB taxonomy): Bacteria > Actinomycetota > Acidimicrobiia > Acidimicrobiales > Ilumatobacteraceae > F1-20-MAGs119. The sequence goes on along the minus strand of CAMCZG010000029.1, from coordinate 21,769 downwards.
GGGTATTCCACACCTTCTGGCCAAGCAAAAAGTACGAGCGCGAACGAGCCGAACAAGGTTCCGATGAGAACATACGACAAGGTGCGAAAAAGCCCTAACGGCCCGCCCACTCGTGGCCACGACGATGTGCTTGCGGTTGATGCTGTGCCCGGAACAACCGTGATGGGAGTTTCGCCGCCAGGAATGCTTGACGTAGAGGTAGTGGGCAATGCAATGGCAGAAGTGAAGTTGTACGCGCCGCTACTGCCGTCGGGAAGCGCCCAACTCACTGTGCAGGTGCCGGCGGAAGGAACTTGGGTGAGTGGCGTACTGACCGTTTTTATATCGGCGCCAAGTTGTGCCGCACCGAGGTTGACAATGTTCCCGTTACAAACGAGTGAAATACCCATTTGCTCAATGTCTTTCGGGTTAGTAAAAGTGTTGACAAAAACTAATTGCAACTGAGTGGGGGCAACTGACACCACTTCGCTGGGGGCGGGGTTAGATGACGACAAGGTGTTATCGCCAGCGGCATGGGAAATGCTTGGGAAAAAGAGGCTGGCACCGGTGGCGAGGAGGCCCCCCGCAATGATGATCTTCCTCAAAAAACGGCCCATGACCTCTAGACGGTAGCCAATGGAAGGCCAAGGGCCATATCACCTACTCGGTAGGCTCAATGAAATGGCCGTTCAATCGCTCTATCGACGTTACCGGCCGCGGCGCTTTAGCGAGTTGCGCGGGCAAGACCATGTGGTGCGCGCCTTGCGCAATGCAGTCATCAACGAGCGCGAGGGTCAGGCCTATCTCTTTTCTGGTCCGCGTGGTACGGGCAAGACCTCTACTGCGCGCATCTTGGCAAAAGTGCTCAACTGCGAGACCCCCATTGAAGGTGAACCTTGCTGCACGTGCCCCTCTTGTATAGCCGTTGAAGCGGGCACTAGTTACGACGTCATTGAATTAGATGCTGCGAGCAATAACGGTGTCGACGACATTCGCGAGCTCATCGACCACGCGGCGCTGGGTAACCCAGGGCGGCATCGTGTTTTCATTCTCGACGAAGTGCACATGTTGTCTAAGGGCGCAGAAGCTGCACTGTTGAAAACATTGGAAGAACCACCAAGCCATGTTGTGTTTGTTTTAGCTACAACAGACCCACAAAAAGTAAGTGAAACCATTCGCAGTCGCACACAACACTTGCAGTTTCATTTACTTCCCATGCACGACCTTGAAGAACACATCAAATTTGTTATTGGCGATGCAGGTCTTTCGGTCACTCCAGAAGCAATTGCACAAGTACTGGTGCAAGGTGGAGGAAGCGCGCGCGACACATTGTCGGCACTTGAACTTGTTGCCGCAAGCGGTGGCGAAGCCGACCACTCGGTCAACCTCGACGAATTCATTGAAGCAATTATTGAAAACGACCCTGCACGTGCTTTAGCTGCAGTTGCGTATGCCGTGCAGCAAGGTCGCGACCCGCGGTCACTTTCTGAAGAACTCATTCGTTACTTGCGCGACGGGTTTCTTTCACAAATGGCTCCTGAACTTGTGCAACTTCCTGCAGAGCGCCTTGACTACGTTGCGCAGTGGGCGCAACGCATGGGTAATGGCGCCATCGTGCGCTCCATGGAAGTTCTTGGAGACATGTTGGTAGAAATGCGCCGCGCGCCCGATGCCCGACTTTTGTTTGAAGTAGCAATGGTGCGTATTTCTCACGTTGCAGAATCTGGCGACTCATCGGCTTTACTTGCACGTATTGAGCGCTTGGAAAAATTGGTGGAACGCGGTGCAGTTGCACCTGCACAGGTAGCAGCCACGCCGCCACCTGTTGACCCCACCACGGGGCGAGCAAAACTTGGCGGAGCAGTTCGGCAAAGTACAGGGAACACCGGCCCCATTGCGCGGCCGCAGGCACCGAGTGCGCCAACGCCAGTGAAGCCTGTTGGCACCGTTGGCGAAATGTGGCCAAGTGTTTTAGCTTCGCTGAAGCCTTTGGTGCGTGCGTTGTATAGCCCGTGTGTTGTTGGGGTGTCGTCGGTTGATGCAGTTACTTTGAACGCACCAAACACTGTGCATAAAGAACGTTGTGCCGATCACCTCGCAGTTGTTGCTAGTGCGTATGAGGCCGCAATGGGCGTTGCAATAAACGTCACGCTTGGGGTGAGCGAGGGAACGGCGAAAGACCCCACCGGTCGGTTAGCTAAGGCACGTAAACCAGTGCCTGAAACCGATGAAGTTCCGCACGACAATATTGACCCCAATGAATTAATTGATGCACCACTTGTTCCTGTTGTGTCACCGCTCGATCAAATTACAAAAGCATTTCCCGGCACGCGTGTGGTGAATGAAGGTAAAAATAAGTGAGTGCTTACACGCCTCCAGTTCAATCACTCATAGACGAACTAGGTCGACTTCCTGGTGTGGGTCCGAAGTCGGCACAGCGCATCGCGTTTCATTTGCTGAAACTACCCAGTGTCGATGTGAACAGACTCGCGCATTCCATTATTGATGCGAAAGAGAAAGCGCGGTTCTGCGACATTTGCTTCAATATTGCAGAAAACACTTTATGCCCTATTTGCGAAGACCAACGACGCGATTCAACGGTGTTGTGTGTTGTGGAAGATTCACGCGATGTGGTGGCCATCGAAAAAACTGGCGCCTTTCGTGGTCGCTATCACGTATTGCAAGGTGCAATTCACCCGATGGAAGGAATTGGCCCCGAGCAATTGAAAATTCGTGAATTGCTCAGCCGACTCATTCCAGAAAATGTACAAGAAATTATTGTCTGTACTAACCCCACCGTCGAAGGCGATGTAACGGCAATGTATTTAGCGCGCACCATGAAAACTCTTGCGGTGAAAGTTACTCGTATTGCTAGTGGTCTGCCTGTGGGCGGCGATTTGGAATATGCAGATGAACTGACGCTCGGGCGTGCCATTGAAGGCCGCCAACTTTTACACGACTAAATTTTGTGCAATGGGTGACGGTTTGTAAATGGTGTGCTTGCCACTCAGTACATAAGACAAAATGCACACAATGCAATACGCCGGCAGTGCATTCCAGCCAAAAAGCTCAATACCAATGACTATGCAGGTAAGCGGTGTATTTGATGCTGCTGCGAAAACTGCAATGAGGCCGAGAGCTGCAAAGAGCGGAATTGATGCGTGAGCAACGCGTGCAAATTGTGCGCCTGCGAGCGCACCAATAATAAAAAGTGGAAAAACTTCACCGCCTACAAAGCCTGTTCCAAGTGACACTGTGGTGAAGAGAAGTTTCCACAAACATGCAAGTGCAGCAACGCCTACAGCACCGGAGAGGGCGCTTTCAATGAGGCTCGTGGAAATACCGAGGTAAGCCCGAGTGCCAGACAACGCTACGAGAAACAAAATAATGAAGCCACCAACGACGGGGCGTAGCGGCGGAAATTTAATTATTTGTGCCATTGCATTTTTGATGCCATGTTCAAGTTGGATGTAAGCAATGGCAATGAGTGCGAACACGCACGATGCAACTAAGCAACGCCAGAACACCGACCACCCGAAGTGCAGACTTTCAATGTTGGGTGTGGCGAAGTGTTTCACCCCGCATGCTTCCACTGTGAAAAAAGCAATGGCGCTTGCTGTAAATGCCGGGAGTACAGCAGATTTGTGTAGCCGTGTTTTGCGCTGAATTTCAAGACCGAAAAATGCTCCTGCAATGGGAACACCAAAGAGCCCACCGAACCCTGCTGCTACAGCAATCACCAGAAAAACTCGTCGTGTACTGTCACTCGCTGAACGAGCTCGAGCAATTGCATCGGTCACACTCGCAATAATTTGCACAATGGCACCTTCACGGCCCACCGATGCGCCAACGAGGTGCGAGGCAACACTGCCCGTCCAAATCATTGGCGCCATGCGGGCCGGAACTTCTGCTCCGGGAACATGAATGGCATCGAGTACCAAACTGGTGCCACCGGTAATGGGGTTTCCCCACTTGTAGTAAGTGAAACCAACTAAGCCGCCGCCAATCGGTAAAAGAAATATGAGCCATTCACTATTGATGCGTGTGGTTGTTGCCCAATTCAGTGAACTAAGAAATGCAGCAGAGAGTAAGCCACCTACTATGCCAATGACGATGGCAGCAATAAGGAAGAGAAAGTACTGTTTAGAGCGAGCGAACAATGAGCGCATCGCCTTGTCCGCCGCCACCGCAGAGCGATACGGCGCCAAGGCCACCACCACGGCGGCGTAGTTCGTGCAAAACAGTGAGCGCTAAGCGGTTTCCGCTCATGCCGATGGGGTGACCCAAAGCAATGGCGCCTCCGTTGACATTTACAATGCTGTCGGTGATGCCGAGTTCTTTCATGGAAGCAATACCCACTGCGGCGAATGCTTCGTTAATTTCAAAGAGGTTGATGTCGGATACTTTGAGACCAGCACGACCTAGTGCTTTCAAAATGGCGTTGCTTGGTTGATGCAGTAGCGAAGCATTGTCGGGTCCTGCAACCATTCCATACGACACCACTTCGCCGAGTGGCTTCACGCCGCGTGCTTCTGCAGCTTTTTTGCTCATTACAACAACAGCACTTGCACCATCGCTGAGTTGAGAAGCATTACCTGCAGTAATGGCACCATCTTTTTCAAATGCTGGCTTCAATGTTCCGAGCGAGTCCATTGTGGTGTTGCCGCGCACGCCTTCGTCGGTGCTGATAACAACCGGCTCACCTTTACGTTGTGGAATGGTGATGGGCACAATTTCGTCGGTAAATTTGCCGGCTGCAATTGCTGCTGCTGCGCGAACATTGCTTTGCACAGCGAATTGATCTTGTACATCGCGACCAATGCCGCCTGCCGTGTAGCGCTCGGTACCTAAGCCCATGAGGCAAGCATCGAATGCGCACCACAAACCGTCTTTAATAATGGCGTCGGAGAGTTCGGTGTTGCCATAGCGAAAACCACTGCGAGCACCAGAGGCAATGTAAGGAGCATTGGTCATGCTTTCCATTCCGCCAGCAATAACAATGTCGGCTTCTCCTGCCGCAATCATTTGGTCGGCGAGGTAAATGGTATTCAGACCCGACAAACACACTTTGTTGATGTTGACTGAAGGAACACTCATGGGAATTCCGGCGTTCACTGCTGCTTGGCGTGAGGGAACTTGACCTTGGCCGGCCATGAGGACCTGGCCCATAAGAACGTGTTCAACTTCTTCAGGTTTGACACCGGCTCGAGCGAGAGCTTCAGCAATGGCGAAGCCTCCGAGTTCGGCGGCAGAGAAGCCCGCGAGTGCACCGCTGAGCTTTCCGATAGGGGTACGTGCTCCGGCGACAATGTATGAACCTGACATGTTGTAAAGGCTACCCATTTTGCTGGATGTTGGCGTGGTGAAGCCGTGACTCTTCAGTAACCTCGCATCGTGGAAGATATTAGAAAAGCCATTTTGTCGGGGGCCGATGCCGCAGCAATTGCCACCCTGCCCATCCCTGCAACGTATCGGGGGGCTCATGTGCGCCTTGCCGATGTCGAGATGTTTGCCGGGCTTGAATCTCATGAGAAAGACCCTCGCAAGAGCATTCATTTAGGTGAGGTGCCCACACCAGAGCTCGCACCCGATGAGGTGTATGTCGCTGTCATGGCTTCCTCCATCAACTTCAATACCGTATGGACCAGCATTTTTGAACCCATCCATACTTTCGGCCCAATGCAACGCTTGGGTCGCGAAAGTGAATTGGCCAAGCGTCACGATCGTGACTATCAAGTAATTGGTAGCGACGCATCGGGTGTTGTGTTGAAAGTGGGCGCTGCTGTGCGTACATGGAAACCTGGCGACAAAGTCACTGTGCATTGCAATCACGTAGACGACCAAGATCAAAGCGCACACAACGACTCGATGATGGCAAGCAACCAACGCATTTGGGGTTATGAAACAAACTTTGGTGGGCTCGCCGACATGGCAGTGGTGAAAGCAAACCAACTCATGCCAAAGCCTGCGCATCTTTCATGGGAAGAAGCAGCAGTGAACGCACTGTGTAACAGCACGAGCTACCGCATGTTGGTATCTCAAAATGGTGCACGCATGAAACAAGGTGATGTTGTTCTCATTTGGGGTGCAACAGGTGGCATTGGTGCGTATGCCGTTCAGTATGTATTGAACGGTGGTGGCATTCCTGTTGGTGTCGTCAGTTCACCAGACAAGGCACAGATCTTGCGTGAAATGGGTTGCGAAGCAGTCATCGATCGCAAAGCTGCCAACTACAAGTTCTTCAATGAAGATGGCTCGCACAATGAAAAAGAGTGGCGCCGCTTGGGTAGCGATATTCGTGCGCTTGTTGGCGAAGACCCCGACATTGTGTTCGAACATCCGGGGCGTTCCACTTTTGGTGCGTCAATGTATGTCGTCAAGCGTGGCGGCACGGTTGTGACCTGTGCAGCCACCAGCGGGTTCATGCTCGAGTTCGACAATCGCCATTTTTGGATGCGCCTGAAGAAACTCGTTGGTAGCCATTTTGCGAACTATCGCGAAGCGTGGGAGGCCAACCGGCTCATTAGCAAAGGGATGATTCACCCTGTGATGTCGCAGGTATTTTCCCTCGAAAACGTTGGAGAAGCTGCTTACCAGGTGCATCACAACATGCACGAAGGCAAGATAGGCATCTTGTGCTTGGCCCCTGAAGAGGGCTTAGGCATTGACGACCCCGAACTGCGCGCCAAAGTGGGCGAAGAAAATATCAACCGATTCCGCCGCACAGGCGTGTGACGTGAGACGATAGAGACATGCTGTTAACTGAAATTGATCACGTAGCAATTGCTGTCAAAGACCTTGATGCTGCCATTGACTATTACCGCCGTGCATTTGGTGCCGAGGTAGAACATCGCGAAATAGTGGAAAGCGATGGAGTAGAAGAAGCACTGTTGAAAGTTGCAGAAAGCTATGTGCAATTACTCACGCCAACAAATGAAAATTCACCTGTTGCAAAATCAATTGAAAAGCGCGGTGAAGGCTTACACCACATTGGTTATCGCGTCGAGAATTGCGCTGTTGCATTGCAAGCAATGATTGATGCAGGAGCAATTGCACTCGACAAAGCACCACGGCCTGGTAGCCGCGGCACCACGGTTGCTTTCATTCATCCGAAGAGCAGTTTTGGCACACTCATTGAATTAGTGCAGGAATAAGACCACGGTTCTTTTCGCAGCTTTGTTCGGCCTCATTGGCGGCGCTTGGGTAGCACTCACTGCACAGCGCAATATTGCTCGTATCCAGCACTCTTCATTTCACTTTGGAATAGCTGAGCGCTGTGCAATTGTTTTTTGCACCATTGACATCGCAATGTTGCTCGCAAAGTCAGCCGACCGTTGGTTTGCAACCATTGGTCTCGTCGTCATTGCCTGTGGTCTCATTGCAATTGGCATCATTGATGCATTCACCCATCGTGTGCCGCGATACATCAACGGTCTTGCCATCACGTTGGGAGTTCCACTTTTAGTTCTCGATGCAATTATTCATTGGGATCTCGGCAATATTCTGCGCGCAGGCGTTGGTGCTGTGGCGCTCTTTGCATTTTTCATTGGTTTGAAATCAATTGCTCAAGGAAGTTTTGGCAAAGGTGACGTGCTTTTAGCTCCTCTTGTTGGGTTTGCACTTGCACACAACAGTTGGGGAGCACTACTTGGTGGCGTGGTGGGCATCTTCCTCATTGGTGGAGTAGTAAGCGCAGCTTTATTGTTCACGGGTCGCGTATCTCGCAAGAGCCGAATCGCCTTTGGTCCGTACATTGTTGTCGGAACTTTGCTCGCTCTCGTCATCTAGAAAATCCTGCGTCGTTTATCTTCTAGGATGCATGCATGAGCGAAATTGAAGACCGGCTCGCCGTCGGCGACATCATCATCCGTTATGCCGATTCCATCGATCAACTTGACTACGACCGGTATTGCACCTGTTTTACCGACGACGTTGTGGTGACGGGCTTTGGAGCCGAACCCATTGTTGGCTTAAGCGCGTATCGCCCTTGGGTAACAGCAGCACGTAACAAATATGGCCGCACACAACATCTCATTGGCAATATTCAAGTAACCGTCAATGGAGACACCGCAACGTTGCGCAGTTATGTGCAAGCAACCCATGAGTTGCCCGCCGACCCAGAACACCTCATTATTTTGTGGGCTGCATATAACGACAAGTTGGTGCGCACCAGTGAAGGTTGGAAAATCACGCATCATGAACTGGAGCGACTCGTCAATGTGAAGCGTGTTTCTGCGGCATCACTATAAATTTCGAGAAAGTATAAAGTCACGTGAAAGTTCATCTTGTAGACGGAACCTATGAGTTGTATCGCCAGCACTATGGCCAGGCAACGAAACACGCAACACCGCCACCCTTTGCAGCCACTATTGGAGTTCTTTCGTCAACACTTCAACTTGTTGCCGATGGTGCAACACATATCGGTGTTGCCTCCGATCACATTATTGAAAGTTTTCGCAACGATCTGTACGAGGGATACAAAACAAGCGAGGGCATGGAGCCCGTCATACTGCATCAAATTCCTCTAGTGGAAGACGCATTGCGAGCCATGGGTGTTGTGGTGTGGGCCATGGAAGAATTTGAAGCCGATGATGCACTGGGTTCAGCAGCGCGAGTTGCGGCGAATGACAAACGCGTTCAACAAGTAGTAATGCTTACTCCCGACAAAGATTTAGGGCAGTGTGTAGAAGGCAAGCGAGTAGTGCAATTCGACAGACGCAACAATGTCATTATTGACGATGCTGCAGTGCGTGAAAAATTTGGTGTGGGACCAGCGTCTATTGCCGACTACTTGGCTTTAGTGGGCGATACATCAGATGGCTTCCCTGGTCTTGCAGGTTGGGGAGCAAAAAGTGCAGCAACAGTGCTGGCAAAATTTGAACACATTGAGGCAATTCCTGACGATGAAACAACATGGGATATTGCAGTACGCGGAGCAGCAAAGCTTGGGCTTACGTTGCGTGAGAATCGCGAACTTGCCGCGCTGTTCAAAAAAATCGCCACGGTGGTGACCACGGTGAATGTAGGAGAAGTAGACGACTGGCAATGGCGTGGGCCTACTGCAGAATTTTCCGCACTGTGTGACGAATTGGGGAGTCCACAACTCGCGAAACGAGCAGCAACGTTGGTCAGTCGCGTTAACAACGACTGAGGCACCGGCCAGGCGATCTGCGGCACACGCCTTGTCCCGATGGAGGCTGCTGCCTTCCGGCCCTGACCTGGTTTGCGGGCAGACGTTGCACAGGACCCGACCGGCACCTCACTCGCTGCTGAAGTCAGGCTATCGCTCGGTAGCCTCACGTCCGCTAGTGAATTTTAGGAAGGGTGCGAGAGCGGCCGAATCGGCACGCTTGGAAAGCGTGTGAAGTGAAAGCTTCCGTGGGTTCGAATCCCACCCCTTCCGCCATGACAGACATGTCGAACATCCATCTTGAAGCGATGCAAGCGGCTCTTGATGAAGCACGCCTTGCTTTCGCACATGGCGACGTGCCGGTGGGTGCTGTGGTGCTTCACAACGGCGAAGTGATCGCCCGCCGCCACAACGAACGTGAACTGACCAACGACCCAACCGCACATGCCGAAGTATTGGCATTGCGCGATGCAAGCCAAAAGCTTGGTAGCTGGCGTTTAGATGAGTGCACTCTTGTCGTCACTCTTGAACCATGTGTCATGTGTGCGGGTGCCGCGCAATCTTCTCGCATTGGCCGACTTGTCTATGGAGCTGCCAACTTCGAAGCAGGCGCAACAGCCAGTTTGTACAACGTGATGAGTGATCCTCGCCTTGGTCATAATCCGCCTGTAGAACACGGGCTGCTTGCCGAAGAGTCAGCAGCACTGTTGAAAGAGTTCTTCGCCTCTAAACGTTCGTAGTACCGATAACCTTGGAAACGGAAGGGTGCCAGAGCGGACGAATGGAACGGTCTCGAACACCGTCGTGGTGTCACAGCCACCGTGGGTTCAAATCCCACCTCTTCCGCCACTAGAAGTGGTTCTCGGCGCGGTGTGTCCCGATTTGCGTGACATACCGCGCCGAGAACACTCCGGGGTTATGAGCAGGTCGACTCGTTCTTTGGTGCTGTGAGCTTGACGAGGTAGTCGTCTACCAAAGCGTTCACACATTTTCCTGTTCCGTACCCTGTGTGTTGATTACCGGTGACCACGATGAGGCGGCCATCATCCATGGCAGATGCCATTTTGCGCGACGATGCAAGTGGAGTTGCAGCATCACCAGTAGTGCCCACCACCACAATAGGAACGTTGCCTGCATTGGCTACTTCTACTTGAGGCACCGAAGGAACTGGCCATAGTGCGCAGTTGTAACCCGCAGAAAAATAGAAACCGAGGCGAGGTGCTGCTGCAGTGAACTGTGGAAGATAGGAGTCGAGTTCTTCTACCGTTGTTGCACTTTGGTCGTCAATACAAGAAATTGCGGTGAAGGCCTCCAACAAGTTGTCGTATGTACCGTCGCTGCGGCGTTGGTAGTAGTCGTCGTACAGCGCAAGCAACCCAGTGGCATCGGGAACTTTAGGGTCGGTTGCATCGGCGAGTGCTTCTGCAAAAGTTGGCCACAAGGAGTCGGAATACATTGCATCAACTGCAGCGGTATATGCAATGCCTTCGTTTACCAGTGTGCGTTTTGAGCTCACAAATAGCGGGTCGCGCTCGAGGCGCACCATGAGTTTGTCAAATATCTCTTCGGGCTTTTGCTTGTTGTAAATAGGGCATGTTTCACGCGTGGCGCAATCGGCAAAAAAAGCATTGAGCTGACCTTCAAAGCCAGCGGCCTGGTCGAGCCCACCTTGCAAGAATGATGCGTTGGGGTCAGCGGCACCATCGAAAACTGCAGCACGCACGGTGTTGGGGAAAAGGTTGACCCAATGTGCACCAAGCTCGCTGCCGTAGGAAAAACCGAAAAAGGAAACTGTTTTTTCATCGAGTGCTCGCCGAATCATGTCGATGTCTCGAGCGCTGGCAATAGTGGAAATATACGGCAAAATATCGCCACTCTTTTTCTCGCATTCAGCGTTAAAGCGCCGTGCGTCGTCGACGAGTGCGAGTTTTTCTTCTGGTGTATTGGGTGTGACGTCGGAAGCAAAATAAGAATCGTATTCAGCGACACAGTCAACAAAGGGTGTGGAGGACCCTGTTCCCCGAGGGTCAAAAGCAACGATGTCGAAATAGTCAAGAATGGTTTGTGAGAAATAAAAGCCAGCATCGGGCGCCATTGAAGCGCTTTCTGCGCCTGGCCCACCGCGGTTAACAATGAGTGAGCCAATGCGTTTTTTTGCATCTTCTGCGCTGTGTACTTTCAGACTCAAAGTAAACGTGCCGATGGTGGGGTCTTCGTAGCTGTACGGGACCTTGATGATTCCGCACTTGATGCCCTTCGGCTCACTTGGGGAACATTTGTCCCACACGATGGGGCTGAGTGGCAATGGAACCGTCGTACTGGGGGCAACCGTCGCGGGGGTAGTGGTTTTCACCTCGGTGTCGTCGACGATGAGATTGAGGGTTTCCACAGTGGTGGCAGATGAGGACCCACAGGCAGAAGTGAGCAAGGCGCCGACAAGAAGAAATGGGGCGATGAAGCAACGACGCATATGTTCATAGGCTACGACCTCTAGCCTGATCTACGTGCGCATGAACCCTCACATGATGTTGCCGGGTGACTCCGATGCAGTTTCTGGAACGAAAATCGAACGGCAGTCGTTACGGCGAGCTTGGGTTTTTGCCGCACCGTACAAGTGGGCCATTGTCGGATTTTTGACGTCAATACTTGTATCGGCACTGATGGCGCTTGGCCCACCACTTCTTTTTCGGGCGATTCTCGACCATTCTATTCCGCAGAGGAACAAAGGACAGATCACCGTCTTGGCGGCTTTTCTTGTCGCTGCGGCATTAGGAGACGCGGTGCTTGCCATTTTACAACGTTGGTACTCCTCGCGCATCGGCGAAGGTCTCATTTATGACCTGCGTGTTGCGCTGTTCGACAAAGTGCAGCAAATGCCCATTGCATTTTTTACACGCACACAAACGGGCTCGCTCATTAGCCGGCTCAACAACGACGTTGTTGGTGCGCAAACCGCGGTCACCAGCACGTTGGGCAGTGTGGTGTCGAATGTCGTTGTTCTTCTTACCACTTTGGCAGCGATGCTCACCCTTGAGTGGCGTCTCACACTTTTGTCGCTCATCGTTTTGCCGGTCTTTATTATTCCGGCGAAAAGAGTTGGAGCAAAACTTCAAACTATTGCGCGTGAACAAATGGGCTTGAACGCTGAAATGAATACGCAAATGACCGAGCGTTTCAATGTGTCGGGTGCGCTACTCGTGAAACTCTTTGGTCGACATAGTGAAGAGGTAGGCGCATTTTCACGGCGAGCAGGAAGAGTACGTGATATCGGTATCCGTTCTGCTTTGTATGGACGCATCTTTTTCGTGGCACTAGGTCTTGTAGGTGCTGTTGGTGCTGCAGCAATTTATGGTGTGGGTGCGCATTTAGTAGTTGATGGCGGCATTACCGCAGGAACTCTTGTAGCAATGGCCGCATTTGTTCAACGCATCTACCAGCCTCTCACTGGCCTAACAAATGCTCGTATTGATTTGATGACAGCGTTTGTGAGCTTTGAGAGAGTTTTTGAAGTGCTCGATGCTCCAGTTTCTATTCAAGATGCACCCGGCGCAGTTGACCTTGTAAGTGCGCGCGGTGAAGTTGAACTATGCAATGTCACCTTCCGCTACCCACCCGGCCACTCGGTTTCTATTGCATCGTTAGAAGCAGCAGGCGTAATGCAAGGTGTTGACCCCGATACCGATGTATTGCAAAACATCAACTTGCATGTACAGCCAGGTGAAACCATCGCGCTTGTCGGAGTGAGCGGTGCAGGAAAAAGTACGCTCGCTTCACTCATTCCGCGTTTGTACGACGCAACTAATGGGTCCATTCTTATCGACGGACAAGATGTTAAAAATCTCACGCAACGCTCGGTGCAAAATGCAATTGGAGTGGTATCTCAAGACCCGCATCTCTTCCATGAAAGCATTGGTGCAAACTTGCGCTATGCCAAACCCGATGCAACAGATGACGAATTACGCGCAGCATGCGAAGGTGCGCAAATTTATGACACCATCTCGGCGCTTCCCGAAGGGTTTAATACTTTGGTGGGGGAACGCGGTTACCGCATGTCGGGTGGAGAGAAGCAGCGTCTTGCCATTGCGCGGTTGCTCTTAAAAGACCCAGCCATCATGATTCTTGATGAGGCAACAAGCCACCTCGACAATGAAAATGAAGCCGCAGTGCAAGTGGCACTAGAAGGAGCACTTCGTGGGCGCACTGCACTAGTTATTGCACACCGTTTGTCTACTGTGCGTCGCGCTGACCGCATTGTGGTGCTTGATGCTGGTCATTTGGTAGAGGAAGGAACGCACGAGGAATTAATGGAACGCAACGGCCTCTATGCAGCGCAAGTGCGCGCAGGTGAGTTAGGTCAATGAGCGACGAACTCGACCTTGGCGCAACTACTGAAGCGTTCGGGGTGCGGCAGTTCATTGGCAAAGTGAACAACGCCATGAAGAGCACTTTCACACCAGGCATTTGGGTTCATGGCGAAATTGAGTCGTGGTCGAATCGTACGCAGCACGCATATTTTCAACTTGTTGAACGTGACGAAAAGGGAACAGCGACTATTCATGTTTCTCTGTTTGCAAATAATCTTCGTCGCTTACAACCTCTACTGCGACAGCATCGTCTTACTTTGCAAGATGGTGTGAAAGTAAAAGTATTTGGAGTTCCCGATGTCTACGACGGCAGCGGAAAATTCAGCTTAAAAATTTCAGACATCGACCCTCGTTTTACCCTCGGAGACCTTGCCGCTGCGCGTGACGAAATTGTGAAGCGCCTCATTGCCGGTGGCCTCTACGATGAAAACCGCGAGCGTGAATTGCCTGCGGCGCCTTTGCGCTTAGGCATTATTACCAGTGTGGGTTCAGCTGCTTGGCACGATGCAATGCATGAATTAGAAGAGTCGGGCATTGGCTTCGATATCAAAGTGGCCAACGTGCGCGTGCAAGGCGATGAAGCCATTCCCATGATTGTTGAGGCAATTTGGGCTCTCGGTTCTCGCGACGATCTCGATGTTATTTTGCTCATGCGTGGCGGAGGGTCTCGCACCGACTTGGCGTGTTTCGATGCAGAAGAAATTGCCGTTGCCATTGCGCAGTGTGGCCTACCTGTATTCACAGGTATCGGCCACGAAATTGACCACAGCATTGCCGACGAAGTTGCTTATGCCGCTTATAAAACTCCCACGGCCTGTGCCTCAGCAATATGTGAACTAGTGAACGAATTCGTTGAAGAAACAGAAGATGCCTGGGGCAGCATTGCTGGCATAGCCCAGCAACAATTGGCATTGGCCGAAAGTCGTTTGAATGAGCGGGGGAATGCCATTCGTACCAAAGCAATTACCGCAGTGGAACGTGCCCACACCCATGTGGCGCTCAGCGCGAATCGGCTTGCTACGCGGCCTCTCTCGTTATTAACTACGGGCGAGTCGCAAATTGATTATTTGGCAGAGCGCGTGCGTCTTTTAGACCCGGTAAATACCATGGCCCGCGGGTGGAGCATTACGCGCACCACAACCGGTGCAACATTGCGTAAAGCAGGCGATGCAGTTTCAGGTGACGACATTGTCACCACTTTTTCCGATGGCACCGTTGTGAGTACGGTGAAATAAGTAGCAAGGGGAAATTACTATGGCAAAGAAAACACAAGAAAGCGATTCGGGTGTTGACGAGTTGACCTACAGCGAGGCACTTGCTGAACTCGAAACCATCTTGAAGAGTTTGGAATCCGATTCGGTCGATGTTGACGTGCTTGCTACGAAAGTACAACGGGCAGCGGCGCTCATTTCCTTATGTCGGGGCAAAATCAGTGCGGCACGTCTGCACGTAGAACAAGTTGTTGGGGAAATCGATGCCACTTCCTGATGGGTTGCCATCAACGCAACCTGGTGCCCCATTGTTTCTTGCTGAACTCGCTGCGCGGGTAGAGAACTATCTAGCCACACTCTTAGCGGCCGAGGAAGCGCGTTGGGTTGAAGTAAACCCCACTCTTGCTGTTCCTTTCAGTGAAATGAGAGGCCTAGTACTGGCCGGTGGAAAGCGACTGCGACCGGCATTTTGTTATTGGGGAAGTATTGCAACAGGAGCCGACCCAAGCGATGAACGCATAGTGCGCACCGGTGCAGCTTTGGAACTCTTGCACGCTTTTGCACTCTTCCACGACGACATCATGGATGGTTCATTAACGCGCCGAGGAGTAGAAACAACTCACGTACGCCACAGCGCTTTGCACAAAGAGCAGTCGCTCGACGGCGATGCCACTCGATACGGCGACGGTGTAGCACTTCTTGTTGGAGACCTCACCTACGTGTATGCCGACGACCTCATGGCCGACACTTCTCGCGAAGCACGTGCCATGTGGAGTGAGCTACGACTTGAACTCAACATCGGGCAATTTCTCGACATCGTTGGGTCGGCTCGTCGCGAGCGCAGGCAAGCCGAGGCTGAGCAAATATGTCGTTATAAGAGCGGCAAGTACACCATTGAACGGCCACTGCAATTAGGTGCTCTTGTTACCTCTGCCCCCTTGCCGGCTGGAGTTTTAGAACAACTCTCGGCAATTGGGCTTCCACTTGGCGATGCTTTCCAAATGCGCGACGACATTTTGGGAGTCTTTGGTGAATCGTCGGTCACTGGCAAACCTGCCGGAGACGACCTACGCGAAGGCAAACCCACACCGCTGTTGGCTCTCACCACCGAGCTGGCAACACCCGCGCAGGTAGAAGTGTTGAACAAGGTGGGGCGCCCTGGCATATCGGCAAGCGACATTGCCGACATTCAAGAAGTCATTCAACAAACTGGTGCATTGCAAACCATGGAAGATCGCATCACTCAACTCACTGCCGAGTCGGTCAGTCACTTGTCGGGGCTCTCACTGGGAAATGAAGCCATTGAGCAATTCAAAGCGCTAGCGCACTTGGTGTCATGGCGTAGCCTCTAGCAATGATCATCCACGGCCGACTTCAGTGGGCACTTGCTGCTGGAGTTTTGGTGTTCTCCTTCGCAGCAGTCATTGCGTCGTTGCTCGATGGTGGCAGCAGTACAGCTGTAACCACTACAACGACAAGTTTGGTTGCAACCACCACCACGACCACTATTCCCGTACCGCTGAAACATGTCGTACAAAGCGGAGAGTCGCTCTTCAGCATTGGGCAGTTGTACTCGGTGAAAATGGAAGAAATTATTGAATTGAACAATATTGATGACCCCGACAAGATTTCAGCTGGCGATGAAATCCTTTTACCGCAAGGTTCTGTTGCTCGAGTTGCGCCTGTCACAAGCACTTCAGTCACAAACTCTTCTTTAGTCACCACCAGCAGCCCGTAACGCTTTACACTTCCAATATGGCGACAACATTCTGGCCAACACAAGAACATTGGTCGGTGCAGATTCCTTTGCAGAGCGCCCACTACCGTGTGCCATCGTTAGCGCAAGATGGCGTTGTCCTTCTTCAGCCAGCAAACTTTTCTGTGCCAAGTGCTGAATGGGAATCTCTTGAATATTTAGATTGGAAGAGTGGTGGCGACACCAACTTTGCACCGCTCGCTTCCGCCGATGGTGAACTCGATTGCAGAGGGTTTTGGGATAAAGGCCAACCCGACAAAGGCGCTATTTTCACAAGCAATGCAGCAAAAGCACCAACATTGTGCGACTACGTCACAGGTGTTGGTGCAAATTTTGGGCGCGTACGCATTATTAAATTAGAGCCACAAGATCATGAAACTGCATTGCGCTCTATTCATCGCGACGACAACAATCGCATGAACCCAGAAAATGAAGGTTGGGTTGTGCGCAGTTGGTTTGAACTCACCGACAGCCCCAACAGTTACATGTTGCTCATGGACAACGATGCCGATGGATTGCCTGATCGTTCAACTGAACGACGAGTGCCTTTGTCGCGCGGTGCACGTTTTGTTGTAGACACTCAAAGGCTGTGGCACGTAGTGGTGCACAATGCCAATACACCGCGTTATGCACTCATTACCAGTTTTGAAAGCAGCCCTCATTTCGAAAACTGGATTACTCGCGAAAGCGTGTGAACTTACGAACGTCGTTCGGCAACGAGATGCGCAATCTCGTTCATAATGCGTGAGATGTCGAAATCTTTAGGCGTGTAGACCGCAGCAATTCCTTGACGCTTTAAGTTGTCGCGGTCGGCTTCCGGAATGATGCCTCCCAAAATAACGGGAATGTCGAGGCCTTCTTTTTTCATGAGTTCCAAAATGTCACTGACGAGTGAAAGATGTGAACCAGAAAGAATGGAGAGGCCAATGACATCGGGGTCTTCATCTCGGGCACTTGCCACAATTTGGGCAGGTGTCAGACGAATGCCGCTGTACACCACTTCCATTCCGGCATCGCGCGCTGCAACTGCAATTTGTTCTGCACCATTGGAGTGACCGTCGAGCCCAGGTTTTGCAACAAGGAACTTTGGCGGGCCGCCAGGAATAGATTTCACAAATGCTGCTACTCCGGCAAGTTCATGCGTACGGCGCCCCAGGGCGGCTGCAACTCCGGTGGGAGCACGGTACTCACCAAAGATGTCGCGTAGCGCGGTGCCCCATTCACCAGTGGTGCCACCAGCTTTAGCGAGAGCGATTGAAGGAGGCACGATGTTGTCGCCTTCCACCGCCGCACGGCACAGTTCTGCCAAAGCTTTTTCTACCTCACCGTTATTGCGGGCGGTTCGCCAAGCGTTGGTGTCGTTAACGGTTTCTGCCTCAACTGCAGGGTTGACGGTCAAAATATTTCCATCGCCACCAAGTGGTGATTCAGCACTTTCAGTGAAGGCATTCATGCCCACCACAATTTGGTCGCCCGTTTCAATGCGACGGGTGCGGTCGGCCATGGAAGACACAAGACGACCTTTGAGGTCTTCAATTGCTTCGAAGGCTCCACCTAGTTCCAATATCTCTTGGAGCTCAATCCATGCAGCATCGCGAATTTCTTCAGTGCGCTGTTCGACAACATGAGACCCATCAAAAATATCTGCGTACTCCAACAAGTCGGTTTCAAAGGCGAGCACTTGTTGCATGCGTAGCGACCATTGTTGGTCCCATGGGCGGGGAAGGCCAAGAGCTTCGTTCCACGCAGGAAGTTGCACAGAACGCGCACGTGCTTTTTTCGACAAGGTGACTGCAAGCATTTCCAAAACAATGCGCTGCACATTATTTTCTGGTTGGGCTTCAGTGAGGCCAAGCGAGTTCACTTGTACTCCATAACGGAAACGGCGTGCTTTTTCGTCGGTGATGTTGTAACGCTCGCGACCGATGCGGTCCCATAACTCGGTAAATGCCCGCAACTTGCACATTTCTTCAATAAAGCGGATGCCTGCGTTCACGAAAAATGAAATTGACCCGAAGACCTGTGGAAACTGCTCATCGCTTACCTGCCCGCTTGCTTTTACGGCATCAAGAATGTCGATTGCGGTTGCTAGTGAAAAGGCAACTTCTTGAACGGGAGTTGCACCTGCTTCTTGCAAGTGGTAACTGCACACGTTCATAGGGTTCCATTTAGGAGCATTGTGAGCACACCAAGCAACCATGTCGACAATGAGTCGCTTTGAAGCATCTGGCGGGAAGATGTATGTGCCGCGTGACAAGTATTCTTTCACGATGTCATTTTGAGTTGTTCCACGCAATGCAGTGGAAGGCGTTCCTTGCTCTTCTGCATTTGCCACGTATAACGCAAGCAACCATGCGGCTGTTGCATTAATGGTCATTGAAGTATTCATCTGACCAGGCGGAATATCTGTTAACAACGTGCGCATGTGGCCGAGGTGAGCAACCGGTACTCCAACTTTTCCTACTTCCCCGCGAGCAAGAACATGGTCGGGGTCGTAGCCGGTTTGTGTAGGAAGGTCGAAGGCAATAGAGAGACCAGTTTGGCCTTTCGACAAGTTGGTGCGGTATAACTCATTTGAAGCAGCTGCGGTGGAGTGCCCTGAATAGGTGCGCATCAACCATGGCTCTTCGCGGCGGCGGGGTGCGGTTTCAGACATAGAGACAGTCTCTACGATACGGGCTATTGGTCGCTAATAGCCTCTGATAACTGCCTCAAATACTGGTCTCGCGGTACTTCGATGACCCCTAGCGAGGCCAAATGGGGGGTACTCCATTGCACATCGAGCAGTGACATATTGAGGCTGCGCATGTGTTCCACCAAATGCATGAGCGCAACTTTGCTTGCGTCGCGTTGTAGATGAAACATCGATTCACCGGCAAATAATCCACCCACGCGAACGCCATACAGGCCACCTACCAGGTGCCCATCTTCGTTATACGTTTCCACCGAGTGTGCCCATCCCAATTCGTGTAGGCGTTCATATGCAGCAATGAATGGGTGGGTGATCCATGCGCCTTCACGTATTGGTGAAGCACATGCGGCCATGACAGCAGAAAAGTTGGTGTTCATGCGCACCGTGTATTTCTTTGCGCTTTGTTTCATGGAACGACTTACTTGCAAGTTGTGCAAGGGAAGAATTCCCCGGGGGTTTGGAGACCACCAACCCAGGTGTTTACTGCCGCGGCCAATGCCCATGGGAAACATTCCGTGTGAGTAGGCGTAGATGAGTGTGGATGGTTCGAGGTCGGCACCACCACCTACGAGGTCATCGTCGGGCCACTTTGTAGCAGGGGGGAATGCCCAATGGCATTCACTTACTGCTTGTGGTGTTGTTTCAAATAACACAACACAGGTTTAGTACGAATAGAACCCATTTTTCGTTTTTCGCCCAAGTTTGCCCTCGGAAACAAGTTGGCGCAGCAAGAGCGCAGGTTCATCGGTGGCGCTCGGTGAACTTTTGTGCAGTGTTTCCAGAATTGATAGCGAAGTATCGAGGCCCACTAAATCGAGCAATGCAAATGGCCCCATGGGGAAGTTGCAGCCGCCTTTCATGGCAATATCAATATCGCTCATGGTGGCAGTTCCGCGCTCATACATTTTGATGGCGTTATTGAGGTAGGGAAACAACAGTGCATTCACAATGAAGCCGGCATCGTCGCGTACATGGACCGGAGTTTTTCCACACGACTGGGTCAGCGCTACCGCAAATTGAATGGTCTCATCTGATGAAGTGATGGGTCGCACAATTTCTACTAGCGACATTGTTGTTGCCGGATTAAAAAAATGAATGCCACATACTTTGTCGGGACGTTGAGTAGCGCGTGCTAATTCAACAATGGGCAGCGTGCTTGTGTTGCTTGCCAAAATGGTGGTGGGAGACAAGAGGGTGTCGAGTTCGGTAAACAAAGCAATTTTTGTTTCGAAATCTTCAACAACAGATTCAAGAACAACATCACACTGTTGAAGGTCTTTGAGTTGAGTAGTTGTTGAACACAGCGCGAGAATGTCAATTTTCCGTTGCGCTTCAAGTCGACCGCGTTGCACTTGTTTTTCCAAACTGGCAGTGAGCACTTTGAGAACATCGCTGGCAGCTTCAGCCGAGCGGGAACGCAACACCACGCTGTGCCCTGCTGAAGCAAAGACCTCGGCAATGCCTGCACCCATGATGCCGCTGCCCACGATCCCGATGGTCTGGGGGGAAAGGAGGCCCGGTTCGCCAGGTGACGAATGGGGGTGAGTTGGGGAAAGATCTGGTGAAGTCACATAGGCGAGCATAGTTACCAGCCAGTAACCTTGCCACATCCTGATTACGGTATCCACGTGACCCTTTCCACTCCCGCATCTAGCCCCGTTTCCACCGATGAAGCGTGGGCACTTGCCACGCACCCAGACCGCCTCATTGGCATGCAAACCTCCCACAACTTTCGCGACCTTGGGGGTTACCCAACGGCCAATGGGCATATGAAGTGGGGCGTTCTCTATCGTGCCGACTCGATGCATCATCTGAACGACGCTGATTTGGCTCTCATTGGCACCCTCGGAATTCGCAATGTGGTCGACTTGCGATCAGCAGACGAATTGGAAAACCGCGGCAAATTTCCGGTCGACAAATATGAAGTGAATTTTTACAATCACTCCATTTTGGATCTCACGTGGTCGGAAGATGATGTGCCTGTAACCGATGACCCGATGGAATTTTTATTGTGGGCGTATCCGGAAATGTTGGGCAATGGGTCACCCCGTTTCGCAGATTCGGTGAACACATTGGCCAATGCCGACGGGCCAACTATTTTTCATTGTGCTGCTGGCAAAGACCGCACTGGGCTTTTAGCAATGATGGTGTTGGGTTCGCTTGGTTGCGACCACGAATACATCATTGCCGACTACGAACAAAGTGATGCTGCAATGGATCGGTTAGTCACCTGGGCCAAGAGCCATTCAAAAGAACTTGCAGATCGTATTGGCGTAACTCCTGCCTCATTCTTACGAGCTGATGGGCGAGCAATGCGCATCATCATTGATGGGCTTGTTGCAGAACATGGTTCACTGCGCAACTACACAAAATCAATTGGTGTAAGTGAAGCAACTTTGGTGGAGCTAGAGAAAAAACTCGTTCAATAAAGGTTTTTCGGCGCGGTATGTCGCGATTTGCGGGACATACCGCGCCGAGAACACTTCGCTTTTTAGGATTCGGTGATGGTGACCGAGTTAATGACTACGTTGCGGCTAGGCACTCCGCCTAAAGCGCCACTGCCGCTGCTCAGTGCAAGGATGTTTTTTACTACATCAAGACCAGAAGTGACTTTTGCAAAATTGACGTAGGTGCCTT
>CAMCZG010000028.1 GCA_945886445.1 Bifidobacterium breve | reverse complement strand
CATCAGCCACGAGATGAACCTTTGGTTTCTGCCACCACTTCGCGGTACACCTCAATGGTGAGCGCTGCTGTTCGTTCCCAAGTGACCGAGCGTGACCGCACGAGCCCACTTTGCGATAATGCTTCACGATCTTCCAACGCACGCAAAATGCCATCGGCAATGCTTGCCGTGCTGTTCGGGTCAACAAGCACTGCAGCACCACCCGAGACTTCCTCTGTTGAACTTCCCAAGCTTGTTACCACCGGCACGCCATGTGACATTGCTTCTAAAATGGGCAAACCAAACCCTTCGCGTAACGAGGGGTAACAAAATGCTGCGGCCCCTGCATATAACGCCGCTAGGTCGGAACTCGGCACAAAGCCCAGCATTTTCACTCGCGGCTGCGCAACAATTTCACTTCCCCAACCGCTCGCCCCCGCAACTACCAACGGCGGTGCATCGGGCCCAAGCATTGCCACTGCATCAATGAGACGCTGCAGGTTTTTACGCGGTTCTAAAGTGCCAACGAAAAGCAAATATTGATGTGGAAGTTCGTATTTCTTTTGTACTTCATGAATTTGTTCATCACCAACATCAATGTGATGTACCCCGTTTGGAACGTACCGAAGCTGCTCTGCGCTGAATCCGTTTTCCAAACAGTCGTCGAGCGTGGCCTGCGATACACAAATGATGCGTGTTGCTCGCTTGCGCAGCACAGCAAGACTGCGCTGAAAAACACCCACACCTCTCTTAGTGAAATGTTCCGGCTCATGCAAAAAAGCAAGGTCATGAATGGTGGCAACAAGTGGTGCGCTACTCGCTGCAGGAATGATGCTCGTTGCATGTACGAGGTCAATTGCCCCCGTTGCGCCTTCTACTTTTGGCCAGTTGAAGCGCAACCACGATTCGTAGAGATACGGCCCCGCCAAAGGCAACGAGTGGATGGCGATAGGCGGACGGTACGGCTCAAGGGGCGCTGCCTTGTGGCGCCCGGCGACCCCCAGCAACTGCACTTCGTGGTGACCCGAAGCATCGCGGCTGTTCAATTCTCCAATGGCTTTTGCCAACTCAATGCCGTACACGGCAGTGCCCCCAGGCACCCGGTGCCAACATTGTTCCAAGCTATAAGCCACACGCACCCCCCTATTGTGCCTGCCGTGCGCCTACCATGGGTGTGCATGAGCGACTTCTGGCAAAATCGTCCCGTTTTGGTGACCGGAGGTAATGGCTTTCTCGGAAGCGTTGTGGTGCAACAGTTCCGTGCCGCCGGGGCCACGGTCAGTGCTCCGCACAAGGCCGAATTCGACCTCACAATGCCTGGCGAGGCGGCCCGAATGCTTGCTACGTATCAACCCAGCCACGTGGTGCACCTCGCTGCACGCGTTGGGGGCATTGGCTACAACCAAGTTGCTCCTGCTCCCTTGTATCTCGACAACCTGCTCATGGGTACCCACGTGATTGAGGCGTGTCGCCACGCTCAGGTGGAAAAGACCGTGGTGCTTGGCACCGTGTGTTCTTACCCGAAGTTCACCCCCGTTCCCTTTCATGAACGTTCGCTATGGGACGGCTACCCCGAAGAGACCAATGCTCCGTACGGCATTGCCAAAAAAGCTTTGCTTGTGCACGCGCAAGTGAATGCAGCGCAATACGGACAAAAATTTGCTTATCTCATACCAACCAACTTGTTCGGGCCTGGCGACAAATTTCACCCCGATGTTTCCCACGTCATTCCCGCGCTCATTAAAAAATGTGTTGAAGCAAAAGAACGTGGCGATAGCAGCATTCAAGTGTGGGGAACAGGAAGTGCAAGTCGCGAATATTTGTACGTTGAAGATGCAGCTGCAGCAATTGTGCGTGCAGCAGAAGTTCGTGATTCAGCAGAGCCATTGAACCTTGGCAACAACCACGAAATCACTATTCGCGAAACGGTAGAAACCATTGCCGAAGTAGTGGGCTTCACCGGCAAGTTGGTGTGGGATCCTTCCAAGCCCGACGGCCAGCCCCGCCGCCGTGTAGATGCAAGCGAAGCAGAGCACGCGCTGCAATGGAAAGCTCAAGTGACATTCCGTGCTGGTCTCGAGAAAACGGTGGAGTGGTATTTGACCCATCGCGAAGAAGCAGAGCGCGCCTCGTGAATTTGCCACCCCCAGTACTTCCGAAATGCACACGACATCCAGAGCGCCCAACTGGGCGCAGTTGCACGCGTTGCGGGCGTCCGGCATGCTCCGATTGTCTTGTTCAGGTAGCAGTGGGCTCACACTGCGTGGACTGTGTTCGTCGTGACCGCCCCGATGCCCGCACACGAGCGCGCTATTGGAATGCTGGCCAGCCCATGCTGGCAACAAAAATCATTATTGCTATCAATGTTTTAGTTTTCATTTACACCAACATCGGATCTTCATATTTCAATTCAGGTGGAATGAATAAAAACCTCGTTGATCTCGGGCTTGCAAAGGTATTTCTCTCCAACGGTGAGTGGTACCGGCTCTTAACGTGTGGGTTCATCCACTTCGGGTTTTTCCATGTGGGTATGAATATGTTTCTTCTGTACCAACTCGGCTCCATGTTGGAAGGCGAAATGGGTCGAACGCGTTTTACTTTGGTCTACTTCGCCGCGCTCCTTGCCGGCAGCACTGGCGCACTCATGGTGAACCCCGATGCACTGACGGGTGGGGCTTCGGGCGCTGTGTTCGGGCTCATGGGCGCTGCCTTTGTTGGCATGCGTCTGCGTGGCATCAACCCCATGCAAACAGGCCTTGGCATTACTTTGGTACTCAACTTGGTATTAACGGTTTCCGTGTCGGGCATTTCTATAGGTGGGCACCTCGGAGGCCTCGTCGGCGGCGCGCTCTGTGGCCTCTTCTTGTTTTCACCATCACATCGCCGTATGCCTACTTGGGTTGGATACACAGCACCACTTGTTATTGCCATGACCGCGTTTCTCGTGGCATATTCCCTCGTATAGCACCCCACCTCTACGTTCAAGAGGTGAACACAACTACTCAGCACACCTCGGTGCATAGCCTCGTCGACGTTCCGCGTCCATTTATCGACACCATTACCCACACGTCGCAAGCACTCAGCGTTTTTAGCATGTGTGTTTCTCGTCCATTTCGCGAAGAAGCGCTCATCTTGCTCACCAACTCATCGCGCCGAGGTATCGGTCTTTTTACTGCTCCCCTGTACGAACCCATCACACATCCACTCACCCCTTCTCACGGTGGCGAGGCACTCGGTCATCTCGTGGTGGGCATTGCATCGGCACATCCAAGTGCCAGTGCCTGCTACGTGCTCACTATTGAGAAAAATACTTTGCCCACCAACGACGACGCCGAGCGGTGGTTTTCCTTCAACGATGTGTGCGACCACGCCGGCATTGTCTTGCTCAATTGGTGTGTACGTGGTTTTCACTCTTCAGGTCGGGGCTCAACGTGGAGCCCCATGCACGTCGCTGGCTTGGCGTAAAGCGCAACCCTGCGGCCTTTAAACGTTGCAACAACTCTCTGCTCGGCACTGCAGTTGCGCCCATGGCAATTGCACGCGTGCGGTACTCATCAGGAATGTCGTAGTGATCTCCTTGAAACCCTTTGTGCGGCACCCCAAGTGCTGCGGCAAAGAGATGCAGTTCGTCAAGGTTCGAGTCACTCACTAAATGACACCACCGTTTGTCACGAAACCACCAGTGTGATGGGTCAACCAAAATCACAGTTAGTGACAACCACACCCAGAGCCACATCCACCACCACGTGGTGCAGGGGCGGGGGCAGACGCTGGGGCTCCACTACCCACCGAGGCAAACACCGACAAGCGCCGTTTAGCTTCTGCCCCACAGGCACATTGTGCGGGGGCCGATGCCTCACTCATGGGGCGACGTTCTTCAAAAGCGGTGTCACATGCACTACAGCGATACTCGTACAACGGCATTCCCCCAGTCTACGACAGCCCCAAGGCCCGTGTACATCTGATTGACTAGAGCCATGCGTGCTACGAATATGGCTCCACTCACTGTCTTGCCAGCCCGTACCGAGCCACTGCTCGACCAAGAACTTGAAACCGCCGAGCCCATTGTGGCTCATATTGTGAAAACCGAGCCAGGGGAATCGGCCGCAGCAAAAGTGATGGAAGCCCGTATTTATGGCACTCCCCTCGAAGCACTGTGTGGACATGTGTGGGTTCCCTCGCGCGACCCGAAGCAGGTTCCTATGTGCCAGAAGTGCAAAGACATCTACGACACGTACCGAGCCTTCAACGACGGCTTAAATGAAGCACCGAACGAATAACGTATCAATAAGACACAAAGGAAAATTATGATCATCATTGCCGGAAAAATTTTTATCGAACCATCAAAGCGTGAAGCTCTTGTGAAAGCTTCGGAGCCTCTTCAACAAGCAACTCGCGACAACGAGCCCGGCTGCGAGGCATACGTCTTTAGCGCCGACCCGTGTGAGCCAGGCATCATTTCGGTATACGAATTATGGACCGATGCTCCGTCGCTTGCAGCGCACTTCTTGCACGAGAACTACTTCAACATGCGTACCCTTTTTGGCGAGCATGGCATTAGCGGTGCAGAAACATTCAAATATCGTGTCGACGCCAAAGCAACTGTGTACAACGCAGACCGCATTGCCACCGTCGATTTTTAATTCTTTTTGAATTCGCCAACGCCCGACATCAGTCATCTCCGCATTCGCCAAGCGGTACGGGGTCTCATTGTTGATGAACTCAACTATGTGCTGTTGGCGTTACTGCAATTCCCTACGCGCTCTGTGTGGGTGCTCCCCGGCGGCGGCATTGAAGCCGACGAGGAGCACCACGAAGCGCTTCACAGGGAACTACGCGAAGAGGTGGGGCTCTATGCGCCACGCATTGGCGAGCTCTTGTGGACCCGCACACACGTGATTCCTTTTATTGATGGGAAGTGGGACGGACAACGCGACCACGCGTACTTAGTGCGCACAACACGTTTTGACCCACAGCCCGAATTGTCTATTGAACAACTGCGCAGTGAATACCTAGTGGAATTGCGCTGGTGGAGCGTTGAAGAACTCTCGTTGGCTGTTGATGATGTTTTTTTCGCGCCTCTGCATCTGCCTCAACTTATTGCAGACGTGGTGCACAATGGGCCGCCTGCGGAACCCATTCACATTTTTCAAGAAACCAAATAGACCTAGCGAAAATCTCGACTTGTTGCACCTGCTGCCACACGCAGCGCCGAAAGGTGTTCGGCAATAATGTTGACAACACCTTCCGAAGACTCCACGCGACCGCGCACTAACAGTGCAGCAGCATTACGAGCATCAATGCGAAAACGTGTCCAGCACCCCGGTGAACACACCACGTTAATGAGCCCCGTTTCATCTTCTAAGTTCATGAACGTGACTCCACTTGCGGTGCGCGGACGTTGCCGATGCGTCACCACTCCGGCCACATAAATACGAGTACCCGACTCCACTGCTGCCAACTCACTTGCGGTGAGCACGCCCATTGCATGCAACTTTTCGCGCAAGAAAATAGTGGGGTGCCCATCGGGGGAAATTCCTGTAGCCCAGAGGTCGGCCACCGCTTCTTCAATAGGTTCCATTCCGGGAAGCGCTGGCGCCGTATTGCCCACCGTGATTCCTTCTAAACGCGTTGGTCGCGATTGCGCTACCGCACCTGCTGCCCACAATGCATTGCGTCGCTGCGTACCAAACACGTTGAAAGCACCAGCCGTTGCAAAAGCTTCCAGATGAGCCGTTGAGAGTTCCGGCACAGCACGCACAACGTGTTCCATACTTTCAAAGGGCTGCGCATCTTGCATTTTCTGCGCCAATGAACTACTCACACCACGAACCGCCGACAGACCCATGCGTACTGCAAGACCACTAGTAGAAGTGGCACTTTCCACCAAAGATGCCGATGCTTGTGAAGCATTAATACATGGGGTGAGAACTTCTACCCCATGGCGACGCGCATCGCGGGCCAATGAATGTGGCGACCAAAAACCCATGGGCTGAGCATTGAGCAACGCCGCACAGAAAATAGCGGGCTCGTGATATTTAATGTAGGCCGATGCATAGACAAGATACGCAAAACTCACCGAGTGGCTTTCGGGGAATCCGTAGCTAGCAAAAGCCTCCATCTTGCGGAAAATAGTGTCGGCAATTTCTCCAACAATGCCATTTTCTTTCATGCCGTGGAAAAGACGCAAACGAAGTTTTTCCATTTTTGCGTGAGATCTTTTTGAGCCCATGGCCTGGCGCAACTGATCGGCTTCACTTGGTGTAAAGCCTGCAACGTCGATAGCCATTTGCATGAGTTGCTCTTGAAACAACGGCACGCCCAGTGTTTTACCCAAACTCTTTTCAAGAAGCGGATGCAAATAGGTAATAGGTTCTTGCCCATTGCGTCGCCGAATATATGGATGCACCGACCCACCTTGAATGGGCCCTGGGCGAATGAGTGCTACCTCAACCACAAGGTCATAAAAGCGTCGTGGCTTTAAGCGCGGCAGTGTTGCCATTTGGGCTCGTGATTCAATTTGGAAAACGCCCACCGTGTCGGCACGACACAACATGGCATAGACCTCGTCTTCTTGCGGCAAACCCGCAAGATCGAGTGGTGCACCACGATGCAGAGCAATGAGATCTACTGCGTTATGCAAAGCCGAGAGCATGCCAAGGCCCAACAGGTCGAACTTCACCAAGCCGGCAGCAGCGCAGTCGTCTTTATCCCATTGCAATACGCTGCGCTGATGCATAGTTGCCCACTCAACCGGGCACACCTCACTGACTGGGCGGTCGCAGATGACCATGCCGCCAGAGTGCACACCAAGGTGGCGGGGGTGATGAAGTAATTGTGCCGCTAAAGCCTGAACATTGCCGGGAAGATCTTCTGGGTCGACCTTCTCGCCTTGTGCAATATGATGCCCCAATGCTTTTGCGGCATCGCGCAACGCAGAACGCGACCGGTACGTAATAACATTGGCAACCTGTGCTGCATGCAAGCGGTCGTAGCGCTGAAAAACATATTGAATGACCTCTTCGCGCCTACCGCTTTCAATATCGATGTCAATATCGGGGGGGCCGTCGCGCTCGGGCGACAAAAAGCGCTCGAAGAGTAAGCCGAGCGACACAGCATCGGCACGCGTAATACCTAGAGAAAAACACACTGCACTATTTGCTGCGCTACCGCGGCCTTGGCAAAAAATATCGTTGTCGCTGCAAAATTGAACGATGTCCCATACCACTAAGAAATAACCAGCAAAACCTAAGGTTTCGATGACATCAAGTTCATGATGAATGACGGCCCACGCCCGTGCCCGCAACGACAAGGTGTCGTCGGTATGAGTGGGTGGCGACCCGTATCGGCGCTGTGCACCTTCGGCCACCAAATGACGCAAGTACTCCATTTCGTTCATGCCAGAAGGGCATGGGTACGGAGGTAAGCGAGGTGCAATAAGTGCAAGATCGAATGCGCACTGCTCTGCAATATTGGCAGCAAGCTCTACCACTCCGGGGTAACGCGCAAAATATTTCTCTTGCTCGGCGCCTGAACGCAACATTGCCGTTGCCGCAAATGGCAACAAATGATCGATGTCATTGAGCGAACTACGTTGACGAATAGCAGCCATTGCTGTGGCCAGCGAAAACTCTGCAGTTGTTGCATACTGCACATTGTTGGTTGCTACACATTGCACATTGCAGCGCGCAGCAATACGCACCAACTCGTCGTTACGTGCTGCATCGAGTGGGCCGCCATGGTGCACAAGTTCTACATACACATTGTTGGCACCAAATGCATCGATGATTTGGTACAACTTGCGTTCGCCTGCCTGTGGCCCATGCTCAATGAGAGCCTGGCTCACCACGCCCTCTACGCCACCGGTGAGCACTTTCCACGACCCACGAGCAAAACCAGAAAGATCGGCCATATGAAACTGCGGTTCGTTTTTCACACCAGCTAGTTGCCCATGTGTAATAGCTTGCGACAAGTACGCATAGCCTTGCGGCCCCTGCGCAAGAAGCACCACATGCCCACTGTTGTGCTCACCAGCAAGGCGTGGTGTTACTTCTGCACCAAATACGGTGGGCAACTGCAACTGCCGTGCCGCTTCAGCAAACCGCACGACCCCATACAGACCATTGCGGTCGGTCAGGGCAAGTGCTTGGAGGCCGAGTGCACTTGCATATTGAGCGAGTTGCTCAGGAGACGAGGCGCCTGTCAGAAAAGAAAAATGCGATTGGCAGTGCAACTCGCCATAACGCTGCTCACGATGAAAACCCACTCATCGGAGTTTAGCGAACATATGTTCGTATGAGTTCCTGAGCCCGCACGAGTGCCCCGACAAGCCCCATATCGGCAATTTTTGTGGCCTCTTTCCAAGAAAACCAGCGTACTTCTTGGCTTTCCTCTGCCCCGGGGGCGGGCACCTCGAGGTGGTCGGCGAGCAAAAGGTACCGCAAGTCGAGGTGCGTATGGCCCCGCGGCCCGGGGTGCACATCGAGGTGAAAGAACACCGCGCCTCCATCGGGGTGGCGCACATGCAGACCCGTTTCTTCTTGTGCTTCGCGCAATGCACCTGCGCTCGGGTGCTCATCTTTTTCAATGTGCCCACCAGGCTGTAGCCACAAGTTGAGTCGCTTGTGCAAGTGCAACACCGTTGCTTCGCTGCTCACCACTACGCCAGATGCGGTGACGTGAGTGGTGTGTGCATGTTCATTACACGGGTCGACAAGTTGAACTACCTCGTGGCGAAAAGTTATTAACGACTCAGCTTCTCGGGCATCGACGGATTGGTGATGAGCAACTAGTGCCAAGAGTTCATCTACTGCAAGCGATGTCATTTCTACAGTCTCTCAGGAATACACCGCAACGAGCCACCATGTTCGGTGCTCGAGCAACACCAGCCACCCATGTTCTTGTTCTGCGTCGTGAACAAGGCATTGCATGCGCACCACACGACGTTGACGCAATGGGTCCCACCAGCGCTCTTCAACGGGCCACGGGCCATGCCACGCGCGCACAGGGAAAAGATGTTCGTTGCGTCGTATGTACTGTGGCTCTGAACGCACAGCATGGCGACCGGTTACCTCGACTGGCGCATACTGGCTGTTGAGTACCTCTACTTTTTCTGGTGGAACAATATTTTGCATTGGCGCATGCTGCCCCATGTCGCCGCTCCATGCTGCGGGCCGCAATATGCCAGGAGTAACCCGATGAATAGTGGCTTCATTGTGGGCAAGGTCGACACGATGCGCAGGTACCAATTCATACTCACGCGTAATGTCGCGGCCGCCTTGCCACTCGGGAACGCACACCTGGTCTTGACCCACCACACCAGCCACACGAGCAATAGCTATACGTGCTGCAGCATCACTTTCACTACGACCACCCCACAAGCGTGGCTGCTCGTGGCCAATAGGCACCGTGTTTTGCACATTGACCACAATGTTGTGCACCCCAGCAGTGAGCCCCGATGATTCTTCTAGCCATGTTGTTACTTGCCATCGCACACGCTCGAGAAGACCTTGTTCGTAAAAACCCGCCGCGCTGTACCACACGCGTTCAGATGTGTCGTCGTGCTCGGTGGTGAGAGTAATAACTACACGACACATTGCAAGATGTTGCCCTTGCAACTTTGCCATGAGCGGTGCGATGAGCTCTTGAGTAGCCACAAAAACAGCATCTACCTGCACAAGTGGATCTTCATAATGGCCCTCGGCGTAATAGAGAGTGGGAATTTTTTCAGTGAGTGCAGGGTGCAGGTCGGCACCGCTACACAGTGTGTGCAACGTATTGCCGTCGGGGCCAAAGCGATCGGCAAGGAGTTGTTTGCTTGTAGCAGCAATTTTGCCACAGGTAGACAAACCCAATCGTGAAAGAAGCGACAAAGTATGCGCAGACATGTTGGCGAACTGTTCAAGGTGTCGCACATTAATACCTGCCAAAAACTCTGCTGTTTCACCTGCAGGAACAATGAATAAGGGTTGTGCCATGCGGGCCGCAATAAGCCCTGCAAGACGCCCATCGGCAATACCTATGCTGAGCGCCACATGCTGAGGCGCACAAGAAAAAAGCCTTTCTGCTACTGCTTTTTCTCCCCCAAAGTATCGAGTTGGGCCTCGCATAGGAACAAGCACGTGCTCATCGTCAACAACTTCAATGAGCGGCGCAATAGCAGTAATGCTTTGAGCCAATGTATTGAGTTGCCGGGCATCGCTTCCTACAGCACGCACAATGGCAACGCGATATGAATGATGATTCATCATTTCACTACCCCACCAACAGCGAGAAAAATTGCTCGCTTGGTACTCGGCGTCCGCCAACATGAACAGATAATTCTTGCGCGGCAAACGCCACTTGCTCTTGTGCCTCTTTTTCCTTTAGCCATGTGCGCCCTGTTGCAGTAAGAACAACATCGGCGCTGACGGCATGCATTGGGCCAAGAGCAATTACTGCACACTGCTGCACTGCTGCTGACAACAAAGTTCGCCGCACAGAACTTGGCGATACATGCGATGGGATATTTACAACAAGAACTTCAACACCACTTGCGAGTGCCGCTACTGCCTCGCACCAATGTTCCGCACATGACACCTGCACCACACGCTCTAAACACCACCCAGCATTACGAGCTGCGCTCCAATTGAGATGCTCGCTTGCGCACCAACCCACCCATGAGCCCTCTGCAGTTGCTTTTTGCACAAGGGCAACCGCAAGCGACACAGGTGCAATGCCTGTGCACTGGTACACGCGACCACGCACCAAGCCCAGAGGAAGTTGTGCGCGTTGCAGAACTTCTACAAAAGACTCACCAACGGCAATGGTGCGATGTGCATGCAAAGATGCTTTGCCGAGCGACACCACATGGTGCCCATATTTATGATGGGAAAGTTGTTGGGCTAGTTGCTCACGAGCCAATTCCAGAGACGACACGCCGTCACTGTAGCGAACGCATGTTCGTATTTAACCCTGCCCGTATTTAACCCTGCGCGAGCAACCCCACCAGAACATCGACATCGCTTGCCCAACCATGGGCCCCTAATTCTTCTGCATCTGCCGCCGAGAGCACCGCGGCTCCGCCGATGTAAATAGGCACGGCATCGCCGGCAGCTTCGCGCAAAGAAAAAATAAGCTTGCGTGCTGCATCGCGAGCAGTTGGCGAAGTAATGCTCACACACGCTGCAGCCACCTCGGGAGTGTTCTTCACCGCAGCAATAAATGAATGCGCAGGGAGATCTGCTCCCAAATCGAATACTTCCCATCCACGTTGGCGCAAGAGATCGGCCACCATCGATACCACGAGGTCATGGTGCTCACCCTCGGGAGCACCCACAATAATAGAACCCTTTGTGCGCCCACGGCCCACAAACCGCGGCCCCAAGCGACCCATAATGCGACCCACAATGGCAGATGCTTGATGCTCGTGGTAGATCTCTAAATCGCCTCGCGCCCACTGATCGCCAATGTTCACCATCGCTGGGCTCAGAACTTTCGTATAGATATCTTCCAAGCTGACCCCAGCAACAAGTGCAGCCTCAACCACGGCCCATGCTCCGCTGCCATCGCCGGCAAGCAGACGAGCTTCTAGTCGTTCCCACCACACCACATTTTTTTTGAGCGATGCTTCAGCGTCGAGGGGTTGCGGGCTCTGACCTTGAAACTCACGCAGATCGTGGAGCAGAACACGCCATGTTCCTGCTGCCTTATGTGCGGGCAAAAGACCCAAGCGCACATAGCGATACGCAGTCATGTAGTGCACATCGAGCATCGCTGCTGCTTCATGCAGGGTCACCTCATGTGCAGGTGCACTTTCTACAATCACTTTTTGGGCAACCACGACTTGACTTTAGAAGAGTTCTTCGCTGCGTGCTTTACCTAACGCACATTCATGAAGAAAAATGCTGCTAGCCACCCAAACGGGCACGCGCAGATGCACTGCGCTCAAACAAATGCGCTGGCACACGTTGTGCCGCGGCACTGAGCGCTGGCCCGCCGTCGCTGACCACAGCACCACTTGGCGCATCTTCTTCTGGGGCAACAAGATCTTCAAATGCCGGAGGCACCATTCCTGGTTTCCAGTACTGGTACAGGTCGCGCACCACTTCGTTCAAGCCCTGAGCACCTGCTCCTTTGGCCAACTCAACAGTGATGATGTTGCCGTAAATATGCACCCCAGCAACTTGCCCGGTAGCAAAAAGTCGACTCGCCACCACCGCTGCAGGCTTGGTGCCAAATGCTTGGTCGGCACTAGAAAAGCGCTCGTGACCCATTCCTGTGAAACTGCGATTTGCCTCAAAACGCACAACGCCCAACTTGCCGGCGGGACCTTCAAGAACTGAAACTGGCTGACCCATGCCAAAACAATAGTCTGCCGTGGTGCATCGCTGGCATTTCTCCACCATAATTTGAGGTGTCACTAGGGGGAAAAGATGTCCAACGGCCTGTCAGCCAATATGTCACTTGAAGCGTTCACCACAGCAGCACGAGCATTTCTCGATGCCAATGCAGAGCAACGTGAAGCTGAAAAAACTTTTGTATGGGGCGAAGGCTCCGACAAAGTCAACGTATTTGAAGAGCGCACGCGCGAGCAAGAGTTAGTGCTGCTTGAGGAAGCAAAAGAATGGCGTCGCAAAAAATTTGATGCGGGCTTTGGCTGGGTAGGTGGACCGGTGGAATATGGCGGCAGTGCGCTTCCTGCAGCATTCGATCGCGCCTTTGCGCGCCTCGAGGGTGACTACAAAATTCCCAATCAAAGTTTTTTCTCTATTGGTCTTGGCATGGTTGCTCCCACCATTTTGGCGCATGCAAGCACGCTTGCAAAAGATGCATACCTCACCAAAATGTGGCGTGCCGACATTGTTAGTTGCCAACTCTTTTCTGAGCCAGGTGCAGGCAGCGACCTCGCGTCGTTGCAAACCAAAGCAGAACGCGATGGTGATGAGTGGATTATTACTGGGCAAAAAGTGTGGACCTCTGGTGCCCATTACAGCGATATCGGTGAAATTATTTGCCGCACCGACCCCGACCTGCCAAAGCACAAAGGACTCACCGGTTTCATCGTCGACATGAAAGCACCAGGTGTAGAAATTCGCCCACTGCGCCAAATGACAGGCGGCGCAAGTTTCAATGAAGTGTTCTTTACTGAAGTTCGCGTGCGCGACGATCACCGCCTTGGCGATGTGAACAACGGATGGAATGTTGCACTCACCACGCTCATGAACGAGCGCGCCGCAATTGGTGGCGGCAGTGGAGGCGACAGCGTTCTCACACGCGTCTTTGGCATGGTGCGCCACTATGGTCTCGACAAAGACCTCATTGTGCGCAACAAACTTGCTGACCTCGTTATTCGCTACCGCGTAGCTTCGTACAACAACCAGCGCGCACTCGACAAAATTCGTTCTGGCCAAACACCTGGCCCCGAAATGTCTATTGCCAAAATGGCTCTCACCGACAACCAGCTTCGTCTCGGCGCTTTTCTGTCAGAGGTTTTGGGGCCACGCCTACAAGCCGACACCGGCGAGTGGGGCACCTACGCATGGAACCAGCTGGTGCTTGGCACCCCCGGGTTACGCATTGCCGGTGGATCCGACGAAGTGATGCGCAACATTGTGGGTGAACGTGTACTTGGCTTGCCCAAAGACACAGGAATTGATTCAAAGTCGTCTTTCCGCGATTTGCAGAAATAATTTCTTGCTACTTCGTTAAGCCTAAATTTTCCATAAACGCCCACGACACGCGATGCAGTGGCGATACTCCATGTTCGCGCAGGCCTTCGCGCTGTTTTGGGCAGGGGTAACCCTTGCTTCCTTCAAAGTTCCAATGCTGGTACTGCACGGCGTAATTGCGCATCATGCGATCTCGTGAAACTTTTGCCAAAACCGAAGCAGCAGCTACCGATGCCGACACCGCATCTGCTTTCACTTGCATCATGACGCGCGGCACCAATGGTGAAACAAAATCCCATTTTCCATCGGCAATAACAGCATCTGGTTTTACTGTCAACAATGCCAGCGCACGCTGTGTCGCTAATCGTTGAGCTGCACTCATGCCCAGTGCATCGCACTCAGAGGCTTCAACAATTCCGAGTGACCAATCGTGGCACTGTGCAACCACCGTATCGAAGAGTTCTTCACGCTTTTTCTCGCTCAATATTTTTGAGTCGCGCGCAACAAGATCTTCCACGGCAAATTTTTCACTATTCACAATGGCAATGCCCACAACGAGTGGCCCCGCCCATGAACCCTTCCCTACCTCGTCAATGCCTGCAACAACGCGCGCACCTTGCATGTGAAGTTCGTCTTCCCACTGCAACGTGGGGGCTAATCGTGGTGTGCGTGGCGCCATGCTTACTCAATAACGATGCCAGGGGCACCGGCTTCTATGTAGCCAGTGCACCACCAACCAAGGTCAAACAATTGCTGTTGCCTTTGCTGCGGAACAACAGCAAGTAAGCCGCCTGAAGTTTGTGGGTCAAAACACAAAGCAGCATGTGCATCTGGTGCAGAAATGGTGCAGTGCCCTTCAACATACGTGCGGTTGCGTGGGTCGCCGCCCGTACGCATTCCTTCAAGCGCCGCCTTCAGTGCTCCGGGGTACGCAACAATATTTTGTGCGTCAATATGCAAACGCACATTGCCTCGCTCTGCAACTTCCCAACCATGACCCGCTAACCCATAACCCGTCACGTCGGTTACTGCGTGAACATCGTCGCCGAGTTCGCGCAATTGCTCTGCTGCACGGCGATTCAAGGTACGCATGCCGTTAATTGCGGCGCGCTGATCGGTAGCGCATCCTCCTGCAAGGGCAAGGGCGGTGCCAATTGGTTTTGACATCATCACAACGTCACCTGGTTGCGAGCCACCTTTACGCCAAATTTTTGTGGGGTGTACTACCCCCTGCACTGCTAGACCAAAAATGGGTTCTGGGTTACGAATGGTGTGCCCACCAGCAATGGTTCCACCTGCCTCGGTGACCACTTTGCTCGCTGCACCAAAAATGGCCGAGATGGCATCGTGAGGAAAATGCTCGGGGAAGGCAGCCACGTTGATGGCCATCACCACATGAGCGCCCATGGCAAAAACATCACTACATGCATTTGCTGCTGCAATTGCCCCAAAGTCTTCGGGGTCATCTACGAGTGGTGGAAAAAAATCGGTGGTGCTCACCAGAGCCACATCGGGGCTCACTTGGTACACCGCTGCATCGTCGAATGGAGCCAAGCCCACCAGCAACGACTTGTCGAGAGAACCCGGCATCTCGGCCACTAGTTCAGAAAGAAGTGATGCGCCCCACTTTGCCGCGCAACCACCACAACTGGTCCATTCTGTGAGTCGAATAGGAGTTCCGCGGTAAGCCATAGGCAAAGAGTAGTAGGGCTCTACGAGTTCTGCACCTGCCAGAGCGCTTCGCCCGAGGTCGCTTTCGTTGTTGACCATGTTGCGTCAACACCGCTGCGCGCAATAACAGGAACTCCACCGCTGAACTCCCAGAGTGCTGCCACATTTTCACCATGCCAACGCAACGCGAATGAAGCACTCACGCCACCGCCTGCCATGAAACCAAAAGATTCCCAGTTGAACCCTCTCCACAATGCAGGAACACCTTGTGGCAAAAGAATTGTTTCACCACGACCATTCACCGTGCACAACTGCTGCTCAACTGCAGCAACGCGACGACCATGCGACATTTCCACACTGCGAAATGGATCTTTTGTCGAACTGCCCCCATGGCGACTCTCGGCAATGCGTTGCCAGCTTGCTGCCACATCGCGTACTGCTCGCTCTTCTTTACAACGATGCAAAAGTAACTGCACACCAGCAACCATTTGCGCCAATTCGCTGAGGTCGTGTTGGGCATGATTCTGCATGCATTCTTCGGCAAGTGGAACGAGTTCGTCGAGCCACAGTTCTGCCTTGTCGCCTAAGCGAACAAGCTCAATACCATCGAGCACGGTGCCGAGCGCATCTTCGAGCGGGTCACACACTTCGCCGAGCAACAGCGCACATCGCGCATCTACAAGCGCCAAAGAAAGGTCGTGCAATGGCCCATCTGCTGCTTGCACTCTGCTTGCTGATTCCAGCGATTGCATCCATCCACTCACCAACTGATCTGCGCTGGGAAGCGTATTGAGCTGAATATTGCTCGCATCGCCCGTTGCAAGTGCCACACGCACAGAAGAACGATGGCCAATAGGCAACACAATGGAACTTGCTGGCAATTCAATACCCATAATGGGCTGCTGCGTTGGCACACGCGAAGTGATGATGTCATTTCTTGTAAAGGCCACGGCAATAGGCGACGGCGAATCGTTTTCAATTTCCACCACAACAATGCCACCATGCGATGCAACTGCATAGACCCGCTGAACAGCGTCGCCACCGCGAACACGCAATCGCGTTTCTACAACAGGCACTCCATCAATGCGCACCTGGCGCACCGAGGCTTCCTTTTCTGGCGAATGCCAACGGTCTTCATCGGCAACATGCCAGGCCAGTACATCTGTGCCATCGTGCGGCGTGATGTCTCCCCATGGCGAAACAGAAGCAGTAAAGGTGCCCCCGCGAATGCCGATGAGTCCGTGTGATGTTGGGGAAAGTGTTGTCATATGTCTCAATCGAGTTCAGAGCGCCCACCACGACTCAGGAGGTCGCTGAGCGCTTGTTCTGCAGAAATACCGCGGTGACATACTGCCACTACTTGCTCGGTGATGGGCATTTCAATGCCAAATTGTGCGGCCAGGTCGAGCACTGCTGCGGAACTCTTCACGCCTTCGGCGACCATTTGCATCGACGCCACCACGTCGGCAATGTTCTCGCCTCGCCCGAGGGCCATTCCTACCGATGTGTTTCTACTTTGCAGCGACGAGCACGTGGCAATGAGGTCACCCATCCCCGCTAACCCAGCAAACGTTGCTGGCGTGCCACCCATTGCCGTACCTAAGCGCGTCATTTCTGCAAGACCTCGCGTGATGAGCGTGGCACGCGTGTTGTTGCCAAACCCCATTCCGCCTGCCATGCCCGCCGCAATCGCAATAACATTTTTCACCACCCCACTCACTTCGCAACCCACCACATCGGGGTTGGTGTAAATGAGCAGTCGTGGGTTGCTAAAAATGCGCTGCAATTCACGGGCGATGGTTTCGTCATCAATTGCCACAACGCTCGCCGCAGGTTGCCCATCCATAATTTCCTGCGCAAGGTTTGGCCCGGTCAGCACTGCAGCAGGGTGCCCCGGCAGTTCACTTGCAATGACTTCACTCATGCGCATGAGAGAACCCTGCTCGAGACCCTTCGCCACACTCACAATGGGCACCCCTGGGCGTACGAGCGCTGCTGCTGCATGGAGCACCTCACGGAATCCTTGTGACGGAACCGCCATCACCACCACGTCGGCATCGCGCACCACCTCTTCAAGGTCATGCGATGCAATAAGTTTGGTAGGCAGTACTCGCTTCCCCAAATACGCAGGATTGCGGTGCTCTGCATTAATGACCTCGGCTGTTAATGCACTGCGTGCCCACAACATGGTGGAGGTATTCAACGCCGCCATCGAGGCAATGGTGGTGCCCCACGACCCTGCCCCTACGACCCCCACGCGAATTGCCACAAGTGAAGCGTAGGGCACCGGCGCCGACCAGCCCTAGGCTTCACCTGGTGAAGACGCCCATACAGGCCTTGATGGTGATACCAATCAAGCCATTTGCTAGCGCCAAGGGGCGACTATCACAGGTGCTCTCGCCCGCACAACGCGCTCAACTCGCCCGTGAGTGCGCAGAACGTGTGGTGAAGTCTGCGGGAAATCTTTCGGTACTTGTTGTCACCGACACATCAGACAACAACGAAGTTCCTGCCTGGGCTCGTGCGCTCGGCGCAGAGTGCCTCATGCAGGTCTCTGTGGGCCTCAACGGTGCTGTGAACGATGCAATGACCTACGCCCGCAACAACCACTTCACACACGTGCTCATCGCCCATAGTGATGTTCCACTTGCGCACAATATTGCACAATTTTTAGAAGCCGACACTGTGTGCATTGTTCCCGACTCTGCACACGATGGCACCAACGTGCTGGCACTGCCCACCGCACTCCCTTTTTCATTTCATTACGGAGTCGGAAGTTTCTCTGCTCATGTTGCAGAAGCGATGTCGCATGGTCTTGCTCCTCGCATTGCGTTGAGCGATGAGTGGGCACTCGACCTCGACGAACCCGAAGATCTTCACCACCCACGCATTCACGAGGAGTTCCCATGGCTAACAATGAACTAGGCGCAAACGAACCCGGCCAACCTCCAGTGGTGGGTTCATCAACCCCCACGACCGACTGGGGCCACAACCTCACTGTTCCACAGCGCGTGCTTGCCGTTGGTGCTCACCCCGACGATATTGAATTTGGTTGCGGTGGCACGCTTGCCAAATGGGCTGCCGCTGGCTGCGTTGTGCACCATGCAGTACTTACCGATGGATCAAAAGGAACATGGAACCCCGATGCAGACACCGCCGCGCTCATCGCAACCCGACAAGTAGAGCAACGTGATGCTGCCTACCGTCTCGGCGCCACTGGTTCAGTCACATTCCTTGGCGCGGTTGACGGCGAACTCGAAAATACTGTGGAAATGCGCGATGCCTTGGTGCGACTCATTCGCATTGTGCAACCCGATGTGGTTCTTGGCCACGACCCGTGGAAGCGCTACCGACTTCACCCCGATCACCGAGCCGCCGGATTCCTTCTCACCGACTCCATTGTTGCAGCGCGTGACCCACATTTCTTCCGGCACCATTTCACCGTCACCGACCTCAACACCGGTGTAGCTCTCAAGCACCACAGGCCGTCATCACTACTTTTGTGGGAAGCCGATGTGCCCAATCATGTGGAAGATATTTCTGCGAGTGCCGATACGAAGTTGCATGCACTACTTGCCCATGCCAGCCAATTTGAATCGACCATGAAAGCCACCACGAGTGAAGCACTTGATGTTTTTCAATCTCGCATGCGCTCACGCTTCAACACACTTGGCCAACCACATGGTTACGCAGCAGCTGAAGTGTTCCACCACATGAAAGATCTGTAGCCCAGGCTTGTTAAGACAAAGGTTGTCGACCAGCACCCGCGGGGCCGGCAAAGGCTTGAGCAATACCCAGCCACTCGGTGGCAAGCGTTCCCTGTGCAACAAGTTGCGTATCTTGCACATGGCGACGCTGTGTAACGAGTAACGAAAAGTCGAGAGCAGACCCACGCACAGACTCGGGAGCATCAGCATTGCCCCACTCCCACACGGAACCGTCGGGTGCCTGCAGGCTGACGAATATGTTTGCTTCAGGCACTTCGCGCTGATGGGCCCGATAACTGTTTGCACGAGCTAAAACCCCAATATGCGCAATGTGCTTGAGTCGCATTGAGGTAGTTGGCGGCAAGGAAAGCGCATCTGAAATATCAACGCTGTGCGCCCAGGTCTCCATCAACCGCGCCGTGAGAAATGAAGCAACACTCATTGACGGCCCGTACCACGGCACGCGTTGCGTACGATCTGCGTTGCGCCCTGCGAGCACCAATGCGGCACTGAACTTTTTCCACTCGCTGGCAAGTTCCGCACCACTGACGCTGCGACCAAATGCAACAGAAGGGTCACCGCCGGAGGTAAATGACTTCATCATCTCTTGACCATCTGCGGCAAAGCCAGCCGCGTCGGTCATTGCCAAGGCGGAGCGAATGTCGAAGAAATACAGATGCGATACAGAGTCTGCAATGTCCCAGCCATCTGCGGGAGTCTTCAAGCGCCACTGCGGCTCAGAGAGTTCGGCAATGAGAGCGGCAAGTGCGAGGTGTTCATCTGCAAGGTCTCGCAGAACAATGTCGGTGGCGTCCATCTCTCTATCGTGGCGCACTGAGGGGAGAAATAAAGAAGTGGGGGGCTTGCGCCCCCCACTTCCAACACTCCGAACCGATTGGTTAGGTAATTACTTCTTTTTTGCAGCTGTGCGCTTGACAGCTTTTTTCTTACGAGGAGCAGCCTTTTTTGCAGCCTTTTTAGGAGCTGATTTCTTTGCTGCTGCTTTCTTTTTACGAGGAGCAGCTTTTTTAGCTGCTGCTTTCTTTTTACGAGGAGCAGCCTTTTTTGCAGCCTTTTTAGGAGCTGCTTTCTTTGCTGCTGCTTTCTTTTTCTTTGGTGCAGCCTTCTTTGCAGCCTTCTTAGGAGCTGCCTTCTTTACTGCTTTTTTCTTTGCGGGAGCGGCCTTCTTACGGGCCTTCTTTGCTGCTGCCACGGTATTTCCTCTCTAGTTAAGGATTAATTATTTTTTTGGATTTAGCTCTGCCTTGAGCGTTGAGCTCGAGGAGAATTTCATTGCGGTCGATGCAGGAACAGTAACTGGCG
Source organism: Bifidobacterium breve (assembly GCA_945886445.1). Classification (GTDB taxonomy): domain Bacteria; phylum Actinomycetota; class Acidimicrobiia; order Acidimicrobiales; family Ilumatobacteraceae; genus F1-20-MAGs119. The sequence goes on along the minus strand of CAMCZG010000028.1, from coordinate 5,651 downwards.
CACCCGTTTGCGGGTTACGACCAGTACGTGCCTTGCGGCTTGTGGTGCTGAACGAGCCAAAGCCCGGCCACGCAACCTTTTCACCTTTTGTAGTTGTCGAAACGACAACAGCAAAAAATGCAGCAACGGTACGTTCGGCATCTGCCTTAGTCACGTTAGCTTTTTCTGCCACAGCATCGATGAGCTCTGCTTTAGTCATATTCGTATTACCTCCATTGGAATCGGAGCGTTGTGCATCACTATCTGAGTACGTTTCAGCACGGAATACAAGCATTTAGGTTATTGCATTTGCAACTATCCCACAAAATGTGACATCGGAAATGTGCATTATTTTTCGCCGCTGTGCAGTGCGCAGTGTTGTTCATCACAATTCGCACCACGACATGCTCGCCATCTGTTGCGACTACGCATGACCGCAACTCCAACCTTCCTACGCTGCTTCACTACCCTGCTCTAAGCCTTGCAAATAAAGGATTCCATCTTTTTTACACGAATAATTTATTGACCCAACTGAACGTCCGTCAACAGATGAAAGTGTGCACGATGAGTCGACGAGAAACGGATCTGCCCGATAAAAAATGGGTTGAGTAATCACGACAGTGCACTCATTTTTCGGGATTCATTTTCTGGCTCAAAAAAAATTTTAAAAATATTTTTGAAAACGGGCAGAAATTTTCCCAAAAAATGAAAAATTGCTCATCACCGGCCACAAACATCACCGTTACAAAATGTTCATCTTGTGATCCACCACTCGTGTTCGAGCATCGGTAACACTACGAACTGTTGAGTACATCGCTCGCATCCATTCAAAGGAGGTGGCGATGACTGATCTTCGCCATAGTGAAATTGTTCCTCACGATGAGAACGTCAGCATCGCTTCGCCAGAGGCTCCTTTGCGCACGCGCCAACGCACTCGAGTTGTGCTCGATACGTCAGTTCTCGTTGCAGATCCTTCAAGCCTGAACTCTTTTCCCGGTTGTGAGGTAGTCATTCCGCTCACCGTTGTAGAAGAACTCGACGGGTTAAAAACTCGACTCGACGATGTTGGTCGTGCGGCGCGTACAGCACTGCGTTCATTAGAAGAACTGCGCAAGCGTGCTGGTGGAGTACTCAATACTCCACTCGAAGTTCACGATGGCGAAGACGGAGGAAGCGTTCATATTGAGGTCAACGGCATTCAACGCCACCTTCTCATTGAGCACGGCCTCGACCCAGAAATCCCTGATAATCGCATTATTGGCGCAGCTTTAGGCCAATGCCGTACCGCCCCTACCCGCCTCATTTCCAACGATGCCGCCCTACGTATTAAGGCTGCCCACCTGGGTTTGCAAGCCGATGAACACCACCCCGTCGGACGCGCGGCAAACAGCAGGCCAATGGGGTGGATTCCCCTCCCGGCAACTCATGGGGCAATTGACGACCTCTACGCATCTGGCTCACTTCCTGTGAACAGCATCGCAGGAGCAGAAACTTTATCGCAGAACACGTTTGCGGTTTTGCGTGATGGTTCTCAATCAGCTCTGGCGCGCCGGCAAATGGATGACCTCAACCTTCTGTCGTCAAACGCACCTGAGGCGTGGGGTTTGCGAGCACGTAGTAAAGAACAACGCTTTGCTCTTGAGCTCCTCCTCGACCCCGAAGTCACTGTGGTTGCACTCGACGGCAGAGCCGGAACAGGTAAAACCATCATGGCTATTGCGGCTGGCTTGGAACAAGTAGTAGAACAACGTCGTTACGAGCGCCTTGCCGTGTATCGCCCACTTGTTCCTGTGGGCAGAGCAGATGTCGGTTTCTTGCCCGGTGGTCTCGATGAAAAACTCGACCCGTGGATGTCGGCCATTCACGACTCCATCGTTGCCCTCACCGACCATCGCTCAAGCAACGATGCACGCCGGCTGATTGACGACTTCATTGCTCGCGGGCAACTCTCACTTGAGTCGGTCACCTTCCTTCGCGGTCGGTCACTGCATCGCCAAATTGTGGTGGTTGATGAAGCACAAAACTTGGAGCCAACAACACTGAAAACCATCCTCACCCGCATTGGTGACGGAACCAAGGTCATCTTCACTGGCGACACCAGCCAAATTGATGCCCCTTATATGGGCGAGTCGAACAACGCCCTCGCCGTGCTTATTCATGCGTTTTCCGACCAGGAATGCTTTGGCCATGTCACCTTGGCCGCATGCGAACGCAGTGAAGTGGCAAGCCTGGCTGCCGAGCTCCTCTAGGAGTGCAGCACATGTTGGGTGCCGTGACTTGCATCCGTCACCTTTTATCTCTACATTGAACAATAATTCAAAGTCCATTCTGGTGGACCTAAATACGGGTGAAGGTGGATGTTGTGGCTCGTTTAACACACATATGGAAAACGGGTGTTGTTGTTACAGCGTTATTGGCAACAGTGGTGGCATGTGGCAACAATGATTCATCGCGTGCACGTAACGCTGCGTTAGTTGCTGGTACTAGCTGTGTGAAACCTGGTGCGGTAACAAAAATTTCGAAGGTGTCAGTGGTGTGTGCAAAAACGACTACCGGCAAAATTTGGTATCCCACAATGAAATCTTATGGCCGGTCGGTGTCGTGTATGAAACCGGGTGTTGTGCGTAAAAAGAAATCTGTGGTGTGGGTGTGTGGTGTTGTGAAAAGCAAAAAACTGTGGTTCGCCACGTCACCACTACCACCTGCAGTGCTGCAAGCGTCTGTGGTGATGGCACCTGGTGTTGTTGAGCCGGCCCCTATTTTAGAGTCAACTGAGGTTGCGACTCCTTCACGACCGGTGGTGGCTGACAATAATGTGTTAGCAAACCCGACTATTGCTGATGAACCACCTGTAACAACACCAGTGACAATCCAAACAATTCCGTCAGCACCGGTGACAATCGCAACAGTTCCCGAGACAACAACGCCAGCAATCTCTTTGACTTGTGCAGAAGGCGGATCCTGCAAGGTCGGCGATACGGGTCCTGGTGGTGGCACAGTTTTTTACATTGCCTCTTCTAGCTTTACCTCTGCTGCTCCGTGTGGCACTACATGCAAATATCTTGAGGTTGCCCCTAACACGTGGTCTGGCGACACCGCTGATCCACAGAAAACGTGGGCGGTCAGTGGGCACGAATCGTCTGATGTCACCTCAATTGCAAACGAGGGTTTGAACGACTTCAAGAACCCCTCGGGAATCGGTCTCGGCTATCAAAACTCACAAGCAATTATTATTAATAACGACAACACGGCAATGGCTGCAGGGGCGGCTCGTGCATATGCTGGTGGTTTACAGTCAGACTGGTATTTACCCACAATGGCAGAGCTCAATTTGCTTTGTCAGTGGGCAAGAAATGTTGTTCAAGACGTTACAACTGCGTGCAAGGGCGGAGAACTCAATACCGGAACAGGCGCCAATGGTGGTTTTTCTGGTCTCTATTGGAGTTCGTCTGAGTTCAGCGCGGAGGCCGCGGGGTTCCAGTACTTCAACCCGGGGGACCAGGGCTACTCCGGCAAGATGAACTGGTACATGGTGCGTCCGGTACGGGCTTTTTAACTATTCGTCGACCTCACTGTTTGTTTTCCGACCAGGAATGCTTTGGCCATATGAGCCTGGCTGCCGAGCTCTTATAGGGGCCAATGTGCTTGATGGCACATTTAGTACTAAATACTTGCATTAACCCCTCACGCCCTCATAGTGTGGTGATACGCGGTCACCCCATAGAGAAGGCGCTCACAATGTCACTCACCGAAATCAGAATGATTCACATTCCTGCTCCTGTAGTAGTAAAAAATACAGAGCATTGGACCCAACTTGCGGCGTGCAAAGGCCGCACTCCTCTCTTTTTCCCTCCGAAGGCCGAACGCCCCCAAGCCCGCGCCCGCCGTGAAGCCCGTGCCCGCCAACTATGCGATCAGTGCTCGGTCACGGCTCAGTGCCGCGAGTACGCACGAACCAACCATGAGTACGGCTACTGGGCCGGCGAAAGCGAAGAAGACAGGCACCTTGCCGGTTTTACCGTTGCTGCCCCCATTGGCATTCGCGCCCGCATGCCACACAGCGCGTAATACGTTGCGTCGAGTCGTCATCGGCAAGAATAACGAGATGACGCCAGACCAACTTGTACGCCACTTCATTCAACTCATTGAGTCGAAAGATCTTGAAGGTGCCCTTGCTCTCATCGACGAGAAGTGCGAATACGACAACGTGCCGATGCGCAAAGTTTTTGGCCCAGAAGGTGTGCGTGAAACGCTTGCCCCCTTCATTGCTAGCTGCAGTGAAATCGATTGGGTCATTCATCATCAAACCTCATCTGGCGATGCCACTTCTGGCGTAGTCATGAACGAGCGCACCGACCGATTCAAAATGGGTGACCGCTGGGTGGAAGTTCCCCTCATGGGCATCTTCACCATTGCAAACGGAAAAATTACGTTGTGGCGCGATTACTTCGATCTGGCCATGTTCCAAAAAGCAATTTCCGGCTAACACACCTTCCCTACTGTGCAACACATGCCCCGCAAAATGCCGCCGCTGAAAAAGGCGGAGTTCCTCGTTGTCGATGTTGAGACCACTGGTTTGGCAACCGATAGCGACCTCATTTTGCAAATCGGCGCAGTTGTTACCAACTCAAAAGGTCAAGTGCTGCGCAGTTACAGCACATACGTGCGCCCCAGCAATGGTGGGCCATTCCCCTGGGGGTCCGAGCACCCACCAGCACACCACATTCACGGCATCACCAATGAACAACTGCGCCAAGGCCTGCACACCAAAAGGGCAATGCGTCAGCTGCGTCGCCTCGCAAGAAAACGCATTCTTGTTGCACACAATGCCAAGTTCGACTTTGGTTTCATCAAGTCAGAGTCACAACGACACAGCATCAACATTGAAGTCGACCAGCACCTCTGCACATTGCAAATGTCGCGTCTTCTCGACCCCAAGCGTGCCGAGCAACACCGCCTCACAGCTTTGTGTGAGAAATACAACATTCCCCTCACCAATGCTCACGATGCGCTCTGCGATGCAACTGCTACCGCGCAACTGCTTTCAATTCTCATTGCGTCACACGATGTGCACACCGTGAACGACCTGTACCAACTAACTCTCTAGTTGTAGCGAGCCAAAATATTGGCAGCCGTGTCGGCACCAAGGGTTGCGTACTTTTCTGGGCTCACCACCACAGCTGCATTTCCGGCCCGTACCAACAATCGCCCTAGCCATGGCGCCGACGTAACAGGCAGAACTACTTCCAGTACCGCATCGCCTATTTTGCGCTGTGAGTACACGGGGTAACGTTCTGCCACCCAATGCGCAGATGGCTCTAAATGAAGCGTGACGCGTTCCGCGTGCGCATCCCAGTGAAAACCAGGCTCATCGGCAAGGGTCGGAAGAGTGGTTGCATTCACCACTTCACCAGAATCTTTTAATGCGCTGATGCGGTCGACACGGAAAACGCGGGGCTCATTTATGCCGAGGTCAATGGCATCGAGATACCAATGTTCGCCATTGAGCCATATACGCCGTGGCACCACGCTTCGTGATGTTGATTTATTGGTGGTGGGCGAAAAATAGTCGAGTGAAACGCGGGCATTCGTATCACAAAAGTGAGCAAGTTCAGCGAGTAGCGGATCGTGAGGGTTTTCAATAACGAGTGCATCGTCAATAGCGGTGAGCT
>CAMCZG010000027.1 GCA_945886445.1 Bifidobacterium breve | reverse complement strand
TAGGAATGCATAACGGTCAACCTGTTCTCGACCTTCCTTATATTGAAGACAGTTCTGCGGAAGTCGATATGAACGTTGTCATGTTGCAACCAGTAGGTGGCGGCGAAGCAAGTTTCGTTGAAGTGCAAGGCACTGCAGAAGGAAAAGCGTTTACTCGCGATGAGCTTGATGATCTTTTAGGTCTGGCAGCACATGGGCTTGGACAAATCTTTACCGTGCAGCGCAATGTGTTGTCGACGCCACCAGTTCCTCGTACTTTGGGCCGTTAATAATGGCGCTGCAACTTGTGTGTGCTTCGGCAAACCCAGGAAAAGTTGCAGAGATAGAACAACTCATGCCGCAAGGAGTTTCCTTGTTGCCACGACCAACGTCGGTTGCCGATGTTGTGGAAGATGCCAGCACTTTGGTGGGAAATGCACGCTTAAAAGCGCGCGCCATTGTGGATGCAACGGGGTGCCCGGCTCTTGCCGATGACACTGGGTTATTTGTTGACGCGCTTGATGGCCTGCCAGGTGTGCGCACGGCGCGATACGCCGGAGAAGAAGCGACCGATGCCGACAACAAAGCAAAGTTGCTTACGGCGATAGAGAATTCCACTGCGCGTTCCTGCCGTTTTATTACAGCAGTTGTGGTGTTGTGGCCAAATGGCGCCGAAGTTGTTGTGGAAGGTGTGTGCGAGGGTTCAATTGCGCTGCGTGAAACAGGAACTAGTGGGTTTGGTTTCGATGCACTGTTCATACCTGACGCTGGCGATGGAAGAACTTTTGCTGAAATGCAAGCAGAAGAAAAAAATGCGATGTCGCATCGGGGAAGAGCATTTGTGGAACTAGCGAAAGTTCTTACCAACCACGTAGGTCAATAGCCCATTCATCTACAACTTGGCCTTCGCGATGCACAAAGGCGCGTTCGTGTTGAGACATTGTTGGGTCAATATGCGCAGGTGTTATTAAAACGCGTTCACCAACTTGGGGGAGTACCAGTGGTGCTGGAGCAGGTAACGATGCTGCGTCGCGCTTCACAGCAAACGTGATGTGTTCATCGGAACAGAACCATACGTCGTAGCCATCTACTTCTGGGTTGCCGTGGTCCATGCCAAGAGCTTTGAGGCCAACATCGGCAACGGCCCATTGTGCAGAGCGTGAAATGACAGTGCCCACCACGTGTGCGGCCTGAATGAAGGGAAAACCAAGAGTCGCATAGTGGGTATCCATGAGTGCATAACTGCCAGCTTGCAGCTCGGTAATACCCGACGTGAGGTGTTCTTTGTATGTGCCTGTTCCACCAGCAGAAATGAGGTCGCCTCCAACAATTTCCGCACAAGCGTGCAGGGTTTGCATTGCAGCGTTCACCTGATGTTGTTTGTCGGCGGTCTTTTCCATCATGAGGTGGCCTTCGTAACCCATTACTCCGCGCACGGTGAGCCCAAGTGACCTTGCTAAATCGGCGAGGCGCCCGGCATCGTCGGGTTCACAACCACAGCGAGGAAGCCCAACGAAAACATCGATGACAACTTTTTTCAGACCCGCACGAAATGCGGCGCGAATGGTTTCTTCAGAGTCAACTGCGATGGTGACGTTGGTTCCTGCGATTGCACCAAGTCGCGCTACATCGACGCATTCATTGGCGAGCAAAATATCGGCATTGAGATTGGCTTTGGCAAGACCGAGCACTTCGCGCGGAGTTGCGCAGGTGAAACCTGTGTGGCCAAATCGTTCTTGCACCTTGGCGAGCGACGTGCATTTGTGTGCTTTCACATGAGGACGCAAAGTGGTGCCCGGGAATAAGGCTGACATGGCAGTTAAATTGTGCTCGAGCGCGTTGGCTTCAATAATGAGAGCCGGGGTTGGCAGGTCGTCAATGTACACGTGCCGACGGAGAGACTCGAACTCTCACTGGCGGCGTCCTAAGCGCCGTGCCTCTGCCATTGGGCTACGTCGGCGACGGTGGAAGGCTACCCAGAGATCGGGAAGAGTCACGAAAATGGCAAAGATTCAGAGATTTCGGCCAATGAAGGCAAAGGGCTGGGAATTTCTTTGACAGAATGTAAAAGTGACAATCACTCAGCAATCTGCCAGTGTCTCGGGCCTCTCCCCAGAGGCTCTCATTAGTCAACTCGGACTCGCCAACACGGTGGTCGACGAAAAGGCACTTGCGAACAGCGTTCAGCGCTTTGCTGAACAGAAAATTGTTCTTCCCACCTTCGCCCAACTTGCTGACCCTTCAACAATTCCCGCAAGCATCACCGCTGGTGTTCACAAAGATGCGCCCGATGCCCGCAACCTATTTCGCGTGCACTGGTATAACGACATGGACGGCAACAGGGTAGAAGTGCCCAACTATGTAGTGCTGCCGCAAGCTCTTACTGGCGTGGAAAGCCCCATTGTTGTTGCCTTCGGCGACCGTTTTCCAATGATTACGGCACACAAGGTGCTTGCTGCTTTTTCATGCTTCGTGCCACGAGTTATTACGGGTCAATTCGACCCCACGCGCCATCGTGCAGTGTGGCCAAGTACGGGTAACTATGCGCGAGGCGGCATTGCCATTAGCCGTATTTTGGGAAGTCGTGGTGTTGCTGTGTTGCCTGCAGGCATGTCACAAGAACGATTCGATTGGCTCGACAAATGGGTTGCAGACCCTTCCGACATTGTGCGTACTCCTGGTACCGAGAGCAACGTGAAAGAAATTTACGACGCATGTAACGAGATGGCCAAAGACCCAGAAAATTTCATTTTGAACCAGTTCTGCGAATTTGGAAACCATGTGGGTCACTACGCAGTAACGGGTACGGCACTTGCTCATATCTACGAGCACTTCCGGGAAAATTCCGACAATAAAAACTTGCGCCTCGCAGCATTTACTTCTGCAACAGGTAGTGCCGGAACCATTGCAGCTGGCGACAAGCTGAAAGACGTCTACGGCACGAAAGTAGTGGCGGTAGAAGCGTTGGAGTGCCCCACCATGTTGGAAAATGGTTTTGGCGAGCACAATATTCAAGGCATTGGCGACAAGCATGTGCCACTCATTCAAAACGTCATGAATACCGACGTTGTTGTTGCAGTGTCAGACCGTGCAACCGATGAACTCGATGTGATGTTCAACACCCCTGCGGGCAAAGAGTACATGGCAACTCGTTTGGGTCTCTCGGCTGAGCTAATTGACGCTCTCGAGCACTTCGGGTTTTCAGCAATATGTAATGTGATTGCGGCAATTAAAACAGCAAAACTTTTGAACTACGGGCCCGATGATGTGCTCATTACCATTGCAACCGACGGTGGAGCCCTGTATCCAAGTGAGCGCGTAAAAACTCTTGCACGTCGTTTCAAGAATGACTTCACTGCGGTTGATGCGGCTGAAGTTTTTGGCGAACATATGGGTGCCATTGGAACCGATGCAATGATCGATTGCACCGAGCGCGATCGCAACCGTATTTTCAACCTTGGTTATTACACATGGGTCGAGCAGCAAGGAACTCCACTCGATGTGTTTGAAGCGCGCCGCTCACAGTCGTTCTGGCGCTACATACGTACTTACCAGCCAGTGTGGGACAACTTGATTACCGAATTCAACGCCCGCGTCGCTGCACAATAGACATATGAAAACGCAGGTCATCGACAGCCTGCAATGCGCGGTATGCGGCGCACGGGTTCCCGTTGCGCAGCCATTGTCGTGGCGTTGCCCGCAGGCCAACAATGACGACCGTCATCACGTTTTGCATTTCACGAGTACGCCAAGTGCAAACAACTTTCAACCTGCGGAATCGGAAAACCCATTTGTGCGTTTTCAAGAGTTGTTAGCGTGGGATGCGTTTGCTGCCCAGCATGGTGCAGTACTCAATGAGCGCCGAGAATTCATTGAGCGCCTCGATGCACAAGTGGCGGGCGTTGCAGGGGTCGGCTTTCGTAGAACTCCGTTTGCGCGTCATGCAGAGTTGTCAAATGTGCTGGGTTTTGAAGGAAGTGGCGGCTTATGGGTAAAAGACGAAACACACAACGTTGCTGGCTCTCAAAAAGCACGGCATCTCTTCACCGAGTTATTGCATTTAGTTTTTGCTGAAGAAAAAGGTCTTGCTCCTTGGGGTGCGAATCGCCCCGAACTAGCCATTGCATCATGTGGTAACGCCGCAATTGCAGCAGCAACTCTTGCGGCAAGTGTGCAGTGGCCGATACGCGTGTTTGTGCCAGAAAGTGTTGATGCAGTCGTGCTCAACGCATTGAAAACTCTTGGCGCACACATTGAAGTGTGCGTGCGTCAACCGGGCGACCCTGCAGGTGACCCTTGTGTATTGCGCTTTCAAGAATGTATCGCCCGCGGTTCGTTGCCCTTCGGAGTGCAAGGTACCGAAAACGCATGGTGCCTAGATGGTGGTCGATTAATTGGTCTTGAAATACTTGAGCAATTTCCGAGCACTGAACATCTTGCTCGTATCTTTGTGCAAGTGGGTGGTGGTGCATTTGCTTCAGGTATTGGCGATGCTCTGCGTAGCGCAGAAGTGCAAGAAACTCATTTACATGCAGTGCAAGCAGAAGGCTGTAGCCCCTTGTCACGTGCGTGGAGTCGTGCAGCGCAAACAGGGGGAACATTGCATGCAGGAAGCCGGTGGGGTGAGTGCATGTGGCCTTGGGAGGAAGTGCCCACTTCTCTAGCCGATGGCATTTTGGACGATGAAACCTACGACTGGATTTCAATTTGCGATGCAATGACGCAAACCGGTGGATTCCCCATTGTCACACCTGAATCAGATGTTGTTGCCGCATATGAACTGGCACAAAAGAGTTCTGGTATCAATGTGAGCCCCACGGGTTCGGCTGGTCTTGCTGGTCTCTTGACCTACATCGCCGAGAACAAAGGAAACTACGAGCAGGAAAATATTGCAGTTGTCTTTAGTGGAGTTTTACGCTCGTAAAGTCGCTTAAACGACTTCAATAAGTTTTCCATTTTCCACTTCGTAAACGAATCCGCGAATAAAGTCTTTGTGCAAAATAAATGGCGAATGCCTGAGTCGACTAATGCTTTGTCGTACATCTTCATGCGGGTCTTTAAATGCTTCAAGCGACCAACCGGGCTTAATGCCAGTTTCGCTGACTAATTCGTCGTAGAAGTCGCCCTCGTTCAAATTCTCTAAACCACAGTTGGTGTGATGAATGAGAATAATTTCTCGTGTATTCAAGCGCCGCTGCGAAAGAACCAACGAGCGCACAACATCGTCGGTGACCACTCCGCCTGCGTTTCTTATGATGTGCGCATCGCCGTGGTCGAGACCGAGCATTTGGAAAATATCCATGCGGCTGTCCATGCAGGCCACAATGGCGAGGCGCCGTTTGGGTTTAACACTGAGGCCGTGGTCAGCGAAAATCTGCACAAATGTGCTGTTGTGTTCAAGGAGCTCATCGGCATTGGCAAGAAAGGGGGTTTCTGCGTTTTCCACGATGACATTCTGCCACTTTCTTTCAGTGGTACGGCATTTTTATATCAACGTAACTTAGAGACCGAGGGCGATGGGCACTAGCCTAATGATATGACTTCGCACGTGTCGCACAACACATCGTCCAATTCCACCCCAATGGCAGCCGACGCCGGCTCTGGAGACGCACGCTTCGACGTGTTTGGTCGCCTCATGAAAAACCGCGTCATCATGCTTGGCACCGATGTGAATGACGACATCGCTAATCAAATTTGTGCGCAGTTGTTGTACCTCGAAGGTGAAGACTCCAACGCCGATATTTGGCTCTACATCAACAGCCCAGGCGGGTCTATTACTGCCGGAATGGCCATTTACGACACGATGCAATTCGTATCGTGTGACATTGCAACTGTCTGCATGGGCCTTGCTGCTTCAATGGGCCAGTTCCTTCTCACTGCCGGAGCAAAAGGGAAGCGCTACACCTTGCCTAACGCTCGCATCATGATGCACCAACCACTTGCAGGTTTGCGCGGTCAGGCCACCGATATTGCTATTCAGGCCGAGCAGCTGCGCCATGTGAAACACAAGATGGCAGAGCTCACTGCATTTCACTCGGGCAAAGAAATTGCTGAAATTCAAGCCGATAGCGAGCGCGACCGCTGGTTCACTGCCGAGTTGGCTCAAGAATACGGTTTGGTCGACAAGGTCATTGTGAAGCGGGGCGAGATCCGCTGATATCAACCGCACAGGTATCGAGGGTCCACTTCATTGCGCGTTGCGCAGCAGTGTTGCTCTCGTAAGCGTGCTTGGTAACAGCTTCAACATCGGTGGTATTGCCGGTGTTGATGTGTGCGGCTTCGGCAAGTAAGGCCGTGAGCATTTCCCAATCTTTAGCCACATCAATGGGGGCAACCTCGCCAATGCGTTCATAGCTGGCAACAAGAAGTTCAATATCATTTTGCGTTGCAATGGGCGCGTTGATTTGCGGCAATTCTTTATCTAATTGGCGACAAAACTGGGTTCCGGTGCGTTTCGATTCGCTACAGGAGGCGGCGCTCGCCATAAAAACTGCACAACTTATTGCCACAAAAGCACTACGTCGCCACACACGGAGATGTTGAGGTGATTTCTTCACTTTCGACAGTTTCCCACATGCATTTTCCTGCGAGATGCATTTCATCTTGACGGAAGTGAGGTCTCATGTTTTCGAGCATTAGGTCAGCAACATTGCTCGGTATTCAAGGAACACCGATCTCTGTTGAAGTGCATATTGGTAGCGGATTGCCAGGCTTTACTGTTGTTGGCCTTCCCGACGAAGCATGTCGAGAAGCGCGCGATCGTGTTCGTGCGGCGCTGCTCTCAAGCGGTGCTGAATGGCCAAACAAGAAAATTACCGTGAACCTGGCACCGAGTAGTCAACGTAAAGGCGGGGTAGGGCTCGACCTGGCATTGGCAATGGGCATTCTCAGTGCGAGTGGGCAAATGCCAAGTGACAACTTGGCGGAGTATTCCTTTGTTGCTGAACTCGGTCTCGACGGGTCATTGCGCCCAGTGCCTGGTGCTGCACCACTTGTTGCTGGCTTGCGCGAAACTCGTGTTGTTGTTGCGCTTCCTAATGCGCGAGAAGCAAAAGTAGCGAGCCCGCGCAGTATTCATTGCGCGGCCACCTTGCGAGATGTGGTTCTTGCCTTGCGCGGTGATGGCGAATGGCTCGACACGTCATCTCAAGAAAAAATACAAGGCTCATCACACATTGCAGATATGAGCGATGTGCGGGGGCAGCCCACAGCACGTCTTGCTGCAGAAATTGCTGCTGCAGGAGGCCACCATATTTTATTTGTGGGGTCACCTGGCGCGGGTAAAACAATGATTGCCGAACGATTGCCTGGGTTATTGCCTCTACTCACTAATGAAGAAGCAGTAACCGCAACAATGATTCACTCTGCAGCAGGCGCCTCGTTGCCACCCGGTGGGCTCATTTCCTTTCCGCCGTTTCGTGCACCACACCACAGTGCTTCAATGATTGCAATGGTGGGCGGGGGCAGCAGTGTGTTGCGGCCAGGTGAAGCATCTTTAGCTCATAGTGGGGTGCTTTTTCTCGATGAAGTGGGCGAGTTCATGCCGTCGGTTCTCGATGCATTGCGCCAACCCTTAGAGGAAGGTGAGGTGCGTATTGCACGTGCCAGCGCTGGCATTACATTGCCCGCACGTTTCTTATTGGTGGGTGCAACAAATCCGTGCCCGTGTGGCGGAGGCGCGCCTGGGGCGTGTGTGTGCAATGAAACAGCACGAAGCAAATATCTGCGCAGGTTGTCTGGCCCTTTCCTCGATCGTTTCGACCTTCGTGTAGCTGTTGCAATGACAGGGGTCGAGGAGTTACTCGATGTGCGTGAAGGAGAACCAAGTGCAGCTGTGCAAGAACGTGTTGCTCGTGCACGTGAAGTGTCGTTGCACCGTTCGGGTGGCGTGAATGCCCGGCTGTCTGCGCAAGAACTCGATACTCACGCGCCGCTATCGCCTGCAGCGCGAGATGTATTGCGTCGTGAATTAGAACTTGGCCGTCTGACGGGTCGTGGTTACCACCGCATTCGCCGCGTTGCTCGCACACTTGCCGACCTGGCGGGCAATGAAGGAGAAATTGCACACGAGACCGTGCGCGTGGCGCTTCTCATGCGTACACGCCTGCACGAAAGAGAAGTTGCTTAATGAGTCAACACCTGGGCATGCCGGCGTGGGCTTTTGCTGCAGCGCTTGCGCAGCTAGAAGGCATGACGCCAAAGAAACTACGCATCGCACTTTTGCATGAAGAACCTGAAGATGCTTGGGCGAGGGCAATGTTTCATTCCACAAAATCGGAAGATGCCGTTGCACTTATATTTGACTGCTGCGAGCGAGAAAAAATACAAGTGGTTTATATTGGCGACCCTGCGTATCCGCACGTATTGCGGTACGACCCAACACCGCCAGCGGTACTTTTCTACAGAGGTTCACTCAGTGCTTTGCAGCAGCGACGTGTAGGCATTGTTGGAACGAGGTCGCCCACTCCATCGGGGGTGTATACCGCACGTGAATTTGGAGAGCAATTAGCTGCAAATGAAATTGCTGTTGTCTCGGGGCTTGCGCGAGGAATTGATGGTGCGGTACATCACGGAATGAAATTGCACTACGACGAGCATCCGCACGAAAACAATGCTGCATTTGGCAAACCCATTGGGGTTGTGGCCTGTGGGCTCGATGTTGTGTACCCAAAAAGTAATGCCGGGCTATGGGCATGGGTAGGTGAAAGCGGGCTCTTAGTAAGCGAATACGCACCCGGGGTGCATCCCGAGCCGTACCACTTCCCTCAGCGCAATCGCATTATTGCCGCGCTGTCTGAAGTGGTTGTTGTCGTTGAATCTCGTGAGTCGGGCGGTTCAATGCTGACTGTCGCAGAAGCAATAAGGCGCAACATTGAAGTCTTTGCAGTGCCGGGTTCGCCTCGTGTTGCATCGGCGGGCGGCACCAACTTGCTCATTCAACAAGGTTGTGGGCCAGTCACCAGTGTCGACGACCTCTTTGCGGCCCTTGCTCTCGACCATCGACGCGAGTCGCGTAGCAGTTATGAAACACGTGTTGCGCCCGATGCCCACGACCAAGATGTGCTTCTTGCATGCACCGACGGAGCAGTGACACTTGACCACCTCATGTTGGCGCTCAATAGACCACTGCACGACATTGCGGTGAGTTTGGGCAGGCTTGAAGCGCTGGGTTGGGTAGTAGACACCAATGGATGGTGGGAAGCGCTGATGAGGTAGTTCTACCTACTACCTTGAAGGTGTGGGCGGCACACGGGCTACGCCATTGGCGGCATGGAAAATAGAGGAGTTCATTGCCTCTCTCACTGCGATGTCGCCGAACACGCAAAGTGCGTATCGCTCAGATGTAGAACTCTTTGCGCAGTGGGCAAGTAATGAATGTGAAGCGCATCGACCAGAAGTGGTAACGCGCACAATGGTGAAGCAGTATCTTGCATTTCTCACCAACTCAAAGCCCAGTGAAAATGCAAAGGGCACTCATGCCAAGCGCACTATTGCCCGCAAGCTTGCAGCATTGCGTCGTTATTTTTCTTGGCTGTTGCGTCTGTCTGGCAAGAAAATAGAGAATCCAACTGTTGGTGTGCGTGCCCCGAGCGGCGAAGGGCGACTACCGCGCATTTTGAATGCAGATCAACTGGGTGCATTGCTCACCGGGTCTGAAATAAAAGATGATCCAGTGTGGCGTTCTGCGCGCGATGTGGCAATTGTGGAGTTGCTCTACGGCAGTGGGTTGCGCGTGAGTGAACTATGCACGCTCGACCTTGCCAATATTGATCTGAAAAATAAAGCGGCAACGGTGTGGGGTAAGGGCTCCAAGGAACGCCGTGTTCCCCTTAATGAGCCAACGGTGGCCGCCATCGATTTGTGGATGAAGCACCGTCATGAACTCGCTGTGGTGTCTTCAAATTCACTCTTTTTTAATGAGCGTGGCAAACAACTCACCCCACGAGACGTGAGGCGAATACTTGATAGAAGATCAATTGACCCAACTCATCCACACGCGCTGCGACACACGTTCGCCACGCATTTGCTCGACAACGGCGCCGACCTGCGCGCAGTTCAAGAACTTTTGGGTCACGCAAATGTGGTCACCACTCAGCGCTATACGCATGTCAGCAAAGAACGATTGCAATCGGCCTATCTCGCGTCACATCCACGCGCATGAACATTCGAGGCGCGCGCTATACGGTGGAAACCGCCTGGGAAGACTGGGCGAGTTCTCGCACTCCCCAAGCACGCGAGTGGCTTGTGGTGAACTATTCCTCGCTGGTGAAGTTCGTTGCTGGCCGACTCGGAGCAGGGCTCCCCAAAAATGTTGATACTGCAGACCTAGTGAGTGCAGGCATCTTTGGCTTAATGGACGCCATCGAGAAATACGCGCCTGTACATGGCGCAAAGTTTGAAACCTACGCTGTGCCCCGTATTCGTGGGGCCATTCTCGACTCTTTGCGTGCTCTCGACTGGGTGCCGCGTTCGGTGCGTACCAAGGCTCGCTCGGTGCAGACCGCAATAACGCACCTTGAGCACACAATGGGACGTGCACCTAACGACGAAGAAATTGCCGAAGAACTACAGATCACTGTGGAGGAACTCCAAAAGTGGCTCGCCGATGTTGCCGTTGGCACTGTTGGCCCTCTCGACCACCTCGTTGCCGACCGCGCCCCATCTGGGGTGGGCCAACAAATTGGCCCTGCCGATACCGCAATGGAAGAGAATGCGTTGCGGGCACACATGCGCGAGGAAATTAAAAACTTGCCAGAACGTGAACGAACCGTTCTGGTTCTTTACTACGACGAAAATCTTACGCTCGTGGAAATTGGCGAAATCCTCGGTGTTACGGAAAGTCGTGTATCGCAAATACATTCAAAAGCTGTTTTGCAATTACGGTCGCGGCTCGCAGCAGCCGAATTTTAAGTTCCTGCGAGGTCGCTCATGCTGAGTGCGGTCTTTGCAGTGGTGCTCTGCGTTGTAAACACTGCTCCGGCCCCTGTGGCAGGCAAAGTGACCGACTGGTTTCGCCGACCGCAATGCACGTGGTGTGCCGGCAACCGCGGCCTCGAGTTTGCGGTTGGTCAAAACACTCCCGTTCGCATGTCGTGGTCAGGCATAGTGACTTTCGTGGGGCCGGTGGGAGGCGTGCCTTATGTAGTGGTGGAAATTGACCAGGTGGCTGCAGGAATTGCCCCAGAAGGGGGAGGTCAAGTAGCCACTCCTCTTTATGAGGTCATGGGAGGGGTCAATGGGGCGCTTGTCGCTCCTGGTGACGTCGTGAACCCGTTACAAGTGGTGGGTTACGCGAATCAGTGGTTTTATGTGGGGATGCGGCTTGGCTCTAGGGCCGCGGGCAACTACCTCGACCCCGCTGTCTTTTTTGGCCTCACCCGACCCCGTGTCAGGCTGGTTTCGCCATTGGTGGCGCGATCGTTTGTGGCACAAGGGGAATCGGGCAGTAGCCTCTCTCCTTGGCTGTCGTCAAGCCATCGTCCACACGATGGCATGGCGGGGGCCACGAATAAACAAACAACACGTCATTGCACTGTGTCTCTTCCTGTGGTCGCTTCGGCGCGGAGGCCAGTCTCTTAACCACAGGAGAGGAGAATCATCATGGCCGTCGTCACAATGCGACAAATGCTTGAAGCTGGTTGCCACTTTGGACACCAGACCCGCCGTTGGAACCCCAAAATGAAGCGATTCATTTTCGGCGAGCGCAACGGTGTGTACATCATCGATCTTGAACAAACAATGACTCGCGTCGAGACTGCTTATGTCTTTGCTCGCGATCTTGTAGCCGGAGGCGGAACCATTCTTTTCGTTGGCACCAAAAAGCAAGCACAAGATCCTGTGCGTGACTGGGCCGACAAGAGCGGCATGCCATACGTGAACGAGCGTTGGTTGGGCGGAATGCTCACCAACTTCGAAACCATTTCAAAGCGCGTCAGCAAAATGCAGGAATACGAGCGCATGGTTGAAACTGGCGAGTTCGAAGCTATGCCGAAAAAAGAAGCACTTCTTTTGTCGCGCGAACTTGTCAAGTTGCAAAAAAACTTGTCGGGTATCAGCAAAATGACGCGTCGTCCCGATGCAGTCTTTGTGCTTGACACCTTGAAAGAGCACATCGCTGTGACCGAAGCAAACAAGCTCGGTATTCCAGTTATCGCAGTGGTCGACACCAACGTCGACCCCGACGTTGTGACCTTCCCTATTCCTGGAAACGACGACGCCATTCGCGCCAACGACCTCATGTGCCGTGTCATTGCTGAAGCAGCACTTGAAGGACGCCACATGGCATCGAAGAAGGCATCAGTTGCTGCAGCACAAGCCGCAGCTGCTGCTGTTGTCAATGCTGCTGCTGCAGTTGCTGCAGTCGGAGCATCTGTAGTTGAACCAAAACCCATTCCCGCACCCCCTGCGGCACCTACTCCAGGAGCCTGATTCACGAATGTCGTATACAGCTAAAGATGTAAAAACTCTGCGTGATACCACCGGCGCAGGCATGATGGATTGCAAAAAAGCACTTGAAGAGAACAGTGGCAACATTGACGAAGCCAAACAGTGGCTCCGTGAAAAAGGCCTTGCAGCAAGTGCAAAGCGCGACGACCGCGATAACAATCAGGGCGTTGTTGCTTTGGTTATTCGCGGCAATGTTGGTGCAATGGCAAAGCTGAAGTGCGAAACCGACTTTGTTGCCGGTAGCGATGCTTTCAAAGCTGAAGCTGAAGCATTGGCAAACCTCATCATCGATAAAGGCGTTGCTGCAGTATCAGAGCGCCAAGAGCAACTCGACAGCTTAAAAATTGTTCTCAAAGAGAATATTGACTTAGGTGAAGTGGTGCGCATTGAAGCAGCTGCTGGAAACGTCATCGACTCTTACCTGCACATTCAAGGTGGCCGCGGAGTCAACGGCGTGCTTGTTGAAATGTCTGGCGCTACTCAAGAGTTGGCTCACGATGTTGCAGTGCACATTGGTTTTGCTCGTCCACGATTCCTTACACGTGATGAAATTCCTGCAGATGTTCTTGCTCACGAGCGCACAACATTGGAAACCATTACGCGCAACGAAGGCAAGCCAGAAGCAGCAATTGCGAAAATTGTTGAAGGCCGCATTAATGGTTTCTACAAAGACGTTGCACTTGTTGAACAGCCATATGCAAAAGACGACAAGTTGTCGGTTACGCAGTTCATTGGCTCGGCTAATATTCTTCAGTACTCACAGATCGAGATCGGCTAGTTCTGAATGCCTAAAGATGGGGTTTCCACAAAAGCGAGTCCTCGGACTCAGCCACGTTGGAATCGCATTGTTTTAAAACTGTCAGGTGAAGCTCTTGCTGAATCCACCGGGTTTGGTCTCGACACCGATGTCTTGCATCAAGTGGCAACTGAGTTGCACGAAGTGCACGAAGAGTTTGGCGTCGATATTGCTGTTGTTGTTGGTGGCGGTAACTTTTGGCGCGGCATGAAAGGTGCTGGTCAGGGTATGGACCAAGCGCAGGCCGACTTCATGGGAATGCTTGCCACCGTCATGAATGGTCTTGCGTTGCAAGATGCACTCGAGCGCGTGGGTCAACATTCACGAGTGATGTCGGCTATTGAAATGCCAAAGGTCGCAGAGCCGTACATTCGTCGCCGTGCAGAACGCCACTTGGAAAAGGGTCGCGTTGTCATTTTGGCCGGCGGAACGGGAAACCCGTTTTTCACCACCGACACCGCTGCTGCATTGCGCGCCGCAGAAATTTCTGCTCAGGCCATTTTAAAGGGCACTCATTCCGGTGTCGATGGCGTGTACACGGCCGATCCAAAACTCGACCCAACAGCCACCCGATATGACCGTATTTCTCATTTCGATGTCATGAGTAAGGGCCTCAAAGTAATGGATTCCACGGCAATTACCTTCTGCATGGACCAAAAGATCCCCATTGTGGTGTTCGATCTTTTGCGCCAGGGCAATGTGAAGTCCATCCTCAGAGGTGAGGCAGTGGGTACGCTAGTCGGGTGACCGAAGAAGCTCTCCTCGACGCCATCGACAAGATGGAAAAAGCAGTCGAACATGTACAGGGCCAATTCACCACAATTCGCACGGGGCGAGCAACCCCTTCGATCGTGGAAAAATTAGCTGTCGAGTATTACGGGGCAACGGTTCCTTTGCAGCAAATTGCTGGGTTCCAGGTTCCCGAGGCACGGATGCTGGTGGTGAAGCCCCACGACCGCGCAGCCATTGCTGCTATTGAGAAGGCCATCCAAAGTTCCAACCTCGGGCTCAACCCATCAAATGATGGTGTGGTCATTCGACTTGCATTTCCTGCGCTCACCGAAGAGCGCCGCAAAGACTACGTCAAAGTGGTGAAGGCAATGGCAGAAGAAGGCCGAATTGCAGTGCGTAACGTGCGCCGAGATGTGCGCAAAAATTTGGAAACTGCTGAAAAAGATCACGATATTTCTAAAGATGAACTTGAGCGTGCGGAAAAGGAATTGGAAAAATTAACGCACGATCAGATAGATCTCATCGATAAAGCTTTTACTCGTAAGGAACACGAACTACTAGAGGTGTAAACCAACTGCATGGGTGTTGCCCATGCATTACCCGAAAGGGAAGATATGACCGACGATTGGAAACGACGCGACGACACGGGAAACCGTGACGCAGAGGGATACGGCACCGACTTTGGTGACGACTTCGGCACCGTTCAATTTGGCGATGATGCAGTAGAGCCAGTTTTGTCATTTGGTGACGACACAGGACCGCTTCCTCATTGGACCGAGCCACCCACTGGTGAATTGCCCAAGTTTTTGCAATCAGAACCAGCAGACGACACAGACGTTTGGTCAACCTTTTCGCAACCTGCAGTGCAACCCAATGCTGCACCTGAGCCGCCGTATCGCGATGAGCCAACACGTGAGGCGCGCTATTTTGAAAATGATGCAACTCCCGCTCCTGGCGCGCGTCGTGAACCGCGCCTTGTCATCGGCAGCGACCCCACCGACGAACGTGCCCGTCGACCCGAAATGCATCAGCCAACGGGCGGCAATTCACGCCCCGTCGCTCGTCAAGCGCCTGTTGGTCGTGGTGCGCGTCCGTCATCGCAACGTCCAATGCCGCAGCGTTCGCAGCGAGCCACAGGAGGCATTGGTGGGCGCGACATGCCACAAGCAGTGACTGCTGGTCTATTGCTCGCTGCAGCATTTATCGGCTCATTGGTATGGCGCCCTGCAGCTGTAATGATTTTCATTGTTGCTGCACTCGGCTTAGCTGCCGTGGAGTTTTTCGACAAGGTCACAGAAAAGGGTTATCGCCCCGCAACTGTTGCCGGCATCGCTGCTTGCGTTGCTGCTCCACTTGCTGCGTATTGGATGGGTGATGGTGCATTGCCATTGGTGTTCACTTTTGCGTTTATGGCAGCAACCATCGGGTTCATTGGTGCAAACGGCGTACAAAGCGGTCCGTTGCCGAACGTTGCCATCACCACGATGGCAGTGGTGTGGATTGGTCTACTCGGGTCTTACGCAGCACTGATTGTGCGCTACTCAAATTCGGGTCTTGGCGTATCGGGGCACAACGTAGGAACCGACACATTGTTCATCGTTGCGGCTGGTGTTGTAGCGAACGATGTGATGGCCTTGTTCGTTGGGTCAGCAACGGGGCGCACGCCACTTCGCGAATGGATCAGCCCATCGAAATCGGTGGAAGGTCTCATTGGCGGAACAGTGGGAACATTTGGTGCAGTTCTGCTCATCGGTGTTCAAAGCGGTACGTGGAATAGTGCGAGTGAGTGGTTACTCATGGCACTAGTGATCTCGGTACTTGCACCACTTGGTGATCTTGTAGAGAGCATGTTCAAGCGCAACCTTGACATCAAAGACTTCGGCACCATTGTCCGTGGTCATGGTGGAGTGCTCGACAGGTTTGACGGATTCTTGTTCGTTCTTCCTGGGGCGTACTACCTCATGCTCGTTATCCAGCCTTGGGTAAAATAACGCCTGTACGCGTTGCCATAGCCGGTTCTACTGGCTCAATTGGAACGCAGACGCTCGACGTTATTCGTGCTGACCCGAACCATTTTCGCGTCAGTGCTTTAGCGGCAGGTTCATCTATTGCTCAACTCATCGAGCAAGCAAATGAGTTTCGTCCTGAAATTGTGGTGGTGAGTCGCGAAGAACTGTGTCAACAAGTTGCTGCCGCTCTTCCTTTTGCACACGTCACAACTTCGCTCACCGATGTTGTAGAAGTTGGCGACGTTGTGGTGAACGCTGTGGTGGGTTTCGCTGGTTTACCGGTCACCTTAGAAACCTTGCGCGCTGGAAAGCGGTTGGCTCTTGCAAATAAAGAGAGCCTCATTGCGGCTGGTCCTATTGTGCAGCCATTGAGGCGCACCCCGGGGGCGCTCATTGTTCCGGTAGACAGTGAACACTGTGCAATTCACCAGTGCCTGCGATCTAGCGAAGACACACAAAGAGAGGTGCAACGGTTGGTGCTTACCGCTAGTGGTGGCCCGTTTCGCGGAAAGACTCGTGCTGAATTATCTGAAGTAACTGTGGCAAACGCACTTGCGCATCCAACATGGAGCATGGGTCCAAAAATCACTGTCGATTCATCGACTCTGATGAACAAGGGTCTTGAAGTCATCGAAGCCCACGAGTTATTTGGCACAAGTTATGACAGCATCGATGTAGTGGTTCATCCACAGTCGGTTGTGCATTCCATGGTGGAGTTCACCGATGGTTCCACCGTTGCTCAACTGTCTATGCCCGACATGCGTCTTCCCATTAGTTACGCCCTTGGCTACCCACATCGCAGCCCCAATGCATTCGGAGCAATTTCGTGGCGTGATGTAAAAGAACTCACATTCAGCGAGCCCGATGTCACCACATTTCGCTGTTTGGCAATTGCTTACGAAGTTGGTCGCATGGGCGGTACGGCGCCTGCATTTATGAGTGCGGCAAATGAAGTAGCGGTAGAAGCATTTCTTGCAGGAAGCATTTCGTGGCTGGCAATTGCCGATACCGTTGACGCCGTGATGCAAAGATATTCTGCTGAAACTCCATCTTGTATCGAAGATATTTTGAATGCCGATGCACGTGGCCGTGAGGCTGCGAAGAAATGGCTTGCACAATGACTTCAATGTACGAACGGATACGCCAAGAGGCAGTTGTGGGTGGTGGGGTAGAAGAATCACCCGATGCGCCGTCAACTTCACGTGCGGTGTTGTCGGCACTTGTCATTGGTGCGTTACTTGTTTGGCTAGGGCTCAAAAATATATGGACATTGGTATTTGTCGCGGGTCTTCTCGTATCTATTTTCTTACATGAAGTAGGCCATTTCGTCACGGCTCGCCGTACAGGAATGAAGGCCACTCAATTTTTCATGGGTTTCGGACCCAGGCTCTGGAGCCGTCATAAAGGTGAAGTGGAATACGGCTTTCGTGCCATTCCGTTAGGTGCATTCGTGCGGATTATTGGAATGAATGGGCTCGATGAAGTGGAACCCGAAGATGAGGCGCGCGCATATCGCAATAAGAGTTTCCCGCGCCAGCTTCTGGTTATTACCGCTGGTTCCTTAATGCATATGCTCATCGCGCTTGCGCTATTTATCGGGGTCTATGGCTTTGCGGGTCGTTACGACGACACCGGCAGCGTGGCCGTGGTGCGTGCGCCAGAAGCAGGTTCTCCTGCAGCGCTGGCTGGTATTCGCGAAGGCGACATTGTTGTTGCACTTGGTAAAGACAAAGTAACAACCCGCAACGAACTCGTGGAAGCCATTGTTGAGCAAGCTCCTGGTAACGCAGTCGAGGTGGTTGTACAACGCAATGGAGTACAAGAAATTTTAACAACAACGTTGGCGAGCAATCCGATGGATGCCAATATTGCGTATCTCGGCATTGCAACAAGTTCAACCGGCTTTGTGAAGCAGTCGCTCACCAAGAGTTTTGTGTACGGAGTTGGCGACGTAGTGCGCACCGCAGGCAACTCGGTGAAAGGTGTTGTTGGCGCATTGAACCCTATGAACTCGGTGCGGGCACTACGTGACTCGGGTGAAAATTTGGCGACGCGACCCACCACCGTGGTGGGGGCTAGTCAAATAGGCGGGCAACTAGGGAAAGACGAGGGCCTGAAGGCTGTCTTACTCCTTTTGGCAAGTGTCAACGTCTTTGTTGGCGTGTTCAATATGTTCCCGCTTTTGCCCTTCGATGGTGGCCACGCTGCAATTGCGGCATATGAGCGCGTGCGCAGCCGTCGCGGCAAGCGATACCGCGCCGATATCAACAAAATGATCCCGCTGACCACCATTGTTATGGGCCTCATGGGGTTCTTATTATTTGTTGGTTTGTACCTCGATATCACCCAACCGCTCTAAGACCAGCAATACTTTCTAGTAATGGTTGAACGTCGACATACCCGCCAAATTCACGTCGGCAAAGTTGCCGTTGGTGGTTCCGCACCTATCACTGTGCAGTCCATGACCACAACGAAGACTTCAGACGTTGAAGGAACCTTGCAACAAATTTACGCACTTGCTGCTGCTGGTTGCGACATTGTTCGTTGCACGTGTAATGAAATAGAAGCGGCTGAAGGTTTAGCGCAAATTGTTCCGCGGTCTCCAATACCAATCGTCGCCGACATTCACCACCAATACAAAATGGCACTCGCTGCTTTGGAAGCTGGTGTGCATGGGCTGCGCCTGAACCCGGGAAATATTCGTAAGCCAGAACACATTAAAGCGGTTGCGGCTGAAGCAAAAGATCGCAATGTTTCTATTCGCATTGGTGTGAATGGCGGTTCGCTCGACCCGTCGTTATACGAGAAGTACGGCGGGCTCACTGCTGCGGCAATGGTAGAGTCTGCATTGCGGGAAATTGCCTACTTCGATGAAGTCGGCTTTGACCTCATCAAAATTTCAGTGAAGGCATCAAATGTTCCGCTCATGGTCGATGCTTATCGCGAATTGAGCAAGGTCACCGATGCACCGTTGCATTTAGGCGTCACCGAGGCTGGTCCTCCACCTGCTGGGTTGTTGAAAGCCACTGCTGGCATTGCCACACTTTTGCTGGAAGGTATTGGCGACACCATTCGTTATAGCCTCACCGCTGACCCTGTGGAAGAAGCACGTGCGGGTAGGCAACTTTTAGAAGCGCTCGGACTTCGTGAGCGTAAAAACGTAGACCTCATTGCCTGCCCAAGTTGCGGGCGAGCAGAAATTGATGTCATCGATGTTGCGCGTCGTGCCCAAGAAGCTTTTGCCGACAAACTCATTCCACTTCAGGTAGCCGTTATGGGGTGTGTAGTGAATGGCCCCGGTGAAGCACGTGAAGCCGATATTGGTATTGCTGCGGGCAACAAGCGCGGGCATCTTTTTGTGAAGGGTCGCAACGTTGCGGTTGTTCCTGAATCGGAAATGGTCGAGGCGCTCGTGGAATGGGCAACGTACATCAATGAGCATGGTGTTGAAGCTGCCATTGCGCGAGTTGATACAACCATTGCAGAGCGTGAAGCACTGAAAGATCGTTCTGCTCTGCTCGATGAACAAGGTGACGATGTGAATCATTCACACGATCGCATTGTCAATATTCGTAAGAATATTGCCAACTCCTGAAACGGCGTGACCATGTCGCAGTATTCAAGTCATCCTTTATTCGAATTTGAAGAGTCACAAACGGCTGTTATTAACCCGCCGATGCGCCGCAAGGTAGATAACTTTCCCGAACTTGCTGTTGCCTGTTGGTTTGGCGATGTTCAACGCAATCGTTTTGCAGGGCAAGAGCCGATCTACCGCATTCCTTTCGAACACGGCGATCATGAAGTGCACGTAGTGGAGCATCTGGGCAAACGCATTGCTGTATTCAACCCGGGGGTGGGTGCGCCCGCGGCCGCAACTTCATTGGAAGACATCATTGGGCTCGGTGCCTCAAAAATTATCGGATGCGGCGGTGCTGGCATTGTGAAAAATGGTTTCGATATAGGCCACATCATTGTTCCCACAGGTGCTGTACGCGACGAAGGCACAAGCCATCACTATCAACCAGTTGATGTTGCGGTGGTGCCACATCCGTTGGCAGTGCAGGCAATTGACGCCGAATTGTTGGCCGCGGGCGTGCCGTACGATAAGGGTCTCACGTGGACCACCGATGCAATCTTTCGGGAAACGCCAAAAAAAGTTGCGCGCCGTCGAGAACAAGGGTGCATCAGCGTAGAAATGGAAGCGTCGGCGATGTTTGCCGTCGCTATGTTCCGCGGTGCGGTTTATGGGCAGTTGTTGTACGCGGGTGACGATGTGAGCGCACAAACATGGGACCACCGCCATTGGGAAAAACAAACTTCTGTACGTGAGCGTGTTTTAGAACTTGCGCTTAACGCTGTGTGTCGCTTGTCGTAGCAATTACTACGCAGTTGCCGCTCAATTGCATTTCTTCATTTGCCTCTAGTAGGGCAACTTGACCGCACGAGAAGTTTTCACCTGTGCCAGAAATGCACGCAACCAGTTGAGCTTTTGATGAAGCAGGAACCTTGGCAGGAGCAGCAATGCTGTGCACTTGAAACGCGCCAGTGGTGGGGTATGAACTGATGTTGGGTAGTGAGTCAGTGGCACGTCGTGCAGGGGTGGGAGAAGGTTCCCACAGCGTGATGTTTAATAGTTCCTCAGCATTGACATGTTTATGAGTAAAACCACCCCGCACAACGTTGTCGCTTGTGTTCATTACTTCAATTGCCGAGCCACTGAGATACGCATGCAGCGTTCCGGCTTCAAGCAATAAGCATTCGCCAACAGCAAGCTCTACCCGATGCATGAGAAGTGCAATGAGAAGTGCAGGGTCATTAGGAAAGTTGACTCGTAACTCGTTGGCCCATGGAGGTAGTTGTGCAGGAATACGCAATGCATTACCCGTTAGCGCTTCGCGCGCAAAGGCATGCAGGCCATTTTCTTCAAGATAGTAAGCTAGGTCTGTCCATTGCATGGCGCGGAACCAACCAACAGAACTTGCCACATCATGGAACCCACAGAGTGCAGTAAAGGCAGTGAGCGCAATAAGAAGTTCGGGCTTATCGGAACTGTCGCGGTAAATACGTTGTGGTGAAGAGACGGGAATTCCTGCACTCTGTTCACGCTCGAAACCCGCACGTGCTTGTGTTGCGGTGGGGTGTACCTGCAAAGAAAGTGGCGATGCTGCCGAGAGGAACTTCACCATGAAAGGAAGCGGGCCAGCAACATGGGCCAGTGCTTCTTGCGTAGCTGAGAGTACAGCGGGGCCATCGGGGTGAGTACCAAACCAAATTTCTGCAAGTGGTTGAGGGGCAAGGGGAGCGCCAACAAAACCGTAGAGAAATTGGTGATCTCCCCAGTCGTAATGTTTATGTACTCCACTGACCAGTTGCATGTCAGCTTCCTGACTTACAAATGTGTGCAATGTGTTGTGCGGCATCGCCAACAGCTACGTTGCTGCGTTCACCAGTTGCGCGGTCACGTACTTCAACAACACCTTCAAGGAGCCCTTTACCTACCACCACAATGGTGGGCATTCCGAGCAGTTCTGCATCTTTAAATTTCACGCCAGGTGAAACCCCAATGCGATCATCGAGCAATACGGTGACACCTGCACGATGGAGTTCTTGGGCAAGCTTTTCGCCTGCTACCGAAATGTCATCGCCAGCCTTGCCGGTAATGACAACGTGCACATCGGCAGGAGCAATGGCACGTGGCCAACACAACCCAAGCTCGTCGTGGCAAGTTTCTGCAACCACTGCTACAGCGCGTGACACGCCAATGCCATACGAGCCCATGGTGACTACCGATTGCTTGCCATTGTGATCGAGCACCTTCAAGTCGAGCGCTTCTGCATATTTGCGACCCAGTTGGAATACGTGGCCAATTTCAATTCCACGGTCAATGCTCATTGGTGAAGCGCAGTGTGGGCACGCATCACCGGCACGCACCTCGGCTGCTTCAATTGAGCCGTCGCATGCAAAGTCGCGTCCGTAGACAAAGTTAATAATGTGCTGGTCTTTGGCATTTGCGCCGGTGACCCAAGATGATCCTTCTACAACACGAGTGTCGAGAAGGTAACGAATGCCAGAGGCACGTGTTGTGCCCAGTGCGTCGGGGCCAATGTAGCCCTTGACCAATGCGGGAAATTTGGCAAACGCCGCATCGTCGAATGGTTCTACTTCGCTTGGTGACAGTTGAGCCTCGAGGCGCTTCATATCTACTTCGCGGTCTCCAGGAACTCCCACTGCTAAAGGTTCGCTTGTTCCGTCGGGATGCTTCACCATCACGATGACATTTTTCAATGTGTCGCCTGCCGCAAACGCTGCACCTGTAGGTGACCTATGCGAGGTGGTGTTGAGCAATGCAACAAGCGAATCGATGGTGGGTGTTTGCGGTGTGTCTACAACAAGCGCAGGAGGAACATCGACGTTGGCCACCGCAGTAACGCGTACTTGTACTGCCTCGGTATTTGCTGCGTAGTCGCAAGAGGTGCAACGCACAAAAGTGTCTTCGCCCACTTCGCACTCGGCAAGAAATTCTTCCGACTGTGAACCGCCCATGGCGCCCGACATTGCCGACACCACAACGTATGGAATTTTGAGGCGATCGAAAATACGAATGTAAGCATCGCGGTGTGCTTGGTAACTCGCTGCCAAACCAGCTTCGTCATTATCGAAACTGTATGAATCTTTCATGGTGAATTCGCGACCACGTAGTAGTCCCGCGCGCGGGCGTGCTTCATCGCGGTATTTCGTTTGAATTTGGTACAGCGAAACGGGCAGATCTTTGTAGCTCGAGTACAGGTCTTTCACGAGCAGCGTAAACATCTCTTCGTGCGTTGGGCCAAGGAGGTAGTCGACCCCGCGGCGATCTTGAAGACGAAACAGGGTGGGTCCGTACTCGGTCCAGCGGTTGGTGGCCTCGTAGGGCTCACGGGGGAGAAGGGCGGGAAAATGAACTTCTTGGGCTCCAATGGCGTTCATTTCCTCGCGCACAATGTTTTCCACCTTGCGGTGGATTTCCCACCCGAGGGGGAGCCAGGTATAGCCACCAGGGGCGGCACGGCGAATATAGCCAGCGCGCACCAAGAGCTTGTGGCTCGGTACCTCAGCATCGGCAGGGTCGTCGCGCAAGGTACGCAGGAAAAGGTGGGAAAGGCGATGGATCACCTCCTTACGGTAATTCAGGTGAGGTGGGGTCGGGGGGCTTTAGGCAGGCAAACCGCTACACTTTCAGCGTCTTTAGAGTTCCGTGAACCGAGAGGCGTGGGCCACGCCCACGCCTTTTTTGTTCGCGTCGCCCGACGAGGTGTTCATTGACAAGTCAAGAGCTACTACGAAGAAAGTGAGAAACGAGTATGACCAACGCACCAACTAACCCTGCGCCGCGCTCGTTCGGCTCTCCTGTAGCCGATGCCGTTGCTGCCTTAGTGAGCCCCATTGTCAGCGACTTGGAACTCGAAATCTACGACCTTGAATTTTCTGGTGGCGTAGTACGCGTTGAAGTTGATACGCCAACAGGTCAGGAAAGTGGCGTCAGCCTCGACAAAATTGCACTCATTACCCGTTTGCTTGGTCGCGAGCTCGACCATAACGATCCGGTACCCGGGCGTTACACGCTCGAAGTGTCGAGCCCTGGTCTCGAGCGCAACTTGCGCCGAGCCGAGCACTACCAGCGTGAAGTAGGCAAGACCGTTTCTTTGCGTTTGCATACTGCAATCGACGGTGCTCGACGTTTCCAAGGAATTCTTGCAGCGGCAACACCACAAGAAATTACCTTGCATATTTTGCCAGAAGGCAAACGTGCCGAAGCGCGCAGTATCACCATCGATATTGCCAACATCGACCGCGCTAAAACAGTTTTTGTATGGGCTGCTGCGCCTAAGCCTGGTTCACCAGAAGCGCGCAAACAAGCAGAGTTAGAAGCTCAATTCGCTGCTTTAGAGGCAAATAGCGACGACGATTTTGATGACGATTCCGACGATGAATTTGAAGATGAATTTGAAACCAAACACTCAGACACCGCAAATACGGAGGCAACTGCATCATGAGCAATCTCGACATGACCGAAGCCGTTAAGTTGTTGGCCATTGATAAAGGCATCAGCGTTGACGCACTCTTACAAGTACTTGTAGAGGCTTTGGCCTCGGCATACAAAAAGCGCCCAGGCGCAGCCGACGAAGTCATCGTTGAAATCAATCCCGACAACCTCGACATGCGCTTTACGGCCTATGACCTCGACGACGACGGCAACTGGATCAACGAACGCGACGACACGCCGAAGAAAGAAGAACTTGGCCGTATCGCGGCAGTTACTTTCCGCCAGGTCATGAGTCAGCGCATCCGCGAAGCAGAACGTGATCGTAAATTCGAAGAGTATGCAAACCGTGAAGGTGACATTGTCACGGGCATCATTCAGCAAATCGATAAGCGCTACACCTTGCTCGACTTGGGCAAAGTGGAAGCCCTTTTGCCACAAGCAGAGCAAGTTCCTTACGAAAAGCCAGAGCCAAATGGTCGTGTTAAGGCATACATCGTGGAAGTGCGCAAAACGGCAAAAGGTCCACAAATTGTGGTGAGTCGCACGCATCCTGGTCTCATCAAGCGTCTTTTTGAGCTTGAAGTTCCCGAAATTGCCGATGGTGTTGTGGAAATTAAGGCCTGCTCACGCGAGCCAGGGCACCGCACCAAAATTGCCGTGTGGTCAAATGACCATAACGTCGACCCTGTTGGTGCTTGTGTAGGCGCCCGAGGTGGGCGCGTGCGCATGGTGGTCAACGAACTACGTGGCGAGAAAATCGACATCGTTCCTTACAGCGAAGACCTCGCCGATTTCGTTGCCAAAGCACTTTCACCTGCCAAGGTCACAGAAGTACGCATCAGTGCCGATGGCACACAAGCCGACGTCATCGTTCCAGAATTCCAATTGTCATTGGCAATTGGTAAAGAAGGACAAAACGCTCGCCTTGCTGCTCGTCTCACCGGTTTGCGCATCGACATCAAGAGCGAAAATCAAGCTGCAGCTGAAGCATCTGGCGAATCACCAAACACCACCAGCGACTCGGGTTTTGCTGAAGGTAAATGGACCCAAAACGATGCCACTGGTGAAATGGAATGGCATGCAGCAGACGGTTCAGTCATGAGCGAAAAAGAATGGGCCGGCGGCGGCACACCTGTAGCAACTACTGAGGTTGCCGAATAGTGACTTTGACGTTGCATCGTCCTACACGCATGTGTGTTGGTTGTCGTCGTCGTTTTGACGACGGCTCATTGTTGCGTCTTGTTGTATCAAATCATGCTGTCTACGTTTCACCAACGTCGTCAGGCAGGGGAGCATGGCTATGTGCGCACAGCGAAAGTTGTGCAGAAAAAGCTATTTCCCAAGGCGCCTTACGTCGCTCATTACGTAAAGAAATAATGATTACCGCATCAGACCTTATGACTTTGATGCGCTCCTCCATGGAAATGAAAGGCTGAATTTACATTGGCTAAGAATTTGCGCGTCCACGAGCTGGCTAAAGAGCTCGGTCTTACCAATAAGGAAGCCGTCGACCTATGCGTCAATATGGGCATCGACATTAAAGGACATTCTTCGTCCATCATTGAGGCGCAGGCCGACCGTGTGCGTCGCCGTGCTGAACGCGATGGCCTTGTTCGAGGTGAACAACCTGAAGAAGTCAAAGCCGTCAAAAAAGCTGCAGTGAAAAAAGTTGCAGCGAAAAAAGAAGATGCTGCAGAAGGCGATGAGCCCAAGCCCGTCAAGAAAGCCGCTGCGAAAAAAGCTCCCGCGAAGAAAGTTGCTGCGAAAAAAGAAGATGATGTAGCTCCCGTCGTAGTCGATACTCCTGCGCCAGTTATCGAAGTCGCTCCTCTTGCTCCTGCTCCAGTGGTTGAAGCCCCTGCACCTGCACCCGTTGCTGCTCCAGCGCCAGTTGTTGAAGTTGCTGCGCCAGTTGTTGTAGTTGAAGAGACACCTGCACCTGCACCCGCAGCTGAAGCGCCAAGTGATACTGCATCGCGCGGTTTTATTTCAAGTGCTCGCCCAACGCCTCCCGTTGCGGCACGACCCATTTCGTCTGATGGTGCGCCTCCGGCAGCACGTATTCCTGGTTCATTGCCACCAGGCATGCCACCGGGTATGCCACCGCGTCCAGGTGGGCGCCCTGTTCCGCCACCTCCCGGAGGACCGCGCCCGTTGTCGGCATCTGGAAAAGTCATTCCTCCACCTCCTGGTTCATCACGCCCTTCTCCTCCTGTAGGTCGCCCTGGTCCTGGTCCACGACCTGGTGGTCCCGGTGCTCGTCCTGGTGTTCCCGGTGCTCGTCCTGGTGCTCCTGGTGCGCGACCCGGTGCTCCTAGTGCTCGACCTGGTGGTCCTGGCGCTCGTCCCGGCGGTGCAGGTGGCCCTGGTCGTCCTGGCTTTGCTGGCGCAGGTGGTCCTCGACCAGCTGGTGCTGGCGGTGCTGGTGCTCCTGGCGGCGGTGGCGGCGGAGGCCCTCGTCCTGGCGGTGGTGGCGGTAATCGTCCGAATGGTCAGCGTCGTGCACCACGTAAGAAGTCACGTGGTCGTCGTCG
>CAMCZG010000026.1 GCA_945886445.1 Bifidobacterium breve | reverse complement strand
GCTATTGATACTGGCATTGACAAGGAATTCTGTGTCAATTTTACTGAAACTCAAGTTTTATCAGGTGCGCAAAACTTGGCACTCTTGGCGGGTAGCGCGGTCGACATCGTACAAGCCACTATGGACAACGTATTCAGTTGGCGTGCAGTCTCAGACATCACCATTTTCCGCGAAATCATGCAGGTGCCACTTGCTGACCCCGTCGTCAATAAGGTCTTTTATGACGCCAATAAATTGTCAACATTGAAGACATTTAAAGACAAGATACAAGCACTCGCTTCTGCTCGACTTGGTGTTACCTCCGTTGGCGGCTCAGGCCAAACAGCATGGGTGCAGGCGTTCCTTCACGCAGGAGTGGAATTCAAGGGATCATATGTTGGCGGTGCAACGAACACGGCAACCATTGGTGCGCTCATGAAATCAAACAGCATTGATGCTGCTTGGACATGGAGCCCATACACCGAGCAATTAGAGACAGCCGGACTCGCCGTTCCAAACATCTTCAATACTAAAAATCCAACTGCCGACATGGTGGGCTACATCTATCTAGATGTTCCCGGTGTTGTTAACGTCGCTCGTACAGCTTGGATTCGTGAAAACCCAGATGCTGCTAAAGCAGTTGATGCGTTGATGGACGAGTCAATTAAGCGCATTAAAAACCCTAAATACTTTGCGGCTGTTGTTGCCAACGTCGTAAAGAATGCCGGGGTCGATGAGCCAACATCACAAGCGATGGCACGCCGTTGGAGCAACTTCTTCAACCTCACTGGAAAAATAAATAGCGAGGCTTGGAACAAAGTTGCAAAATGGAACTACGACAACGGCATTCTCAAAGTGTTGTACAACGTCAACGATTTCTTGTTCGACGTATCGGCATCACAAATTAAACCAATTAAAGTAAAAGGCCTTCTGGCTTTCAATTCCCTTGTGAAGCAGTCGTTAGTGAAGACCTTTAAGGGCTCAAAATTATCTATCTCAACCCGAACATCAAGTATCTGCTCGGTGTCAACGAAGGGTGTTGTGGGTAAAAAACCTGGAGTTTGTGACGTAACAGTCACAGTGAAAGATCCGAAGAAACTGGCTAACTTCGACCAAGAGCGCTACTCACGCGTCTTTATCACTATTAAGTAATCGTCCCTAATGGGTCGTGGGTGACCATGAAGTATCATGGTCACCCACACTTAATCTCCGTGAAGAGGAAATATGAATACATCTCCAATTGAACCCCTTGGTGATCTCCAGATAAAAAAAGCTGGGCGCCCCTCAGCTTTACACCAGGGAAATGTCCGCATTGAAATTATCGAGACCGCGCGCAGACTTTTTGCGAAAAAAGGGTTCGAAGCTGTCTCTGTTTCAGCAATTGCGGCCGAAGTAGGAGTTGCATCTACGACCGTCTCTCACCATTTTGGTCCGAAGGAAAACCTGTGGCGTGAGGTGTACGCGCAAACTTTTCCTGCAGTGTCCACTGGGCGCGACATTATCGCTGCATCACGTCAGTCCAATTTAAGCATGATGGAAGCTATACGAAAATTGCTCTTACATCATTCGTTGTTGCCTCTCACAAAGCCACACCATGTTGAATTTATGTTTCGTGCACTTGTGGAAACATCGAGCAATTCTGCACTAGGTGATATTTATGCCACGCGAGTGGGGTACCAAGAAGGTTTCTATATGCGACTAGCAGAATTTGGGCGCGAGACCGGCGAACTCAATAAGTTTCCAGACAATAAGCAGGCGGCAAAAATATTACGGTTTGCTCTCATGGGTTATTACTTTTATTTTGAACACCATGCTCTACCGAGTGCGATTCGAGAATTTGAACATGTTGATGATTTTAAGAAACTCATCACTAGACAAATTGAAGATTTCATAAAGAGCCTCGAATTAGTCATTCAATGAAACACACATAAAGGACAGCCACTTTGAATAATAAATACATACAAGTGAACAATTCCTCTCTCATGTTTGCAGCCGCAGATGGAAAACCAGTGCTTGCACTTGATGATGTTTCATTGGTTGTGCCCGAGGGACAATTTCTCGCAATAGTAGGGCCATC
The DNA here is from genome assembly GCA_945886445.1 of Bifidobacterium breve. Taxonomy (GTDB): domain Bacteria; phylum Actinomycetota; class Acidimicrobiia; order Acidimicrobiales; family Ilumatobacteraceae; genus F1-20-MAGs119. Next base: position 24,973 of record CAMCZG010000026.1, on the reverse strand, counting down.
TGGCTGTGGGAAAACAACCATTTTGAATATGTTGGCGGGGCTTTTACGACCAACACTTGGTTCTGTTACAAGAAATGATGAAGAAGTATTAGAACCTTCACTTGACGTTGGCTATATGTTGGCACGCTCGGGTCTTTACCCATGGCGAACTGCACAGCGCAATATTGAGCTTCCCTTAGAAATTCGTGGTGTTCCGAAAGCAGAAAGGAAACAGCGCGTAGAGGAACTGTTACACCTTGTGAAACTCGATGGTTTTGGAACGAAGTTTCCGTCACAACTTTCGCAGGGAATGCGTCAACGCGTTTCTATTGCGAGAACTTTGGCAATTGAACCAAAGTTATGGTTGCTCGACGAGCCTTTCAGTGCACTCGATGCTCAAACACGAATTACAGTTCAAAATGAATTCTTGAGGTTGTGGGAAGCCACTACCTCGACTGTCATTTTGGTGACGCACGACCTTGCTGAAGCTGTATTGCTCGCCGACCGAGTCATTGTGATGACTGCACGTCCAGGGAAAATCAAACTCGATCAAATAATCGATATCCCGCGACCGCGATTGGTCGATGACCTTATGGACGACGAGAAATTTAAAAATTTAGAATCTACTATTTGGAAGGAATTGCGTAGTGAACTCATCTAGCAGTAACACATCTTTAAGCCCAGGAGAAAAACTTTTAGCTGAATATCAAGGGCTTACACCTCAGCAAAAATTTGCGAAGAATTTTAATTTGCCTATTCAACTTGGAAAACTTGTTTTCATTTTTGGATTTATATCCATATGGTGGGCGGCCTTTCACTTTGCATGGATTAACCCTGGTTTTATCGCTTCTCCACAAATGGTATGGAGTTGGTACGTAGAAAATTACAATAACGGTGACTTGTGGTATGACACATTAGTAACACTGCGTGAAGCATTTTATGGTTGGTCCATTGGTTCGGTACTGGGAGTATTCACCGGATTGTTTTTTGCTGTTTATCCTAAAATATGGAAAATGGCATCTCCACTGATGACTTTCCTTAACGCGGTGCCACGTACTGCGTTGGTTCCCATATTTATTTTATGGTTTGGCGTTGCTGAAACTACGAAAGTCCTTATTTCGTTGACTTTGGTGTATTTCATTGTCATGGACGCAACTCGTAATGCTGCGGCGATGATTGACCCAGATTTGGAAACAGTGATGACCACGATGGGTGGGACACGGCGTCATCTTTTTTTCAAACTTTCGCTTCCGGCGGTTATATCGTCGGCCTTTGGGTCCATTCGTTTGGCTGCAGTGTGGGCACTGTTAGGAGCAGTGTTCGCTGAACTCTTTGGTTCGAAGAATGGGCTGGGAATTCAATACAGTGAAGCCGCCAATAAGCTTTTCATGGCAGAAGCCTTTGGTATTGTCGGTATTATTGCATTTCTTGCAATTGGTATAAATTTCTTTGTGAAGTTGATTGAGAACCGACTGATGCGCTGGAAGGAAACTTCAAATCAGGGCTCGGTGGTGACGGTCTAAAATTCTCATTTACCGAGAAGCGTGAATGGCGTCTATGCCATCCCAAAGTGCTGCAGCTTCTGCAATTTCTGTGAAGAATGCCGCCATCGACTCATTGGGGTCAACAAATTCCAAATACGGAAGCCCGCAGTTTCCACTCAAATAAATAAATTCATTTCCTGTGGCAGTCATACCGTGTTGAACAACCTCAGAACCAAGATCTTCAAAGTGTTTGCGCGAGCGTTCAATATTTGCCCAGTAGCACACGTGATGTACCCCGGTGCCACCTGCTTCAAGGAACTCACGGTAAATAGAGGGCAACGAAAGATCGGGCTGGATGAGCTCAATTTGCTGACCACCAGTATGGGCGAGGCCCATGCGGGCGCGCATAGTTACCTTTTCACCGCGGTAAAAAGTGTTCTCCACTTCAACGTGATATAAAAACCACGGGCCAACACCTTGTATCGCGGCCCACTCATGGGCCGCTTTTTCAATGTCGGCAACAACAAAAGCTGTTTGGCGAATAGGGCCGAGCCATGTTGGTGCTGTGGTCATTACGACCGTTCACCCATGAAGTAGTCGAGCCAATCGTGGTAGTGCTGAATGCGTGCTTCTTCTTCACTGAGAATTTGGCTGGTGAAACCACGTGAGTGCATACCGGCTTGAATGTCGCGAATGAGATGCACGTCTTGGTCGACCGTGATGTCCATAGATTTGCGACCAGCAATGACGTCATCTTGTTCAAACTCATCGTGTGTAGGTCGTGGAATGGGCACAAGATCTTTCGGGTTTGATGGGCGAAATTCAACGCCTGCGCGAGCTGCCACTTCGGGGTTGGGTACCAACTTGAACGTGTACTTGTCCCAGAAGCATTTGTTGGGGTCGGTGGGGTGCGGGCGCGCCCGCATGACCAATGCCGATTCAGGTTGGGCAGTAATCATCATGTTAGGAAACAAGTTGTATTGCTCAATATCGGACAAACGCTCGTCACTGAGTTCGCTGTAATCGAAGCCCAGTTCGGGGCCTTTTTCGCGGCGCATCTTTTGTACATCGAGACGAATATCGAGGTTTCTACCGTTGTAGAGAGCAGGGTCAACACCATATTTTTCAAGCTGTGCTATTTGATAGAAGTTTGGTTCCTCTGGAATAGGCAATCGCGAGTTCACGGTATGACCAATAATGTTCACGCCTGTATGGCCATTTTCAAAAAGTTCTACTTGCGCTGTTGGGCAATCGAACAACATGGCGTGTTGTGGGTGAATGTGTTCTACGTGGTAAAGCTCGCCAAAGTTGTCGTAGACGGCTTTCCAGTTGCAGTCGAGTCGTACAGTCTGGTCGCCAACCAGAGTCATGTTTTCCACGTGAAACGGAGCGACGCGGTCGCCGACCATGCCAAGGTATTCGCGCAGTGGTGCTGCGTTGTTGTCCATGCAGATCCAAACAAGACCGGCAAAGGTGTCTACTTGCACTTGTTGCATAGAGCGTTCGTTACGGTCGACTCCACCACAGAAGCGATTGTTGTCGGGAACAACTACAAGCTTTCCGTCGAGTCGGTACGACCAACCATGGTAAGGGCATACAAACTTTGCAACGCATCCACGATCTTCGGTAGCTACTTTTGCACCACGATGCTGGCATGCATTGTAGAAGGCAGCAATTTTTCCTTCTTGAGTACGCGAGATAATGATGGACTCACGGCCGAGGTTGAAAACGGAAAAGTCACCAACGTTTGCAACGTCTCTTTCCAAACAGGCAAAGAGCCACATGCGCGGCCACATATTGTCGGCTTCGCGCTGCATATAAGTAGGTGAGAGGTAGCGCTCTGGGGTGATGGGGAGTGGCTCGACGGGCGCTGCTCCATGCACAATTGTTGGTGTTGCTTTCACTTCAGCCATTGGGTCTCCTCGGCAAGTAGTTACTATTTCTTATCGTACGCCTAATTGTTCATGAGGGGAATGGTCAGAGGAGCGCGAGTTGGCCACCGTCAAGCACAATTTCAGAGCCATTCACCATGGAAGCGACATCAGACGTCAAATAAACAACCGCCTGAGCAATTGCCTGTGGGCTAATGAATTTTCCTGTGGGGTTCAGTGCCGACAGAGCCGCTGCAACTGCTTCTGGGCCTTGAGAAATGAGAGGCGCCGCAACAGGTGTTTCTGTGGGGCCAGGCGATACCGCATTGACACGAATGTTGTGATGTACATATTGAATAGCCGCTTGTTTCGTAAGGCCCAATACTCCGTGTTTAGCGGCTACATAGGCTGGGCCGGCACGATGACTTCCGCGGTGGCTTACCGTAGAAGCGTTATTGATAATGACTCCGCCGCCAGTTGTAAGCATTGCGGCAATTTCGGCGCGCATGCAACGAAAAACACCAGTGAGGTTAACGGCGAGCATGTCGTCCCAGGAGTCGTCGCTGTATGTGTGAAAGTCGTTCATGCGATCGAAAATGCCCGCGTTATTAAAAGCAATGTCGAGTTTGCCAAATAGGGATACTGCAGTTTCCACCATGGAGTTGATGTCGTTAGACGAACGCATATCTGCAGCACAAAAAGATGCAGTACCGCCGGCTTCTTGAATTTTGCTCACCACCTGCTCTCCAAGTTCACGTCGGCGACCAACAACAAGTACTTGTGCGCCAGCATCTGCAAGCGCGTATGCAGTGGCTTCACCTATTCCTGAGGTAGCGCCTGTAACGAGAGCGGATTTACCTATGTGGCTTTTGTCTGGCACTGCATTATCTCTTTACAACGTTTGCGTTGCCAGATCGCCAGATGGGCTGCATGATGCGATGTTGAATACGCCAACCATCGGTAGTGCGAACAAAAACATCGTCGTAGTAGCCACCGATAATGAAGTTGTCGCCGCCCTCGGTACCAGTTTTTACATGCTGGGCGTGCAATTGGCAACGATGAGTAGCTGTGTCGCCATTGACAACAACTTGATGATTGCCTACAAGGTGTTGAGTAAAATCGAGGCGTAGAAGTGAGCCGGAAATGCGCGCAATAATTGCATCGCGAGAATCGCATTGCGTGCCATTTAACAAGCCCGTTGCGTTAGCAGCAAAGACATTGTTGAGCGCTTCAAAGTTTTTTGTATCAAGCGCCCAGGTGTAAGCAATGGCAACATTGACAATGGCATGAAAATCATCATGGTGCGAGGTCATAGTTATAGGCCTTTACGCCCAGCTTCTTGAACAATTTGTGAACCGAGTTCTACAAATCGGTGGTTACGGTCACCAATGACTTCGCCGGCTCCGTCGACAACTAGTACATGGCCATTGACGTAGCTTGCTTCGTCTGATGCCAGAAAAAGTGCTGCATTTGCGATATCGATTGGTTGTCCGGGTCGGCCCATGGGGTTTCCTTTGCGCGGCGGAGTTTTCCCTTCCGCGACGTTTTTCGCATTTTCTGCCATCAGCCAGGAGGTGAGATCAGTGACGGTTCCTCCAGGAGCAATGGCATTGACCCGAATTCCATATTGACCTAGTTCGGTTGCCGTGCTTTGGGTAAGGCCCACTACGCCATGTTTTGCAGCGGTGTACACATGCGGTCCGAGTCCGGCACGTAAGCCTGCTGTGCTGGTGGTGTTGATGATATTTCCACCGTTACCACTCGCGATCATTGCTTTCGCTGCATATTTAATTCCATAAAAAACACTGTTCAGCAAAACACCAATTGTGCGACTCCACTCATCACCAGAAATGTCAACGATGGGTCCGATAGCACCAAGAATGCCTGCGTTGTTCACCATGCAATCAATGTGACCAAAATGAGCAACAGCTGCATCAACTGTTGCTTTCACATCATTCTCGCTCGCAACATCAGCCTGAATAAAGATTGCTTTGTCTCCAAATTGAGCAGTGAAATTGACGCCCACTTCTTGCTGAATATCAGATATGACACAACGTGCACCCTCTGCAATAAACCGCTCCACCATCCCGGCCCCAATTCCACGTGCGCCACCAGTGATGACTGCTACTTTTCCTTCAAGACGACCGGCCATAGTGGTTCCTTTGTATTGGGCAATTACTGCACTTCAACGAAACGGTAGCCGTCGGGTGCATGAAGTAGATAAGTTGGAGGCATGTCCTCTAAGCCATCAGTTTCTATTCCATCCACTAACCCACCTGCTGACCTCGTTATTGAAGACCTCACTGTGGGTACTGGTAAGGAAGCCACCAAAGGCACCAATGTAGAAGTGCACTATGTAGGCGTTGCGTGGAGCACCGGCAAGCAATTCGATGCAAGCTGGGATCGCAACGAAGCATTTGAGTTTCGCCTTGGCGCAGGCCAAGTAATTGCTGGTTGGGACCAAGGTGTTGCAGGCATGAAAGTGGGGGGTCGTCGTTCGCTCACCATTCCTGCGCATTTGGGTTATGGCAATCAGGGTGCTGGTGGAGTCATTAAAGGTGGCGAAACCCTTGTTTTTGTTGTTGATCTGCTGAACGTCAACTAATGACGTGAGGTAGGGTTGCCCTACGAAATAGATGCGCACCAGCGTGTCGCTTCAATGTGCTGTAAGTGTCATGTTGAAGGTAATCGAGACTTACATATGGTGACTTATGAATATCCTCGTAGTGGGAGCAGGAGGTGTAGGAGCCTCAATGGCTTCTATCGCCGAGACCAGGTCGTTCTTTACGTCTTTCGTATTGGCCGACATCACGAAGGCCCGTGCAGAAGAGGCCATTGCTGAACTCGACGACCCCGGAAGATTCGTAGCCGAACAGGTTGATGCTCGTAATGAAGCAGACCTTGTTGCTCTCATCCAACGCGTGAACGCAGACATTGTTATTAATGCTTGTGACCCACGTTTGAACGACCCAATTTTCAATGCGGCGTATACGGCTGGTTGTAGCTACATCGACATGGCAATGAACTTAAGCACGCCACACCCCACTAACCCATATGAAGAAGTGGGAACCCCACTCGGCGAAAATCAAATTGCCTCCGACGAAAAGTGGCGTGAGCGTGGCATTCTGGCATTGGTGGGAATGGGTGTAGAGCCTGGGCTCAGTGATATTTTTGCGCGTTACGCAGCCGATCACTTATTCGACACCATTGATGAAATTGGTGTGCGCGACGGTTCCAACTTGTCTATTGATGGTTTAGATTTTGCACCTACATTTTCTATTTGGACCACCATTGAAGAATGTTTGAATCCGCCCATTGTGTGGGACTCCACACGTGGTTTATACACAACCGATTGCTTTAGTGAGCCAGAAGTGTTTCACTTTCCGGCAGGTATTGGTCCTATTGAGTGCGTGAACGTTGAGCACGAAGAAGTAATTCTTGTTCCACGTGAAGTTGACTGCAACCGCGTGACGTTTAAATATGGTCTTGGTGCCGAGTTCATCGACTGGCTTAAAACATTTGCTTATTTGGGTCTCGATAGCACGGAGAAAATTCGCGTTGGTGACGTGAGCGTTTCTCCGCGCGATGTGTTGGCATCTGTTTTGCCCAACCCGGCAAAATTGGGTCACCTCATGCACGGCAAAACTTGTGCTGGCACTTGGGTGCGCGGTACCTACGACGGAGCCCCAAGAGAGGTATATTTGTACCACGTTGCAGATAACGAGACCACAATGCGAGAGTGGGGTTCACAGGCTGTGTTGTGGCAAACAGCGGTGTGCCCAGTGGTTGCTTTAGAGTTGCTCTGCAATGGCAGCTGGAAAGCAACAGGCGTTCGTGGCCCGGAAGCTTTTGATGCGGTGCCATTTTTGAACCTATTAGGTGACTACAGCACACATCACGGCATGGTGGAAATGGGTCCTGGCCTGTGGCCGAGCCCAAAACCCACCGGGCAGCCAGGCTGGGATCGACCTGTCCGACGCGCTGTAGTGCCTAGTTGAAGCCTATTGTTTAAGGTATGACAGCTACAGAAGCACGTTTTCGTCAAGCACCTGGAATTTCTTACCAGCAAATTCTTGATACCGATAGCCACGAAGTGCCAGAAGTTTTACGCCTAGAGTCATCCCCGTATTTGGGTTCGGCCGACGTCGATATTCAGCGATTCATTTCGCGTGAGTGGCATGAGATGGAACGTGACCTCATGTGGAGCAAAGTGTGGCAGTTCGCTTGCCGCGAAGAGCACATACCCAACGATGGCGATTACATCGTCTATGAAATTTGCAATAAGTCGTACATTGTTATTCGTCAGGCTGATGGATCCATCAAATCTTTTGTCAACGCATGCTTGCATCGTGGACGCCAACTCAAACAATACGACGGTAAATGCAGTGAGATTCGTTGTTCATTTCACGGTTTTACTTGGGCAACAGAAGGCCACCTCACCGAAATTCCCGCCGGATGGGATTTCGAACATGTCACCCCAAGCGAGTTTTCTTTGCCAGAAGTGCAAGTGGGAACGTGGGCAGGCTTCGTTTTCATTAACCCTGACCCGCGTGCACAGTCATTCGAAAGTTTTCTCGGAGAATTGCCGCAACATTTTGAACGCTGGGATCTCGGTGGGCGCTATGTTCAGGCACATGTTGCTAAAAAATTAAATTGCAACTGGAAAATTGCGCAAGAGGCATTCAGCGAGGCGTATCACGTCAACGCAACTCATCCTCAGATTCTTGGGTACCTTGCAGATACCAGTAGTCAAGTTGATGTGTGGGGAAATTTCAGTCGGGTGATTACCCCAGGTGGAATGCAAAGCCCACTATTAAATTACACCGTTGACGAAAACGACATCATGCGCATCATGATGGATGTTCGTGTTGATGAAGAATCTGCAGTTGTTGTTCCTGAGGGAAAAACTGCCCGAGAAGTAGCTGCCGTTGCTACACGCGATCGCTGGCGCCCCATTGTTGGTGACGCAGTAGATGACTGGTGCGATGGTGAGTATCTTGATGCAATTGACTACACGTTGTTCCCTAACTTCCACCCATGGGGTGCGTATAACCGCATTGTGTACCGATTCCGCCCATTAGGTGACAACCATCGCCAATCCCTCATGGAGTGCTTCTTCATGTCGCCATTTTCTGGTGAGCGCCCTGACCCAGTGGAAATGCACCTGCTCGATTTTGATGAGTCATGGTCAAGTGCTGAGGAACTAGGAAACCTTGGAAAAGTATTCGATCAAGATGTTTTCAATATGGAACGTGTGCAAATCGGTCTGGAAACCACTGTGAAACCAGGAGTAACTTTGGCGAACTACCAAGAATCAAAAGTGCGTTGGTTCCACAACATGCTCGATCGATACTTGGGGGTTTAGGAAATGAATGGCTTAAAACATCCAGTATCGAAGTTTATTTACGAAAAAGATGCTGATGGAAACATCAAAGTCACCGACGGAAATCGTTGGGGTCTATTTCGGCTAGACGGGAAATGGATTGCAGGGGAAATTTTTGAGTGTGATCCACAAATGTGCGGCTGGGTAAGTGGCCCGCGTTATGCGAACCATCGCCTCGATACCTCTGCCGATAAGCACTAGTTCTGGTTGCTGAATACTTTAAAAAGTATCAAGCAACGCAATGCAGTCGAGATCGCCAATGGCGGTGCTTGAGCGCGTCACCATTGCGGTCATGAACGCTTTTCCACGCTCATTTGACGGGTCTAGTGTTCCGGCAATAACGGTGGCATACAGCCACAGGTACATCACTGCGGAGCGGTATTCATCCCATGCTTGTTCTGCGGTGTAGTTTTTCACTCCATTTTTGAGAAGCTCGTTATGCCACATTGCAACAAGTGCTCGCTCATTGTCGCGGCGATCGGTGACGCTCATATTGTGGCTGAGCAAGTATGCGAGGTCTTGTACACCTTTGGAACGCAATGTACCTTGCCAGTCGAGAACAGCCATAGGCGCGTGGTCGGGCTCAACGCCAAACATGAGGTTGTCCATGCGCCAGTCGCCATGCACCAACGTGTGTGGGTGAGAAACAATCCATGCTTGCATTTTGGGAACCGTTGTGAGGAACTTGTCTTTGTTGTTCTTCAACTCGGGGCTAATGACATCACCAAAAATGGCAACCATTGCATCCCAACCCGCTATAGCGCCTTGCAGCAATGCATCGGAGTGGACACTCGGATAGTGATAAGGAACAAATTCAAATTCATCGGACTCAACTTTTTCCCAAAATGCTGAGTGGAGCTTGCCCATTTCAATAATTGACATCTCTGCTTGCTTCACACTGCAGCCCTCCACTTGGTCGCCAAGGGCGTAATCAGAAAGGTCTTCCATCACCATGATGAATGATGATGCAGAAGTGGTGTGAGCAAAATACAACTTGGGAAGACGTAAACCGGCTTTTGGCCCAAGTAACTGACAAAAACGCACTTCACGTTCATACACATTGAACGTGGTGGCAACAGCCAAGTTGCCCTCTACTTCTGTGGGGTATTTCACCACAACTGACTTCGGTGCATTTCCGGCATCACCTGAATAGGTGGGCGTGATGACTTCAATAAGACCAAGCATTCCCACACCAACGCCGACGGGGCGTCGAGTAATGCTCACAATTCCTGCACTTGCCGGCATGGTGTTGCTCGACTTCAGTGCCGCCGCTAACCAGTCGGTAGTGATTTCATCGGGACGTAGTGGGTAGTTGTTTGCATCAATTGTCATAGAGCAAAAATAGCATTTCCCACGGCAGAAAAAAACCAAACCAAAGTTGTAGTTACCGATAGGTACGGAAAAACTCGGCCACATCGTTGGCAACGAGTTCTGGTTCTTCTGCTGCTGCGAAGTGTCCGCCCGCTGGCATGCGGGTCCAGCGTTGAATGTTGGCAACACGTTCTGCTGCACGGCGCGGAAGAAAAATAAGATCGCCCGGGAATACAGCCATAGCGGTGGGCGCCTCCATAGCGGGCGTGCGATTGTGCTCGGGTTGCCATGGTTCATTTGTGCGGCCGTAATACATGCGACACGAACTGCCAAATGTTTCGGTGAACCAATAGATGCTCACCAATGTTGCAAGTTCTTCCATGGTGAATGCGCGCTCGACATCACGGTGCCCGTTTGCATCGGCTGAGTCACTCCACAGGCGTCGACGTTCAATGAGCCATGCTGCCATTCCTGCGGGCGAGTCGTGCATTGCATAGGCAAGAGTTTCGGGTTCAATTCCTTGCACGGTGTAATGGCTGGTTGCCGTTGCCATACGTGTTTTCATGAGTTCCGGATAATGCTTTTCTTCTTCGTCGTAATCGCTTGCTGTGATATCGGCTCGATTCAGACCAAAAAACATGGGCAAGGTGATGTGTGCACCATGCAGTGAAGATGCGTGAGCGTGTGCAAGTTCAGCAGTAACAATGGCACCCCAGTCGCCACCGTGTGCGCAGTACGTGGGGTAGCCAAGAACTTCAGTCATGAGTTTGTTCCACAAGTGTGCAACATCACGCGTAGAGAGGTGACCCACAGGAAACGGAGATGAATAACCAAAACCAGGCAGCGATGGGACGACAACGTCAAAGGAATCGAGAGGTGAACCACCGAACGATTCGGGGTGTGCAAGTTGCTGCGCTACATCGCGGTAATCCCAATAGCTCCAAGGCCACCCATGAGTAGTGATGATGGGAAGTGGTGCTGGTCCGCTTCCCTTCAGGTGCACAAAGTGCAATGGAATGCCATCAATTTCTACGCGGTAATTGGGGAGCGCATTCATTTTCGCGACTTGCTTTTCCCAGCTAAATTCATGGCGCCAATAGTGCAAGAACGATTGAAACCATTCTTGCTGCATGCCGTATTTCCATTGTTCATTTGCCATGCCAAGTGGAAATCGCGTGTTGTCGAGTCGGCGATGCAGATCTGCGACAGCTTCAGCACTATGTGGAATGGTAAATGGTTGCGCAATAGGTGGCATGAGCTACTTCTTTTTTTCTCGACCGCCGTACTGGTAACTGCGTTCCGTACGACCACCGGCAACAAGAATGTTTTGGCCAGTGACCCACGATGATGCTGGCGATGCAAGATACAAAACTGCTGCACCAATATCGTCGGGAGTTCCCAAGCGACGTAGCGGAATAGTTGAAGCAATGGCATCGAGGTCGGCCGCAATACCGAGCACTTCCAAAAATGCTTCAGTTGCAATGGGCCCAGGAGAAACAGTATTCACGCGAATATCACGCTCAGCGAGTTCGAGGGCAAGAGTAAGGGTGAGGTTAATCATTCCTGCTTTAGAAGCCGCATAGGGGCCAGTCATTGGCGAACCGCGCATACCGGCACCAGATGCAATGTTGATGATGACTCCACCATTTGGCATATTTGCTGCTGCGGCTTTTGCACCCTGAAATGCGGAAGTGAGATTCAGTTCAAGTTGGTTGCGAAAAACTTCATCGGGCGTATCAATTAATAGACGAGTTGTTTTTTCATCGGAACCACCAACGTTGTTGACCCATACATCGAGGCGGCCAAATTCTTTAATTGTCGCTGCGGCAATGTTTTCAGAAAAATCACGAATGTCACCAGCGATGGTAAGGGCGCGTTGGCCGCGTTCACGAACACCTGCCGCCGTTTCGTCAAGATCACTTTGGCGCCGCGAGTTCAGAACAACATCGCAGCCAGCATCGGCGAGTGCCCATGCAATGCCGCGACCAATACCTTGGCCGGATCCGGTGACTACAGCTACTTTGCCGTCCAGGCGAAATGTGTCGAGAATGCTCATGGCATGACAATAGTGGCGTTGGTGAAGTGGTTGGGCAGGCGGAGTTCAGAAAAGAACTACGCTCTGCGAACAGGGATATTTCATAAGGAGCACATATGGCCGGTGTATTAGGAAACTTGCAAGGAAAAACCGCAGTCATTACTGGTGGTGCGTCGGGAATTGGTTTAGCAATGGCCCAGCGCTTTGGCGCCGAGGGCATGAACGTAGTGATTGCCGATGTTGAACAAGGCGCACTCGATGCCGCAAGCGATTTGTTGAACGATGCAGGTATTGCGTGTGCTGCAATGCGATGCGATGTGTCCGATCGTCATGCTGTTGAGGCACTTGCCGATTTCTCTTATGAAGAGTTTGGTGCTGTTCATATTTTGTGCAACAACGCAGGCGTCGTGCATCGCGACCTCACATGGGAAGCATCAATTGAATCGTGGGAGTGGGTGCTTGGTGTTGACCTCTGGGGCCCCATTTATGGCGTGCACTCTTTCGTGCCGCGCATGCTTGCATCAGGTGAACCTGGCCATGTGGTGAACACTGCTTCAACAGCAGGCATTTTGGCGTTCCCCAGCATTGCTTCTTACGACGTCGCAAAGCAGGGAGTTGTTGCATTGTCAGAGGCACTGCTTGCCGATGCCATGGCGGCCAACGTGCCGTTGCGGGCGTCGGTGCTGTGCCCCGGAGTGGTGCGCACCAAGATTGGCTTCAGCGAGCGCAATCGCCCGGGTGGTGTGAAAGGCGAAGCATTTGGCACCCAGGGCCTGACCACGGCGACCGAGGCGATTGACCCAGAAGATGTTGCCGACCAAGTGCTCGAGGCCATTAACAACGGAACCTTTTGGATTATGACCCACCCGCGCTATGTGGAATTAGTGAAGGAACGCGCAGAAGGCATGCTGACGGGTGGCATACCGCCCATTCCACGACCCATTTAGGCCAATTGACGGCAAATTAACGATTTCCTCAGTTCTCATAGTGTGACTCAGGCCTCACCTCAGGTAGTTTTTCACGAGTACAAAAGTGAACTGACGGTGAACACCGCCAGCGCCAAAGGGAGACACTGTGTTAGCTGACAAATGGATTATCGACCGCACACCAACGAAGCGCTTTCCTAGTTACACCCGCGGAAACGCTGCAGACGTATTGGCTGACCCTGTGAGCCCCTTGGGGTGGAGTTTGTGCTGGGAAAAAGGTGTTGTGCTTGGGTGCAAAGTGGGCTTTGTTACTTTTGGCGTTTTTGAACACGAAGATTACGGCACTCCACCAGAAACATTTGGGCTTTTCGGTGGCTACTTCTATAACTCTCTCATGCAGGCTCGCCTCATGGGCGTACGTATGCCAGGTGCGAGCCCAGAGGCTATTGATGCCGCGTATTTCGATGCAAACCCCGATGTGCCACCGTACGTTGCTGAACCATGGCACGAAAGCCCTGTTCATGAAGCGAGGCTTGGCGAAACCATGGCCTATGTCATGGGTTCCACGGTGCATCCACCGGTAGAGGAACAAAAAATTCTCGCCATAAAAATTCGTGCTGAACGCCCGAACCTTTCTGCGTTAAGTGATGCAGAACTTGTTGCACGTGCGCGCAGTATGGCCCCTATCCAAGTGGTCATGTTTGAACAACACGTATGGTCATCGCTTGGCGCTTCGCTCGGGCCAGGAGCCGTGCAAGCAATTACTGCAGCCATCGGCCGCCCAGAAGACGGCGTGCGTCTGATTGGTGCAGTTGGCGACGTTGACTCTGCGCTCATTGCTATTGACTTGTGGGACCTTTCGCGCACCATTCGCTCGACACCTGAAATGAACGCAGCATTCGATGCCGGCTTCGACGGTTGGCAAGGCCGCATTGCCGGCACTGAATTTGAAAAGGCGTTGAACGCTTTCATGTTGAAGCATGGTTCGCGTGGGCCAAATGAGTGGGACCCTGCCGCACATAGCTATGAAACAAACCCACGTTTAGCATTTGCGCAACTCGATCGCTTGCGTCATCAAAGTGATGGTTCCGACCCTCGCGCTGCAAGCAAGCGCAACGGTGCAGAACGCGCGCGTTTGTTTACGGAAATTTCCGAAGCACTTGCTGGCGATACTGAAACAGCAGGAATGTTTGCTGCTGGTTATGCATCAGCCGCTGGTTGGCAACAAGCACGTGAGCGTTGCAAGACCAACAACATTGCTGTCATCCATGAGGTTCGAGTAGTGATGGTTGAACTCGGCCGCAGGCACGCCGCTGCAGGGAATATTGCTGCAGAAACCGATATTTTTATGCTGCTTGAGGCTGAACTCGATGCGTTCCTAGCAAACCCGTCGTCGTTTAAAGCACAGCTCAGCGAACGTGCTCTAGACCATGCAGAGCTTGCCACGTTAGAGCCACCATTCATTGTGAATGGTTCCGTTCCACCTTTGTCGCAGTGGAAGCGCCGTGGCGCAGGCAATTACGAAATAGTCAAAGTGGGAGACGTGCTTACAGGAGCTGCCTGTTCAGCAGGTGTTTACACCGGTAAGGCACGCATCATTCTTGACCCATTTGATCCTTCTGGGCTCGATGCCGACGATATTTTGGTCACGCTCAACACCGACCCATCGTGGACACCGTTGTTCCTGGCCGCTGGTGCCGTAGTGGTGAACCTTGGTGCAGTTGGTTCACATGCCAGCATCGTGAGTCGTGAACTGGGCATTCCTTGCGTGGCATCAGTAACCGATGCAACGTATCGCATTCCCGATGGCGCCACCATTACGGTTGACGGAGCTGCGGGCACAATCACTATTGTTGCGTTGCCTTAGGGCGTCACTGCTTTAGTTCTCTAAAACATTGGCGAGGAACTTTTTCGTGCGTTCCTCACGTGGTTCATTAATGACCTGAGAAGGTTTTCCTTCTTCAACAATGACGCCACCATCCATGAAAATAACTCGGTCAGCAACGTTGCGAGCAAAGCCCATTTCATGGGTCACTACCAACATGGTCATTCCTTCTTCGGCAAGTTCGCGCATGACGCCAAGTACATCGCCAACAAGTTCTGGGTCAAGTGCGCTTGTTGCTTCGTCGAACAACATCACGCTCGGCTCCATAGCAAGAGCGCGGGCAATGGCAACACGTTGCTGTTGCCCACCCGAAAGTTGTGCAGGGTATGCAGATGCTTTGTCGGCAAGACCAACACGATTGAGCAACACATCTGCTCGTGCATTGGCCTCGGTACTTTTCATCTTCAGCACTTTGCGGAGGGAAATAGTGACGTTGTCGCGTACGGACAGATGAGAAAACAAATTGAATTGCTGAAACACCATGCCCGTTGCACGGCGGGCCTTATCGATATCGCAGTCGCGATGGGTGAGTTCAACACCTGCAACAAATACCTGGCCGCCTGTTGGCTGCTCGAGCAAGTTAACGCAACGCAATAGGGTGCTTTTTCCTGAGCCCGATGGCCCAATGATGCATAACACTTCGCCCTTGGCAACTGATAGGTCAATTCCACGCAGCACATGATTGTCGCCAAAACTTTTATGCAGTTGACGAAGTTCTACAAGAGGTTCACTCATCGCCGGCCTACTTTTGAACGTCGTTCCATCCAGGCAGCTAATTGCGTGAGCGGAATAGTAAGAGCTAAATACACAAGGCCAGCAACAACTAATGGTGTGGCATTTGCGGAATCGTTCACTCCGTTACGACCAAAGCGTGCAAGGTCGAGCGTGCGTTCAGTAACGCCAAGAACGGAAATGAGCGACGTGTCTTTAATAAGCAAAACAAATTCGTTGGTGAGTGGTGGAACAATAATGCGAAATGCCTGAGGAATAATGACGGTCACCATGGCTCGTGTGTACGACATGCCAAGCGAACGGGCTGCTTCCATTTGGCCACGGGGGACTGCCTCAATTCCGGCGCGTACGGTTTCGGCAATGTATGCCCCTGCAACAAGCGCAAGTGGTACTGCGCCTTGCAGGTAAGGGTTTGGCCAACTCCACCCAGTGGCGATGGGAATACCAAAGCCAAGAATAAGAAGAGTGACGAGAAGTGGAACGCCGCGGAGAATTTCAATGTAGGTGGCCGCAAACCAGCGGTAGGGCTTGCTTTTGGAGAGGCGCATAATGGCCAGTAACAAACCCAGCGATAAGCCACCAATGAATCCGAAAATGGTGAAGATAATGGTGTTACGAAGTGCGCTGGTGAGAATGTCGGGGAACTGTTTTTTAACTACGTCCCATTTGAAAAGTGCGCCACCAAGCGCGCCCCAATCGACAGAAATAATGAGCAACGCCAACGCTGCAATGGTGAGGGCATAAATGCCGCCCCGTACCAGTTGCAAGCGTTGGCGCCGACTCATATTCATATTGTGTAAAAGGTAAAAACCTTTGAATTAACCCTTTGCGCCGAAGTACTTCGCAAAAATGGTGTCGTATTCGCCAGAGTCTTTCGCAGCTGCTAGGCCACTGTTCACTGCAGCAGTAAGTGTTGTGTTGTCTTGAGCGAGTGCAAAACCGTATTGCTCACCTGTAGTAAATGTTGCGGTAAGAGCAAACTTGGTTGGCTCTTTTACCTGACGAGCGCCATTGACAGGAAGGTCTTGCAAAATTGCATCAACTTGCTTGCCTTCGAGTGCAAGAAACATTGCTGCTGGTTCATCAAATGACTTCACTGTGGAGTCTTTTGCATTTTCTTTAGCGTAGGTTTCGCCGGTGGTGCCGGTTTGCACCGCAATTGTTTTACCTGCAAGTGATGCAATGTCAACAAGTGTTGCCTTGTCGTCTGTGCGAACAAGTAGTGACTGGTCGGCATCGAAGTATGGGTCAGAGAACAAGGCATTCGCAGAACGCTCTTCAGTGATGGTCATAGCTGATGCAACAAGGTCACAGGTCTTTGCTTTTGGAGCAAGCCAGATGCCGTCGAATGGTTGAACTGTTACTTCCAACGACAAGCCGCCAATGTTGGTGGCAATGACTTTCATGAGGTCCATGTCGAAGCCGGTCCATTCTTTGGTGGTTTCGTCTTGGAATTCAAATGGCTCATATGGAGCGTCGGTGCAGACAGTGATGGCGCCCTCTTTGATGAGGCCGAGTGCTGCGATGTCAATTTTTGCTGAGGCAGAGTCATCTACCATGGTGTCGTCGGTAACCACTTCTGCTGAGGTGTCGACCGGGGCTTCGTCAGTTGTGGTGTCACTATCGCTGCCGCAGGCAACGAGAAAGAGACTTAGTGCCACTACCGGGATAGCGAGGCGTTGAATACGACGCATGTTTTCTCCTTGTTGTATTGATGTAGTTCAAGAATATTGAATTCATGAACTGATGGGATGCTACGACGCTAGCCGATGGCATGACTGGGCAGTAGCGGTCGTTACTCTTCATATATGGCCAGCTCCTGGGAACAACTGTCACAGGGCGTGAGGCTGCCCTATTCGCCCGATCTGGTGGTGCCAGAACTCCATGAAATAGCACTTGATGTTCCACAACCAGCGCCGGTTGGTGATGTGGAAACTGCGGTCGCGCAGGCGGTGAAAGATCGCTTTGCGTCCGTCGAACTGCAGGGGAAAACCGTCGCAGTTGGTGCAGGAAGCAGAGGTCTCACAGGGCGAGTGGAAACTTTGCGAGGAGCAATTGAGGGTTTACGCGAACTTGGTGCACTTCCGTTTGTCGTGCCTGCAATGGGTAGCCATGCGGGCGGCACCGCAGAAGGTCAAAAAAAATTACTTGCCACATTGGGCGTAACCGAAGAGAGTATTGGCTGCGACATTCGTTCATCAATGAAAACACTCGAGGTAGTGCGCACTGCTGCTGGCACCCCCGTGTATTTAGATGAGCATGCTGCAGGAGCACATTACATCTTGCCTGTGAACCGAGTGAAGCCACACACCTGTTTTAAAGGGCCCATTGAAAGTGGCTGCACAAAAATGGCGGTGGTGGGTTTTGGTAAACAGCCAGGAGCAGCACTTATTCATTCATGTGGCCCAGAGCAAATGGCCGTGCGATTGTTAGATGGTATTTCTGCATTGCGCTCAACTGGTCGACTATTAGGCGGTGTTGCAACTGTGGAATCGTGTGCTGGAGCAGTTGTTCGCGTGCAAGCGTTATCGAGCGATGAAGTAGGTGGAGATGCAGAACGAGACCTCACCGCGTATGCGCGTTCACTGGTGCCGCAGTTGCCCTTCACCAATATTGATGTTCTCATTGTGGAACGTGGTGGAAAAGATATTTCTGGAACCTCCATCGACCCCAACGTGAGTGGGCGATTCTGGGTGCATGGACTCAGTGATTTTCCAGATCC
Organism: Bifidobacterium breve; assembly: GCA_945886445.1. Classification (GTDB taxonomy): domain Bacteria; phylum Actinomycetota; class Acidimicrobiia; order Acidimicrobiales; family Ilumatobacteraceae; genus F1-20-MAGs119. The sequence goes on along the minus strand of CAMCZG010000026.1, from coordinate 6,645 downwards.
GCCAGCAACAATTGTGTTGTTAAGCGTGACCGAAGCATCTGGTGGAAACGTGTTGGGTATCGGTCTCGCCGACTTCATTCCTGCTGCGGTTGCAAACGCTATTGACTGGGAAAAGACGTATCTCAACTGTTTTACGGCAGGTCCGTCGGGCGTTCGCCGCAGCAGGCTTCCCATGGTCTTACCCGATGAGGAGTCGTGTATCAAAGCCGCACTTTCCATGTGCGGCAAAGCCATACATGAAGAAAAGCGTGTGGTGCGAATTCGCTCAACGCTACATCTTGAAACGTGTTGGGTGAGCGACGCCGTACTCGCACAGCGTTAATTTATGAGCGACACGCTTCTAGTTCGTACATAGGAATATTGCTCTGTCGTGATTGCCATAGCCCCGCACCTACCTGAACAAAGTATGGTGCACATTTATATCGGTGACCGATTCATCAACGATGTCCACAAAATCATTTTTCGTTGGTATTTCTAGGTACATAAAGTGCTTTGCTGCTCCGCCTAAATTCACCATTGTCTGCCGTACTTCCGCATTACTTGGGTATTGCAATACTCCGTGACAAATGACGAGGTCGTACGCCCGTGGTGGAGACCATGCACTGATATCACGGCGCTGATGGCCATATGTTGTGCATGCATGTTCGCTGATGTCAGTGGAAAGAACCTTTACCTTTGGGTGCTGAGTGCGATACCAATTGCTCCAAAAACCAGGGCCCGCACCAACATCGAGAACACTATGAATGGGTAAGCCCCACCAGGCGCACAAAGAGTGGACACCCTGGGCAAGGTGGGTAATTTTCTCGGCATCATGTACGCCCGTCTTTCCGTAGAAGCGTTGGTAGTACGTGTTGTCGAATTGGATATTCTGCGCCATCGCCTAGTCCTATCAGAAGACCTACAGTGTTTCCATGCGATACGGAGCAGTATTTCCTACAACTGAAATGGGCAAAGACCCCGGAGCAATACGGGCTTGGGTGGCCGCAGTAGAAGATCTTGGTTTTGAGCGCATTGTTACCTATGACCATGTTGTTGGTGCAGTGCACGCCGATCGTGACCCAAAATTATGGGGCCCGTACACCGAACAAGATGAGTTTCATGAACCGTTGGTTCTGTTTAGCTACATCGCAGCCATCACCACCGACATAGAACTTGTCACAGGTGTACTTATTCTTCCCCAACGACAAGCGGTATTAGTTGCCAAACAAGCAGCCGACCTCGACCTTCTCAGTGGTGGACGTTTGGTGCTCGGCGTGGGAACCGGTTGGAACTACGTCGAATACGAAGCGTTGAATACCGAATTTCGTAACCGTGCAAAACGTATGGAAGAACAAGTTGAATTGATGCGCCAGCTATGGACATCACCAGTGAACGACTTTTCAGGCAAATATCACCGTGTTGACCGCGGTGGAATTGTTCCGTTGCCCAATCGTCAAATTCCTGTTTGGTTTGGTGGCAGCGCAGAGGCTTCCGTTCGCCGCGCTGCGCGCATGGGTGACGGTTATATTTTTGGCAACACTGGCGAACGCATTCAAAGTGCTCTTGTCATTTTGCGTGAAGAACTTGCATTACAGGGTCGTGATGCCGCGAGTTTCCCGACCGATGCTGTGCTGCACTTACAACGCGGAGAAGAATTATTGTCGCCCGAAGTGGCTGCTTGGAAAGCATCGGGCACCACTTGGCTATCGCTCAGCACCATGGCAAACCGCATGTTGGCAGGCGACACGACCCCGGTCAACAAAGTGGATGCGCAAATTGCAATGCTCGACAACGCAATGAAATGGGTAAAAGCTCTTTAAAGAGGGTTAAACCGGAGCATCGCACTCACGCCGAACACCTTTTCGTTCGGGCAAGTGTTCCCACATGTCGGCAAGAAGATCATCGCGTGTTGTGCGGTGATCGCTGTTGTGCCACAAGTTGTGATGCTGAAGCGGGTCGTCAACCAAGTTGTACAACTCGCCGTCGGTGCCATCGTGCAACGTGCCTGGCAATGTTGCGGTGCATACCCATGAACCACGAGTAATGGTGCGCAATGAAACAATTTTGCCGAACAGAACACTGTCCCATTCGGTGAGAACACGCTCGTGTTTCAGTTCGATTGACTCTGCATCGTTCAGCGGGAGTCGCGCTGCCTCTACGTAGGCGGGTTGAGGCAAGCCTGCGATGTGAGCAAAAGTTGCAGCAAGTGAAACCAAGCTCACCGGTGTGTTCACCACTGTTGGCGTAGTAACACCAACGCGAGATGGTGCGGGGCGCCAAACAAGTGGCAAGCGCATGAGAGAGTCGACGTGGTATGGACCTTTAAAGAGCAGGCCAAAGTCGCCTTGAAATTCGCCGTGATCGGTGGTGAAAATAACGTCGGTGTCGTCCCACCATCCACGGTCTTTGAATACACCGACAATGCGACCAATTGCTTCATCGATGAGCTCATTTTCAATATGCACCATTGCGTTTACTTCACGCACTTGGTCGGCGGTCAGTGTGTTGGGCACCCATTGGGCCGGTGCTTCAAAGTTGGAAACAAATTCGCCGTTGTACCAAGCCAGCCACTGTGCGGGTTTCGTACTCAAAATACGTTCACGCTCGGCAGGGTCGCTGATATAACCAGCAGGAAGGTCGAGGTCACGCCAGTTCACGCGATGCAGTTCCGACATGGGCGGGTCCCACGCATGATGTGGGTCGGGGAAACTCACCCAGCAAAACATGTCGTCGTCGTCACTTTGTGATGAGAGCCAGTTGATGGCTCGGTCGGCCACCCATTCGGTGTGATACCACTCAAGAGGCATGGGGTTGTGCTTCACCTGTGGCGCTCCGGTGTCGCCGCCACCCATTTCATTCACCTGCAATTTTCGGTTAATGATGGGGTAGAGCATGTCGGCGCCTTCAGGATGATTCGCACGTATCCATTGGGCGTAATGCAAAGGACCCATGGCATTGTGTGTCGCAAATTCGAGGTGTTCAAAACCACGGTGGGGCTCTTCGGTTCCGTCGGCATTTTTGTGCATCACAGTTTCCACGCCTTGAGTAGCGATGGTGTTTTCCGTGAAGAGCGCAAACGGGTCGAGGAACGGTTCAAAGTGCGCCTTACCAATGAGCGAAGTGCGGTAGCCCTTGCGCCACAAGTCGGCTGCAATGCTGGGTGCATCAACAGGCAGAGTAACGCCGTTCATCCATACACCATGAGTGGAAACATGTTGCCCGGTGATCATGGAACTACGCGACGGCATGCACACCACGTTGGAAGGCAGTGCGCGGTTATAGCGAATGCCTTCTTTTGCAAACGAGTCAACTACAGGTGTGCGCGCAACGGTGCCGCCATTACAGCCCAATGCATCGAAGCGCTGTTGGTCGGTAGTGATAAATAAAATACGACGTGCCATTAGCGAGTTCCTCCATTGCTGGGAATGCCGTATTTCTTCTCCAGAAAACGCATTCCCTCACCTGCAGCGGCTCCAATAGCAAGTGCAAAAACTTCGGGTTCGACATTGGTGCTATAGACGACGATGCACGTGGAAGGTGTTAATTCAATGACGTCGTATGTACCCAGGTGGTTGGTGATGAGTGGGTTGTTCGTAATGCCATATTGGAATCGGCGTAGATCGTGGTCGAGCAGCAAGATATCTTCTTCAAAGACAATGCCGGTCGGCAAAGTGATCCAGCGTTTGTCGCCTTCAATACGGGTAGCGGTAATGGGAAACCATTCGTGCAGTGCCCCTGGGCGACCAATGAAGTCCCAGACCACTGCAGCAGAGGCGTCAAGAATGGCATGTCGTCGAACCGAACCCATAGTGACCTTTCTCTTTGCGATAACCAATGACTACTCTCCAAATTACCATGATATCGGTACCTGGCCATGTTGAATGAGTGCTTCATTTGCACGCGAAAACGGACGGGAGCCGAAAAACCCGCGGTATGCAGACAACGGTGACGGATGCGGCGACTCAATGAATGTGTGGTGATGGCCATTTGACTCAAGGTGTGGTTTCAACGACTGGGCATGCTTGCCCCACAAAATAAACACCACATGCGCATGTGTTTCGGCAACTACGCGCAACGCTGCAGTCGTAAATTCTTCCCAACCTTTGCCACTGTGTGAGCCAGCTTCGCCGCGTCGCACAGTGCACGTGGTGTTGAGCAACAACACACCTTGCTCTGCCCACGACATGAGGTTTCCATTCGCTGGGTATTGACTTCGGTCGACGTTCACGTCACTTTGCAACTCAGTAAAAATATTTCGCAACGATGGCGGTAACGCAACATTGCTATTGACAGAAAAACTCAACCCATGTGCCTGACCAGGTTGGTGATAAGGATCTTGACCCACAATGACTACCTTGACGTTGTGCAATGCAGTTGCAAAAAAGGCTGCAAACATTTCATCGTGTGGTGGATAAATTTCAAAAGAAGCACGTTCTAATTCTATAAAAATACTCAGCAGTTGCCAATAATTATTAGTCTGTTCCGTAGTGAAAAATAAGTTCCAACCGAATGGAGTAGCAAAATTCAACATGTCGTAACAGATTACTGGTGAATAAAACACACATTGATCATGATGTGAGATAGAAATTAAGGCGTCATGGACGTCCTTCTCGCTCTCGATATTGGTGGCACCAAAGTTGCTGCAGGGCTTGTTACTCGTGAAGGTTCAGTCATCGACCGAGGGCGCATTGCAGTTCGTAGTAACCAGAGCGATGAAAATCTTTTTAATGATGTTGCGCAGCTCGTCGATTCAATGCTCACAAAAGCACGTGGTCAACATGGCGCACAACCAGTTGCACTCGGTGTGGGTTGCGCCGGCCCCATGGCGGAAAATGCCGAGTTGGTATCGCCGCTCAATATTCCTTGTTGGCGTAATTTCCCATTAGTGCCGCGACTACGCATTCTGACCGGCCTGCCAGTATCTGCCGATGGAGATGCCAAAGCGCTTGCCCTAGGTGAAGGCTGGAAAGGCGCAGCCAAAGGGCACGACAACTTTTTAGCAATGGTGGTCTCTACTGGCGTTGGTGGTGGCATTGTGCTGAACGGCCGACTTCTTGATGGCGCATCGGGAAACGCAGGGCACATTGGCCACGTCATTGTGGAGCCAAGCGGCCGTCGCTGCGTATGTGGAGCTCGAGGATGCTTAGAAGCAGAAACTTCTGGGCCAGCCATTGAGGCCATTACTGGTAGGCCACCTACGCAACCGACGTATGAAATTATTCAGCGCACAGGGCGGCTGGTGGGTCGCGGTATTGCATCGGTATGTAACTTGCTCGATCTGCCACTTGCTGTTGTTGGCGGAAGTGTGGCGTTGGGTTTTGGTGCTCCTTTTTTCCAAGCAGCACAAAACAGTCTTGATGAATTATGTCGACTTGAATTTTCTACAGGAGCACGCATTGTTCCTGCGCGTTTAGGCGATGATGGTGCGCTTATTGGTGCTGCTGCTTTTGCGTTGCGCGGTATGAACCGCATGGCAAGAACTTAATAGTGCTCTCAGTTTCCAAATTTGCGATATAGCACTTCAATGGGGCCCTTGCCTACAGAGCGTTGCCACCATGCACCAATAGCAATAAGCAGTGTTGTCACCACACATGAAAAAATAAATACAGTGGTGAAACCACCAGGTTGAATCCAGTCCCACCAGTGAACTACTGCGTTAAAAATAAAACCATGGCAGAGGTACAGAGTCAGTGTGACTTGCCCTGACCGCTGCAGAACTTGCATAAGGGGTGCGGTTGCATATGCGTCAGCTGCAAAAGAAATGAGAATGACTACAACTACTGCACTTGTACAAGCGCCAACTGTTGCAAGGATGCCTCGTTCAAAAGGATCGGTACTCAAAACGCGCTGCCAAGAACCGTCAGTGTGATGAAGTGCAAGGCCACTGACCAGGTATGTGCAGAAAAGCGCGGGAATACAGCCAAAAAGTATCTTTTTTCGATTCAAGCGGAAGGCTGCATAAGACTTGCCGATAATGAGGCCAACACAGAAAAAGGCAAACCACGGCAGTACAGGATGCGTGTAGTCAATGAAATAGCGAAAGATGAGGTTGCGGGGCGTATTGGGTTCAAATGGTTGTAGCCAACTTGTGGAGTGGCCGTGTTGTTCTTGGCGGAAACGCCACCAGGAGAAAAGAGCGGCTGCCAAAGTGATGGATGCCGCAAGCGCGGCGATGTGTTTTGTTTTTAAATGAAAAACAACAGAAGCCAAAATAAAATATATGCCGTAGTACGGAAGAATGGTTCCGTTCCATACCCACTCAAACATGGTTCCGATGGTGAACAGACATGTTCCACGCCGAATAAGCAGCCAACGTAGTTCCATGGTGCTGAGTTGCTGGCTTGTTGCTGTGAGGAGCCCACAAGCAATTCCTGCGACCACCACAAAAATGACAGGGCTAGGAACAAGTAGCCCATTCCACGGATCCATGAGACGAGCAAACCATGTTGTCTGAACAGAACCTGTGGCGTTGGCCCCGTTGAGGTAGCCGTGGTAATTCAAAACGATGATGCCAAATAGCGCAATGCTGCGAGCAATATCGAGCTCCGCAAAACGAGCTACGCCATTACGTGTTGGTAACGCTGCGTTGGTCATAAGTGGTTACACCCACAATGTGATGTCGGGAGCAACACTATTCAGTGGTCTTTGCACGTCTATTGCATCGCC
>CAMCZG010000025.1 GCA_945886445.1 Bifidobacterium breve | reverse complement strand
GTTGGTAGAGGCCCTGCAGGTTACGACCTGGCGTACCTGCTTGGTGGAAGTGTCACCGTTGCCGACCGTCGTCAGCACGAAGACAAATGGCTCCATGAGTATCACGACGAAATTACTCGTCTTGGAGTGAATTACGCATTCGAAGATCTTTATAAGGACTATGTACGTGCTCACGTTATTGGCGGCACTTCAACCGCAGTGCTTACTGGCGCAACATTCGACCTCGGTAACGAGCGAGGTGTGGCACTCATTGCTTCAATGGGTGAACGCCACTTTGCCGCCCCAATAGATCACAACGGGCGTGAATTCTTCTCTGTCTAATAGTGAATGATCTATAGACAAATATCTTGCGGGCGTACAGGTGTGCGCTTCAGATCAATGCCAGTGGCGTCTCTAATGGCAGCCACAATTGCGGGTGTCACCGATATGCAAGGTGGCTCTCCTACGCCCTTGGCCCCTAATGGAGCCTGAGGGTCTGGCTCTTCGATGGGGATGAAAAGAACGTCGGGTGCATCAAGTGCTGTTGGCAAGAGATAGTCGGTGAAGCTCGGATTTTTTACAATTCCGTTCTGCATAATAATTTCCTCCATCACCGCCAGTCCAAGACCTTGCGCAATGCCGCCTTCAATTTGTCCTAAAAGGGCAAGTGGGTTGAGCGAACGACCTACGTCTTGAGCGGTAGCTATTTGTACAACTTTCACTAATCCGAGTTCAACATCGACATCAACAACTGCCCGGTGAGCAACAAATGCGAAAGCGACGTGACAATTGCCTTGACCATTCTCATCAAGTTCCTCGGTCTTGCGGTGCTGATGCAGGAACGTCTGAGTGATCTTCACACCCTTGCTTGCCTCACTCACGCTGATGCGTAGCGGCCCCATGGTGTCGACGATGTCGGTATCTTCGATGATTAATTGCAGTGGGTCTAGCCCGTGCATATGAGCAACATGTTCGAAGAGTCGTTCCCGTACAAGCCGGCACGCTCCGTCGACGGCGCCACCGCTCATCCACGTTTGCCGTGATGCGGAGGTAGAACCGGCAGAGCCAATGTTTGTGTCGATGCGGTCGAGAACCACTACGTCTACGCCAAGTACAGTTCGTGCAATTTGTTGAGCGAGTACAACGAAACCTTGCCCCACTTCTGCGGTTGCAAATTTCAGTGTGGCCACTCCGTCGCCAAGAGTGCAGCGTGCTTCGGCACTGTCATCGAAACCTTCGCTGTACATCAAGTTCTTTATAGAGACACCCCAACCAATTCCACGTTTGATGTTGTGAAGTTCTGACGTGCGGCCCGAACCTCCTGGAAGCTCCATGGTTCCTGCGCTGAGTGACAACGGTTCCGGGAGGGGTAGTGCATCGGTTTCACGAATGCAACGTGCAACAGGCGCCACACTTTCCACTGGTTGACCAGTAATGAGTGTGTCTCCTTTTTCCATTGCATTGAGAAGGCGTACTTCTACAGGAGACTTACCAACAGCTTTGGCAATTTTGTCCATTTGACCTTCATGGGCAAAACATGCCTGCACGACACCAAAGCCGCGCATCGCACCGCACGGGGGGTTATTTGTACGCACTGCATATCCGTCGAAAACTGCATTGGGGCACTTGTATGGGCCTTGAATGTGCGTGACGCCGTTGATGAGGACAGCTGATGATGTAGAGGCGTAAGCGCCGCCATCGAGCTTCATTGTTCCTTCAATTTTTACAATGCGACCTTCATTGGTGACGTGGTGTTTCAATGAAATGACACCCGGGTGACGATGCACATGACCAAAGAAGCTCTCTTCACGTGTGTATTGCATTTTCACTGGCCGCCCCGTGCGTAAAGCTAAAAGGCATGTGTGTACTTGGAGGCTGATATCTTCGCGTGCACCAAAGGCTCCGCCTACGCCGCCGAGCTGCAGGCGTACTTTTTCCTTAGGCATCGCAAGGCAGTCAGCAATTTGTTTTTGATCTTCATGCAACCACTGCGTTGCCACAACTAGCTCTATGCCTGACCCGTCAGAGTCGGGGTAGGCAAGTGCTGCTTCAAGACCAAGAAAAGCTTGATCTTGCATTCCGATCTCATATTCACCTTCAACCACGATGTCGCCAGTGGCATTGGCGTCGCCATGGAGAATGTGTTGATGTCGAAATACATTGCCATCTGGATGGATGCTTGGAGTGTTCGGGTTAAGTGCATCTTCAATAGATGTGAGTGGTTTCAAAACTTCGTAGTGAACGACGATTGCGTCTAATGCACGGCGACATGTTTCCGGATGATCTGCAGCTACAGCTGCTATGGGTTCTCCCATATACCGCACGAATTCTGAAGCGAATACTGGTTGATCGGAAGCAATGAGGCCGTACGTGAGTTTGCCGGGCACATCACTAGCCAAGAGAACTGTTTCTACGCCGTCAATTTTTATCGCCTCGGAAATATCTATGGAAATGATGCGGGCATATGGATGTGGTGAACGCAATGTGGCACCCCACAACATGTTGTCTGCTGTGTAGTCAGATGAAAATGAGAAAGTTCCCTGCGTTTTTGCTAAGCCGTCGGGTCGCAGTGCTGAAACGCCGAGTACTTCTCGTTGCTTACTCGTCGTACGTGTACTCACGAGATGCTCTTTTCTCTCTGAGAAATGACGAGTTGTACTGCAGAAAAAATACGACCGTATCCGGTACACCTGCAGATATTTCCCGACAATGCTTCTTTCACTTCAATTTCTGATGGAGATGAGTTTGTCTCTAAGAGGTGATGCACAGCAACAATGAGCCCTGGTGTGCAGAATCCGCATTGCACAGCGCCTTCGGCAACAAACGCTTGTTGTATGTCGTTAGGGCTCTCAGAGGGGGCTAAGCCTTCAACCGTAATGATGTCGGTATCGATGGCACTTGCAGCCATCACTAAGCACGAACACACGGCATCGTTATTGATGAGGACAGTGCAACTTCCGCATTCACCTTGCTCACAGGCACCCTTGGAGCCCATGAAGCCGAGTCGCTCGCGCAAGACGTACAGCAGGCTTTCACCAATCCATGCGTCTTTCACGTGTTGATCCGTTCCGTTGACACGTAGTGAATAAATTTCTGAAGACGTACTCACTTCATTGCTCGTTTCAATAGTCGTTGTGCAAGTACACCAACAGCATGTTTGCGGTACTCGGCAGTTGATCTGTGGTCTGTAATAGGAAGTGCTTCTGATGCAGCTAAGCGCCCAAATTCTTCAATGACCTCAGTGGTCAAAGCAGTACTTGTAGAAAGATCTGCGTTTTGCGTTAGCCACTTTTCTGCTGTGCGACACCGGATGATGGTTGGACCTACTGCACCGAGAGCGAGAGCAATATGGCTCTTGTCCATATTGTGAATGAGGCAAGCACTTGCAATAGAGATCACCATGGCGTTGCGCACACCGACTTTTGCGTAGCCCTGAAAACCATTGATTTTTGGTATGTGGATTGCAGTAATGATTTCATTTGAAACCCGCGCATTGCGTTTGACGCCAAGCATGAAATCGTGAATGCTGAGCATGCGAATGCCGTTGATGGACGACAGTTCAATCTGTGCATCGAGCGCACTCAGCACAGGCAGTGTGTCGCCAGCAGGGGAGCAGGTTCCCAAGTTGCCGCCAATTGTTCCGGTGGCTCGAATTTGCGGTGAACCCACCGTGCGTGAAGCCTCGCTTAGTGCCCCTGAAACATGTGAGAAAGAACCATTTTCAAATTGTTTGTAAGGGATTGCAGCCCCAAGGCGGTACCCGGTGCTGAGAGTTTCAAATACTTGTAGTTCTTGAACATGGCGCAGTGAAATGATGTCGCTTGGTTCGAAGTGGCGAAAGTTAATTTCCACCATGGTGTCGGTTCCGCCGGCAAGGAGACGAGCTGCGGGGTGTTCATTCAGTACTTGTAAAGCCTCTGTAAGTGACCTTGGTGAAAAAATGGTCATGTGACTTCCCAACCCTCGAATGCGTCAATCATCGCTTTCACATCCCCGAGTGGATACAAAATTGGAGATGTGCACCCATTGTCGATGTAATGCTTCACCTTATTACGAGCATCATCCGGGGTTCCACTAGCCGTCAGCATTTCCACAATTTCATCGGGAACGAGTTTTGACGCTTTTACAACTTGTTCGTGCGTGGCTGGCCAAGTGAGAACTTCACCAACTTTGTCGAGCAAACTTTGTGGCACCCCTGAGGCCTTCATGATGTGGGGCTGTTGGCCCAAGTACTGGGTCACCATTAAACGCGCCATGTCTAAAGCGGTTTGGCGATCTTCATGAACACTGCAGACCACCAGTTGCGGACGATCGATGTTGTCTAGGGTGCGTCCAGCCTTGGCTGCCCCATTTCCGAGAGCCTCCATCGCTTGCTTGTTGTAATCGGGAGAGACAAGGTAATTCAGTACAACTCCATCAGCGATTTCGCCAGTGAGTTCCATCATTTGCATTCCTGTTGCGCCAATGTAAATGGGCACATTCTTCGCACGGCGCTCTTGGTACACATAGTCGAGTTCAACGCCATCAAGCTGCACAAATTCACCATTGAATGTGACTGTTTCATTATTGAGAAGCGCCCTGACGGTGGTCACAATTTCCCGCATTGCTTTCAGTGGTTTGTGTCGGCTGATGCCCACTTTTGATGCAAGTGGATCCCACCATGCACCGATACCCAAGATGACTCTTCCTGGAGCGAGGTCGTCCAAGGTGGAAAACGTCGCTGCGAGGCGGGCGGGGTTGCGACTCCAGCAATCGACCACTCCTGAACCCACTTTGATGCGACTCGTCACTGAGGCAAAAGCGGCCATAGGAACAGTTGCTTCGCGAACGAGTCGACTTTCGGCCTGCCATACCGCATCGAATCCTTTTGCCTCTGCGTATTGAGCAAACTCCATGCCTTCGCGGATGTGATGCGCATCTTGCAGATATAGAGCCATGGGTATTTTCATAGAATTTCCTTGATTGTCATGGTGGCTATTCGGACATTGCTAAAGCATGGTGCAAACGCCGAGATTGTTCTTCGGCCTTGCGTCGCGTTTCCTCGAGGTCAACCTTGGTGAGATTCCCTTCGAATAACACGAATTCATTATTGATGCTGACGTCAGTGACATGGAGAGAGGTGGTGTAAGCAAGGTGCCAAGAACTATCCATATGTGGGTAATTCCAGGTCACCACGTCGTTTTGAGTATCTGGAACGAGCTGGGAACCATTGAATAGCCAGTTCCAGGCAAGGTCGGGAGAGAAAGATATGTCGTCGGCGCGACCTGCAATAAATGCAAGTTGAAACTCAGACATCATGTTGCTATCGATACCGTCTGAACCAAGTGCGATGCGGTTTCTCCATTGCGCTGGGCGAGCATAACCAACCGCATTGTTCATGTTGGAACGTGGGTTATGAACAATTGTTCCGGCAATCGGTTTTTGTAAATGCACTCCATGAACGATGAGCCAATCGTCATTGGCATATTTTTGTAAGCGACTTTCAGCATCGCGGTCGTCTTGTCCTTCAGCGACGTGAATGTGCACGCCAGTATGAAATTCGGTGGCTAGGTGTGCAGCGGTATCGAGAGTTTCATCAGTGCAAGTAAATGCTGCGTGTACGCCCACCATCGCTGGTCTGTCGCTGAGGAGATACCGCTTTGTTTCTGCGAGACCGAGTTCTGCGCCTTGAGTCATAGGGGATGACGTATTGACCTCTTGCAGCTTTCCGTCATTATTCCACCGGTCGGTGACGCCGTAACACGGAATAACGCGAATACCAATGTCGGTACATGCGGCGTGGATGACGTCTAGCGACCCCTCAATGCAATTTGGAGATTCATGATGGTCGATAATTGCGGTGGTGCCCGATAAGAGCGCTTCAGCAGCACCTAATGCAGCCGACCAATAGATCATGTCGTGGTCAAGTGCAGCATCTAATTTCCACCAAACATTTTCTAAAGTAGATAGGAAATTGTGGGGTGCAATTTTAGGCGCTGGCATACCGCGAGCCAAAGAGCTGTAGAGGTGATGGTGTGCACACACAAGACCAGGTGTGGTGTACGCATTAGTCATCGTCACGGGCCTTTGGCCTCATGGGTAATTCATTGCGCCACACACCATCTACATTGCGCATCGCTTCGGCCACGGCACCAGCAGTTGGTACGAGACCAATTTCTCCGACACCTTTAATTCCATATGGTGAATTGGGTTGCGGTGATTCAACAAGCGTCACTTCAATGGGTGGAACATCTTTCGGACGCAAAATGCCGAGTGAACGTAACGTTGTGTTGGTGGGAAACGCAGTTTCGGGGTCGCTGGGAAATTGCTCGGATAGCGCATATCCAAGACCCATGTGAACACTGCCTTCAATTTGTCCTTCGCACAGCATGGGGTTCACTGCGCGCCCTACATCGTGAGCAGCAATGACTCGTTCAATTAACCCCGTGGTGCGGTCCATCACAACTACTTGTGCTGCGTATCCAAAAGTGGAGTGAATAATAGGGTTCTCAACCCCGGGTTCGCCCAACTTCGTTGTCCAGTCCACGCGGTACTCACCCAGGTGGTCAACATCTACAGCGCAATTGGCTGCTCGTGCGGCTTCACACGCAGCCTTCACAGCGCCGGCCCCCATCAGAGTGCCGCGCGAACCCGTAGTTTGCCCCTGGCCGAGTTCTCGTGTGGTGTCGACAATTACCTTGATGCGCAGTGGGTCAATACCTAGTTCCTCAACTGCAACTTGCAGCGCAACGGTGTGGATGCCCTGACCCATTTCGGTCCAGCCGTGTCGCACCTCAACGGTGCCGTCTGAACAAAAACGAACAACAGCTTTTGTTATTTCTTTAAAACCATTGCCAAGTCCAGAATTCTTTAACCCCAAGCCAAGTCCTACAGCCTTGCCGCCTTGTGTTGCTGCCTCATACGCCTCGCGTACTTCGTCGAGACACAGTTCTGCACCCAGGCACCCGTCGTCCATGATTTGCCCAGGACCCCACACCATTCCGGGCTTAATGACGTTTCTTTTGCGAATTTCCCAACCAGAGATGCCTATTTTGACGGCTAATCGATCGAGGATTCCTTCCATGGCGAATTGCGCTTGGTTCGCTCCGAAGCCGCGAAAGGCTCCACAAACAGGGTTGTTAGTGCGGGCAGCTACTGCCTCAACATCAATATTGGGAACAAAGTAGGGGCCACTGGCATGGCCTGCCATACGTTCAAGTACCTTCATGCCAACGCTGGCGTAGGCGCCGCTGTCACCCAATGCACGTACGCGAAGAGCAATAAGTTTCCCATTCTCGTCGCAGCCTGCCTCGTAGTCCATGGTGATGGGGTGACGCTTGGCGTGCATGCGAAAACTTTCTTCGCGACTCAGAGTGCATTTCACGGGCACGTTGAGCAGCCATGCAGCTAAAGCAGCGTGAGCTTGGTTACTCATATCTTCTTTGCCACCAAAGGCCCCACCGTTAGATACCAGCTCGACGGTCACATTTTCGTTAGCGATATTTAAGACACGAGCAATGTCGTTTCTGTCGTCCCAGACGCCTTGACCACCGGAGTACACGTGTAACTTGCGATTCTCGCCAGCGAGGCTGGGTACAGCAAGCGTGCTTTCGGGTTCGAGAAATGCGTGTTCTATGCGTTGAGTAATAAATGTCTCACGTACAACGTGCGGTGCATTTTGAAGCGATTGCTCTGTGTCGCCACGGTGATAGGTGCTGGTGCTCAAGATGTTGTTAGCGGTTTTCCACACAGCAATTTCATTTGATGCAATAGCAACAGCCGGATCTGTGATGGGCTGCATCACGTCATAGTCAACCTCAAGAAGCTCTGCTGCCATGCGTGCTTCCTCGCGTGTTTCAGCAACAACTATTGCCAATACGTCACCGGCATAGGAAGTGAACCCGTCTACGGGAATCATGACGGGCCAGTCTTTATAAATAATGCCGACGTATGTTTCGCCGGGAATGTCGTTTGCTGTAAAAACTGCACGCACCCCGGAAGAGGCAAGTGTTCGTTCGGTGTTGATGTTTAAAACTTTTGCGCGGGCGTGAGAGGTGAGATGCAATGCAGCATGCAACATTCCGGGAACGCGAATATCGTCTACATAGCCGCGATCTCCGAGAGTAAGCGATTCACCCTCATATTTTGGCGCGTTACTGCCAACGCCACCAGATACCAGTTTTGGTGGAATAGTGCCTTTCGCGACGCTTTCAATTGCGTCGAGCACCTTGACGTATCCGGTGCACCGGCAGAGGTGCGCACCGAGATGACGAGCCATATCTTCTCGTTTGAGGCCAGCGCCTTTTTTATCTACCTGTGCTTTAGCTCGCACCACTATGCCGGGAATACAGAAACCACACTGCAACCCACCGCATGCTGTAAATGCATCGGAATAAACTTTTCTTTCGTCTTCTCCGATGCCTTCAAGAGTAACGATGTTCGCATCACGAACTTTCTCTACAGATTGTTGGCAACTCACTACCGCTTTGCCATCAATGAGCACGGTGCAACACCCGCATTGCCCAGAAGGGGAGCAACCATCTTTTGCAGAGGTGACGTTCAATTCTTCACGCAGCGCCGACAACAGATGCGGGTGGCGGGAACTGATTGTGACCTGCACGCCATTAACGGTGAGGGGCACACGGGAAGCAGAGTTCCAGTAATTGGCCTCTGAGTAAGTGGATGGTGAAGATGTCATGCTTGCCCCTTGATCTTTACATTTTGTCAAAGGATGAGAGAAAGCGGTAGTTCATTTCGTTTCAGGAGCGTTAATCCTCGAAAATGACACCTTTTTGGGCGGTTATTGACCCATAAACGTCGGGACGGCGGTATTTATCGAAATTGAAAAGCGTCTCTTTGTATTTGCTGCACCAATCGAGGTCGCAACGCGCCACTACTAACTCATCGTCGGTGGTGTATGCCTGAGCCACAATTTGACCCGATGGAGCCACAATGCAGGTTTGTCCGAGGGAGTCGACGCCCTCTTCGGTACCACCTTTGGCTACACCAACAACCCATGTACCGTTTTGGTAGGCACCGGACTGCATGACGAGTGCGTTGTGGAATCCTTGCAAAATATCTTGGCTTGGGTCGGGTACGTAATGGATGGGCGTGTTGTAGCCACACAAAATCATTTCAACACCCTTGAGCCCCATGACTCTGTACGACTCTGGCCACCGTCGGTCGTTGCAGATCATCATTCCTATTCGTGCACCAAAAGCTTTCCATACTCCAAAGCCTTCTGGCCCGGGTTCAAAGTAGTAGCGCTCGGCATGTTGAAAGGGTCGGTCGGGTTCGTTGTGTTCGTGACCAGGTATATGCACCTTGTGATATTTCGCTACAACGGATCCGTCTTTCTCCACCAATATCTGCGTATTGAACCGGTGACCATCGGGAGTGAGTTCCGCGTAACCCAGAGAAAAACCAATAGAGAGTCGGCGTGCCTCGTCGAAGAGGGGTTGTGTTTCTGGCGACGGCATTGATGTTTCGTACCAATGGTCGGCCTCGGTGATGTCGTCAACAAACCATCGAGGGAAAAAAGTGGTGAGGGCTAATTCCGGGAACACCACAAGATCGCACCCGTTGCTACTTGCCTGACGCAAAAGAGCGATGAGGCGATCAACGACCGAGGCCCGGGTGTCTTCTTTTTGTATGGGTCCAAGCTGCGCAGCGCCGACCGTAATAATTCTGCTCATGAGAAAACAGTATCGGCTAATTCCAGCATCACATGCAATAAAACGTTTGCCCCAGTGACAAGATCTTCTTCATCGGTATGTTCTGCGGGGTTATGCGAAATACCTTTCTGACTAGGCACGAAAATCATTGCCGACGGACACACTCGGGCCAGCATTTGTGCGTCGTGACCAGCACCTGAAGGGAGTCTGCGCACCCGTTTACCCGTAGACAAACAATGACGCTCCACAATTTCTATGACTCGCTCATCGAATTGTACGGGTTCAAAACGCGACAATGTTCTTTTCGATATAGAGACACCTTCATCTTGTTCTAACTGGAAACAGAAGGTATCGAGCAAGCGTTCTGCATCAACAAGAGTGTCTTCGTCGGTATTTCGCATATCGAGCGTAAGAGTTGCACGAGAGGGAATAACGTTGACGAGATTGGGGTGTAAGTCAATCTTTCCAACTGTGCACACTTGGTCGCCTCCGAACCGTTCTGCAATTTCTCGCAAATACACAGTGAGCATGGCTGCAACATAGGCGGGGTCGTGACGCAAGTTCATTGGTGTTGTACCAGCGTGATTGCTTTGTCCTTGAATAGTTACTTCCTGCCAGGAAATACCTTGAACGCCGGTTACCGCTCCGAGAGTGAACCCTTCTGCCTCTAACACCGGACCCTGTTCTATATGAATTTCTACAAACGCATGTGGTGCTTCACCTGGGCAAGGAGCACTTCCTGCGTAGCCAATATTGAGTAACTCGTCGCCAACGCGTTGTCCGTCAATTCCGACGATGTCTAGCGCCTCTTCAAGATTGAGTCCGCCAGCATAAACAAGAGAGCCGAGCATGTCGGGGGAAAACCGTGCGCCTTCTTCATCTGTAAAAAATGCGACCGAAAGTGGCCGCGACGGGGTGAGCCCAGACTCCTGACACGTCTGAATTACTTCTAAGCCTGCAATGACGCCGTAGTTGCCGTCGTATACACCACCGGTGCGAACGGTATCAATATGTGAACCAGTGAGGACGGGTTTGCCTGTTCCCACATTCCACGTTCCTAAAACATTGCCAATTGCGTCGGTTGTTACCTCGAGATTGAGTTCTTTCATCCAAGACACCACAAGATCTCGTCCATCGCGGTCTTCGGTGGTCAGTGCAATGCGACAACAGCCGCCGTCGCCTGTGCTGCCGATGTCGGCAAGAGCTTCAATACGTTGCATCATACGATTGCCATTGATAGCTAAAACTGCAGGCTTCATTTCAATAGTGTTTCACATTTCCTTGCTCGGCGGGGCTATGAGAATAGACCTTTCTACTAGAGTTTTTCTGTGGTGAATGACCTGTTTGCAGTAATCGTCATTATCTGTGTCGCAGCAATTCTGCAGTCAATATCCGGCTTTGGTTTTTCGTTACTGGCTATGCCTCTCCTGTCTGTTGTTGTGGATATCCGCGAAGCAGTTGTCATTGCAACAATCTGTGGAATTTTTACCAATGTTGTGCATGTCACAAAAGACCATCATTTAGTCGAACGTTCAATAGCTAGACGGATTTCACTTTCTGCAATTCTCGGCATGCCGTTGGGTGTTCTTCTTTTATCAGTTTTTAGCGCCACGCAGATGCGTGTGTGTATTAGTGCAGTCACACTGGTTTTAGTCCTAATGATGATGCGTAAATTTTCGCTGACGGTAGAGAACAAGACAGTTGACATATTTCTAGGCGCATTTTCGGGTGTACTGGCAACTTCTGTCTCTACTAATGGTCCACCCCTTATATTTCTTCTACAGTCAAAGCGCCTCGACCCATCACATCTCAGAGCCACATTGGCCTACGTGTTCACTATTTCAGGGTGTGCGTCGTTTGCCGTTTTGATGGCAGCTGGTAAAGGCAGTGTTGCAGCATTTCAATTCGCGCTACTTTCAATACCTTCGATGTACCTAGGAACATTGCTAGGGCGAAGAGCGAGGAGTGCTGTTACTCAAGAAGCGTTTCAACGTTTGACGTACGTCTTACTCTTAACGACAGCTGCAAGCACAGCGCTCGCTGCTTTTTTCTAGTTCTCTACGCCACCGAACCATTGCATCCAAGCTTCCTTATTCCTGGTGCGGTACACGTAGTTCGCCTGACGCACATTCTCCATTGGTGAACTAGCAGGAACCGAATACTGATGACCAGGGTAAACGACAGTTTGGTCGGGTAGCTGCGCTAACCGTTGCAAGCTGTCGTACATGTCTTCAGGGTTGCTGCCCGGAAGGTCGGTTCGCCCGCAACCATCGAGAAAGAGCGTGTCGCCAGAAACAAGACACCCATTGGCAAGAAAGCACTGACTGCCTGGAGTGTGCCCCGGCGTATGAATGAACGTCACCTCTACATTTCCCACCATAAGTGTGTCGCCACCATGGTGTTCAATGAGGTCGGCTCGTGTCACCCCAGTTGTCTTCATCACGAACTCCGACTCGAGAGCATTTACGTGAATGGGAAGAGATGCACTCTCAAGGATTTTTGCGATACCTTCGATACGCATGCCCATTATGGAGCCTCCAATATGGTCGGCGTGATAATGAGTGGCGAGAACCCCCGTAACGTTCATGCCGTCGCCCTGAGCTGAGGCAATGATGTCATCTACGGCATACGCAGGGTCAATTACAACGCATTCACCCGTGTCTTTGTCGCCGAGCAGATAGACAAAGTTAACCATTTGTTCCGCGGCTTTGTTGCCGACGGCAAAGTCTCTGCCGGAAAGTAACTGCCGGAAATAGATATTGCTGGAATTCTGCATGTTTGCCACACTATGTCGTAATCTGCACGTATATGAACTCAGATGCAGCCGGCGTGGAAAAAGTTGAATCTCTCGAGGCTAGCCAGCGCATTTTGTGTGGAAATCAATGGGTGCGCGTTTCAACGGAACTTGCCGATGCATTCCAGCCGGGCGATTCCCTGATTGCACTGCAAGAAATGGGAGAACTCTTACGAATTACAGCGGCCGATCTGAAAATTGCAGATACTGCTGTTACCGAAGCGACCTCAGCTTTCACTGCACTGGCGCGTGCAAGTGACGAACAAATTTCACTTTTCTATAAAAAATTCGCTGAGTTTCTAAGTGACAAGGATCTCTTTCATTATGTGCAAGTTGCCAATAATGAAGATGTTGAATCAGCCTTAAAAAAGGGGCGGTCGGTAACACGATTGCGAATTGACGAAAAAATGCGCAGCGACATGGTTGAGGGTCTGTTGATGTGGTCTCGTTTGGACCTCGCCCGAGATCTCGTCATGAGCACCGTCGAGCACGATGGTTGGAATGTAGAAGTTGTGCGTGCGCCACTTGGCGTAGTTGGTTTCGTATTCGAAGGTCGCCCTAATGTATTTGCCGATGCAACGGGTGTTCTGCGTACTGGCAATACTGTCGTCTTCCGTATCGGCAGCGATGCATTAGGCACCGCACGTGCCATCTCAAAACACATGCTGGTTCCGGCACTCATTGCATCGGGGTTACCAGAGAAATCTGTAGTGCTCATCGACAGTCCAACCCATGGAGCTGGCTGGGCCTTGTTTGCCCACTCTGGTCTGTCACTTGCGATTGCCCGAGGTTCTGGCAAAGCTGTAGCGCAGCTAGGTGCTGTTGCTCGCCAATCTGGCACGGCGGTGAGTTTGCATGGAACAGGAGGGGCTTGGATGATTCTTGGTCAATCGGCACACGCCGATGACATTGCATCTTTCGTTATGAACTCTTTAGACCGCAAGGTATGCAACACGCTGAATGTTGTTGCAATGACAAGCGATACTCCTGTGCACAATATTCAAGCTGTTTTAGAGGGTGTTTCTCAGGCGGCGAATCATCGGAATGCTCAAGCAATTGTTCATGTACCTCACGCTTCAAAGGTCTTTCTAGACAGTTGTGATATTCCGATCAACGTCAACATTGAGTGGAGCGAGGAAATTGACTATGCGCTGGAATACGAATGGGAAAATCAGCCAGAGTTGGCTCTTTCCTTTGAGCCCAGCTTGCATGATTGCGTTGCGTCTTTTAACGCTCATAGCCCGCAATTTATTGTTTCTTGTCTTTCTCGAGATCAAGAAGATCATGACCTCATATGGCGGGAATGTAACGCACCATTTGTCGGTTCCGGAATCACGCGATGGGTAGACGGTCAATATGCATTGAATAGGCCCGAACTGGGTCTATCTAATTGGCAAGGCGGTCGGTTGCTGGCTCGTGGGGGAGTTCTCTCTGGTGATGGTGTGCATACAGTGCGACTACGTGCACAGCAAACCGACACCAGTGTGCGCCGCTAACTATTCAACGATGTCGTGAAGCGGAAGCTCCATGTGTGACAGCAATGGAAGTATGCGCTCAACGTCGCCCTGCCATGGGTATGCGAGTAGCTGACTTTGAGACCGTCTGCTTCCGGTGAGTCGGATGAACTCAAAAATAGGATTCGTTGTTGCGCTGAGATCGAGCGTGGCAATTACATCGCCCATGCCACATTGCCACTCGTTGTCATGAGCAACGAGCAAGAGCGAGCCAACTTCAGCCTTTGAGATATCGCCATGAAGGATGAGTGCTGCAACATTCATTGCGAGAAGTAGTGCATCGGTATCTTCTAGGACAGGTGGCTTTTGCAAAGCATGATTCAGGTCGAATTCATGTACCAGTAAGTCGTAAGTCAGTGGCATGGCTAACCGCATGTCGGAAGTAGCCACTGCGCAAAAATTGCTTAACGATTCGCTCCACTCTGCAGCTACGTGTTCCGAAGAAAGACCTTTCCTCGAGATCACTTGCTCATCGACCCAGTTCTGCGTATCGGCAGGTGGTGAATCACCTTGCGATATTGCGACGCAGAGCCCTGTGACGTGACTCAAAAGGTCGTGAACAGTCCAGTCGGGGCAGCTCTGTATCTTGACGGATTCTTCGACAGGAGAAATACCATCGATGGTATTTGCGAAGCGTTCTTGAGACTGTTTGTAGATATTTGCGTGTTGATCTGCAGTGTATTTAGGAACGTTTGTCTTCATGTCACTGCAGTTCTTGATTGTCGATGAGTCGTACCTGTGAACCCAAAATAGCCCCAAGAGCAACCAATGGTTTGTTCGTGTCGCGAGAAGGATGCAGTGTGTCTTGCTCTGCTAAATCAAAGTAATCAAGCTGAAAGTGCTGCAGTTCACCGAACTGCCTCAGTGCATCCGAGATGGCTTCATTGAGGCTGTTGGTATCGGGAAAAGAGCGTTTAAACGTTTGGAGAATTTCAAAAAACTTCGGAGCTTCTTTTCTTTCTCCTTCAGTCAGTTGGGCATTGCGGCTTGAGAGTGCTAGTCCGTCGGCCTCTCGAACTGTTTCCATGCCGAAGATATGAATGGGGAAATTAAGGTCAGCTACAAAACGCCGAATAATCGCCAGTTGCTGGTAATCCTTCTTGCCGAAAAAGGCAATGTTGGGTTGCACAATATTGAATAGCTTTACAACAACTGTTGCCATTCCGGCGAAATGTCCGGGACGCGACGCCCCTTCGAATAGCGAACCGAGCGATCCGGGCGTGATGAAGGTGTCGAACCCCGCAGGGTAGATATCTGATATTTCAGGCAAATAGACGTAGTCAACATTGAAAATTCTGCAGGTTTCTAGGTCTTCTTCAACGGTGCGGGGATATTTTGCTAGATCTGATGCAGAGTTAAATTGCTTTGGGTTGATAAAGATCGAAGCAATTGTTACATCTGATTTCGCAGCTGAAACTTTTAACAATTCAGCGTGACCCAAGTGCAAAGCACCCATTGTGGGAACGAAGCCGATAGTTTGCGAACTAGTTAAGGTTTGTGCACGTAATAAGCGCAGCTCTTCAATGCTCCGTAAAATATGCATTGTTTAGTGGAATGAATGTTTGTCATCGGGCCACGAACCATTGCGTACGTCTTGAGCAAACTCTTGGAAAGCATTCGTAGCCAATGATCTCATGTCGACGTATTTCTTGGTGAATGTTAATTCACGCTCCGACAGCCCAAGAATGTCATGCATCACTAAAACTTGCCCATCGCAGAAAGAGCCAGCGCCGATACCAATGGTTGGTATAGAAATTTTTGATGTGATTTCTTGGGCCAATTCCGTAGGTATGCCTTCAAGAACAATCGCAAAGGCTCCGGCCTGTTCAACTGCATGTGCATCTTCAAGAAGTCTTTGTCGCCCGCCTGGCTCTACGCCATCGACGCGACCTTGTACTTTGTGCCCGCCCATACGATGAACACTCTGTGGTGTGAGGCCAATATGGCCCATCACCGGAATATCGGCTCGTGTAATTGCTTCAATAGTCGTAGCAACGGTCGTTCCGCCTTCGAGTTTGACGCACTGTGCACCAGCCTTCATGAGAACCACAGAGCTCTCAATGCCTTGGCCTGCACTCACCTGGTAACTGCCAAAGGGTAGATCTCCAACAACTAATGCTTTTGGCTGGGCACGACGCACGAGCGCGGTGTGGTACGCCATCTCACTTAGTGTCACAGGAATGGTGTTGTGGTGCCCTTGCAGCACCGTGGCAACTGAGTCGCCAACGAGAATGGCATCAACGCCTGCATCGTCAATAATTCTGGCGAACGTTGAGTCGTAGGCTGTGACCATTACGATTTTTTCCCCAGCAGACTTCATGAGTTGAAGCATGGGGACTGTGACAGGTTTACGTGTAGGTGTTGTCATGGCTTTCCTCGAGAACTGGCGATTGAACGCTACTGCCAGAGTGGCTTTTCAACTCTCCAAGGAACAGGATTTCCCCACGTGTCTTGGAATGTGACTTCATGTGGCGGTTGACGTTGGGCGACGCCCCACTTGCCTGTGGGGTATCCGAGAGTGATCATGGCCATGGGAACCCATACCCCGGGTTCAGGGGCACCAAGTAATTCAAGTACCTGCTGCGTGTGGTTCTTGAAAAGCAAGGTGGTCAAAGAGGTGCCAATTCCTTCGGCTGTAGCAGCCAGTTGGAGGCTCCATAAGGCGGGGTAGATAGAACTTTCACCGTTTGGCTTTCCCCAGGCAAAAAGCAAGGTGGGTACGTTGTGCAAGTTGTCGGCCAACCATTCGGCAGATGCGTTTGTCTTTTTGGCCTGTATGACTTCCGGATCAGTTGGGTCACCATCTTTGATGAGATCCATGACCGCTTTGTACTTGGTTGCATTCAAGTCGGTGAGACCTTCGCGGTACATCTTTTGTAGTGCGATGCGTTTGGCTGGGTCTGAGACAAGCAGAAACCGCCAACTTTGTGTGTTGCCACCAGATGGTGCACGTACAGCAGCATCAAGGAGTTTCGCGAGAACTGCATCGGGTATCGGATCTGGCTTCACTCGACGCATTGCGCGGGTGGTGTACAAAGCTTGAGAAAGTTCCATATGAGAAGTTTATGGTGTTACTGAGCAGTATTTCTTCCTCGAGCCATTTCAAATATTGCTTCATTACCCAGTCGCCACCGCACATCGAGCGCGCAACGTGCAATTTTCCATGTTTTTCCTTCACGTACCAGATCGTTGGTGTAGTGGCCGCCAAGCTCACACCAGTTCACTTCGCCTGTGTGCCCCAGCTTGGACATCGTTTCGTGTGAGAACCAGTGCTGTGCTCTGAGTTCAGTTATGCAGGTCGCACTTGATTTCTTCAGTTTACTGATGACGTGGTTAGACATTTGGTGTGCAGTGGCATCGAAGTTGCCATTCAATGACTCCACGTTGGCACGCCATTGTTTTGCCGTGAGGGTGGTGGGTGGTTTCCCGGAGAAGGAAGAGAAGTCGAATTCACATTCATCGGTGAAACAGGTTTCATAAAGATCCCATTGGCGATGATCAATACCCATTGCATATTTATAACTCACTTGAATGATGTCGTAGCGGGCAGACAACTTCTGAGATTTTTCATTTTTCATAGTCGTTTACTCTTTCCTTGCTGAGCCAACACAAGGTGTTGCTAATGAGTTTGCGGTAGTGGTCGTTGTTGAAAGCGAGAGGCCCGTCACCTGGTTGCAGGTAAACAACAGTGCTCATTTCATATTTGTGAGTCCACGCAACAAGTCTCGATTCATCTTGATGAAACCAGTCCCCTTGATCTTCGCGTCGGATAGCGGCATATGCAGATGAAAAATTTGATGAGTGACTTGACGCACGGGTGGAAATGAGAGCGGTCACTTCGCTTTCAAAGATAGGGCAGAGGTATGTCTCATCGGTGAGTTCAAAAGATTCCGGTAACCCTTCGCAAATAGGATGCGAAGGAAGAAGCACATCGAACACCTGGTGCACAGGGTTTGCCCAGCCACTATCTACGTAATCTCTACCACGCAGTTCAGCAGGCACATAGTGAAAACGGCCTTTTAGTATTTCCGCGAAAAGGGGCCAAGTGGGCCACGATGCAATGGCGTGATGCATTGCCAAGATAGGGATTCCTAAATGTGTAAGTCTCTGCCAAGCTTCGGTCACTTCTGTTGATGGATCCACTAGGTCGGGTTCGCTACCACGGTTGAATTGAATTCCGGGAAGATCGTAGAGGGCTAATACGCCGCCTTCTCTATGCATTTTCTCGATTGCATTTGTGGTGAAGAGAGCAGCAGCTTCTGGCCACTTCACTACGACTGATTCAATTCCTTCCAGACTGTTGAGCATGTCACCGAACGCAATTTCGTCATATGGGTGACCACCAACAATCCAGGTAACGGCAATAGAACTCACGACAAGAGCGTAACTCGTTCTATTGGGTAGATTTCACCCGTGAGGAACCCGCGAATGAATAACTTCTTGCATCAATTAGTGCACTCTTTGTATCAACGAGTTGTGTTGTATGGGGCTATCGGAGCGCAGAATGCATCGGGCAAGAAGTTTGCTCATTTTGGAGATCGCAGCGTTATTTGCTTCCCACAAACGACAATTTTCAACGAGCAATATATTTCGATCGGCAACGACACAATGATTGGTGAGCACGTTGCTCTGTCCGCGGGAATGGTTCCGGGTCAGGAATGTGTGGTCACGCCGGTCGTAAGTATTGGAAATCGGTGCTTAATTGGCCGCGGCAGTGGCATTGTTGGACATTTTTCAATATTGATCGAAGATGATGTGTGGACGGGGCATCACGTTTATATCACTGACCAAAATCACGGTTATGAAGCTATTTCTCGACCAATATCGCAACAGAGCCAACCCGAACGTGCGGTTCGTATTGGAAAAGGTAGTTGGATAGGTCATGGAAGCGTTGTTCTTCCAGGATCAAATATTGGTGAACATGTGGTGATTGGAGCGCAGTCGGTTGTTAGCGGTGTGATTCCCGATTATTCCGTGGCCGTTGGCGCACCAGCGAGGGTAATTAAGCAATACCGCGAGGGTGAAGGTTGGGTTTCTATACCGAGAGATCAATAGGCGGAGCGCAACTCGGGGCCGCATTGTCTGCCGCAAATGTTGCAATTTTTTCGCTAATGGGCAGGCCCTCCGTCACGGTTTCCGAGAACGGTTCATTCACCCCAGTGCGAAGGTCATCTGCATATTCACGCCGGTCTTGAATATGAGTACGGTAATCGGACAACCACAGTGGCACTAGGGCCTGTCCCTTGGAATCGGAAACGGACAGTGCTGCTAAGGAGTTCACGGCACGCTCTAGTGAGTCTGTTGCCTTGTCAATAATTTGAGCACGTTCGGCTAGCGCGTTATCTCCAGAATCTTTTACTTTGCGTAGATCAATAAGCGACAAACGCTCTTTTTCGGAAACAGCACAAATTTGCTCCGCATTAGCCTTCCAAGATTCGTCACCAATTTTATTGATGGATTCTTTGCTCGCAAAAAAGAGAGCGTAAATCCACATCGCTCCTATAAGGAAACAAGAGACGATGATTATGGGTTTAAATATGCGGCGCATCTGAATGAGGTCATTTCTTATTATTTGGAAGTTGGACGATAAAAAAGAGCGAGATGCAGAGTAGAACCTGCGACTGCTATTGCCGCACAGAGAGCGAACGAGATCCATCCGTTAGTGAATACGTCGAGAGCATGATCAAGAGAGTATTTACCAGATCCCATTGAAGATAACGCCAACGCGGTGACGCTGATAAAGCCACAATATTCCCAACCTTGGCCTTCATTGAAAATGAAAAACCCTGATTTGCGATGGGACACAACAATTGCGACAATCATCGTGGAAATAAGTGCAGCACATGCGAGAGGTGTGAAGAGCCCGAGAATGATGAAGAGTCCACCGAACGTTTCGGTTAAAGCTGCTAGGAGCGCTTGTCTCGCTGGATGGCGCATACCGATTGAGGCAAACCACTGACCAGTTCCGTTGAGGCTCGATTTGCTCTTCATCTTGTTTAAACCATGAAGAATAATCATTCCGCCAAGGGCAAGTCGTAGTAGTAACGAAGCAAAATCAGTAGACGACATGAACCCACGTTAGATGTTTTGGTGCACCTACGACAACGATAGGAGACATAAACTAATGAATATGTTGCGCAAATCACTGTATACCGTAACGCTGGTTGCATTCGTTTTGCTCACAGTGAGTTGCAGCGCAGGCGCAATTCAGAAAAACGCACTTTGCCAGCGATCTAGTCGCCTCGATACAGCCAATGACAACACTGGCAACATGCCTCAGTCCTTTGGTTCTTATACGGGTCTCTCGTTGAAGTCACAATTGATTGATGATCTTGACGCAATGACAGTCGCAAAAGACGTTGGACCAAAATCACTAGATGCTGACTTCGCATACCTCATTAGAGTGAACCAATCTCTATACGATGCGATGTCCAATTTGTCGTGGGATTCTGCTGTCGCAGCAACTAATAGTCCCATAGATGAGGTTCTTGGCGAATTTGCAACAATTACGACAACAAGACACATAGCACGTGTTTCAGAATACTTGCTTAAAAACTGCGAATCTGAAGTGCAGAATAACATTGCTCCTCCAGACAGCGTTGTTGAAGTAATTGCTACATCTACATCGCTCTTGTCGATCGTGAATGATCGCATCAATCCAGATCCACCGGCAATGAGTGAGAATATTTCGTTAGGGCTCACCATTGCAGAGTCTTTGGGCATCGAAGTGACCAATGATGTCGCAAGATGTTTAGGCGAAAAAGCTCAATTAGTTTCTCAAACTCAGACAAACGGCAATGACATGCAAAAAGCGTTTAACCCAATATTTGCTGCCTGTGGTCTTGACGTCACTGCAACTACTTCGAGTGGTTAGAACCTAAGAATTTGGATCTACCAAGATCTTGACCGCACTCGATGGATTATCGGCGAGTAGTTCAATAGCGGCGGGGAGTTCTTCTAGAGACACCGTTTTGTCGTGTAGTGGTTCTACAAGAATACGACCATCTGCAATGAGGTTCATTACATCTGAAAATTCATGGTGCATATAACCGAGAGAGGAAATAACAGTTGCTTCTTTCAGAAGCCAGGTGTGGGGGTTAATTGTGGCAGTACCGCTAGCGAGCCCTACTAGGTTGACAACTCCGCCTCTGCGAATCATGTCGACAGCCGACTGGATTGTTGGAGGAATGCCGGCACATTCAAAAATAAGGTCGGCACCTTTGTGTGAATAGCGTTCTTTTGCTTCTTCTGGCGTTATTGCCTCGTGCGCCCCAACCGCAAGGGCTTTCTCTCTGCGCAAGGCATTGGGCTCAATAGCAACAACTCGGCCGGCTCCAGCAGCGTTAGCAGCTTGCAAGGTAAGCAAACCAATGGGACCGCAACCCTGCACCACAACTTCTTGATCGGGTCGCGGAAGCGTGCGCATGACCGCGTGATATGCAACCGTTGCCGGTTCAACAATAGATGCCTGTGAAGCGCTGAGAGCAGCGTTGGTTTTTACTAGTCGCATTGCATCGAGTGCTATGCGAGGCGCAAAACCACCATGAGGTGGCGCAAGGGGGTCTCGTCCAATCATTCCCAAAAAGGCATACATGCAATAACCACTTTGGCCACCTAAACACTGTGGGCACCTACCACAGGCTGGTGCGATGCCACACACAACGCGGTCGCCCTCACCAATATGACGAATTTCTTTGGACACTGCTGAAACGGTGCCAGAAAATTCGTGACCACAAATTGCAGGGTTGTAGGGGTCGTGTGAGAGAAACCCATGAAGATCTGTGCCGCAGATGCCGCAACTGTCTACATGAACTACTGCTTTGCCCTCAGAGACAACTGGTTCGGGCACATCGACAATAGTGAATGTTCGATGACCTGTAACGAGACCAGCTTTCATGGTTTAGAACTTGATGCGCTTTGTGTATCCACCATCAACAGTGACGTTGCTGCCTGTTACCAAGCTTGCAGCAGGCGATGCAAGGAAAGCTACGACGTTTGCAACTTCCTGTGGTTCACCGAGACGCTTGATTGGCATTTTTGCAACGATGGTATTGTAGAAATCTTCCATGTTTTTCTTAATGGTGTCCCAGTTGCCGCCATCAAAATAGACGGGGCCTGGTGAAACAATATTGACGCGAATATTTTTTCCGGCAAGAGACTGAGCCAAGTTGTTTGCATATGCAGTCATTGCAGCCTTCATTGGTCCAAAACTTCCTGGTCCAGCAAATTCTTCTTGTGCTGCAATAGTTGACAAACACACAATGGAGCCGCCGCCCCCTGCTTCCATGATGGGCGCTAATACTTCTTGCGCACGCACAAGACCCAACACGTCGAGGTCAAGGTTCTTGATCCACTGTTCTTCACCACGACCTGAAGCACCAGACATGTTGTGAATAAAAATGTCGCAACCACCTAGTTGGTCACTGGCTGTCTTCAACCAGGCTTTATATTCTTCGCCGTTTGCGGCGTCGATTCCTGCGCCTACAACCTTGGTGCCGTATGCCGAGAGGGCAGTTACTGATTCACTGACATCGCCACGCGCACAAATTGCAATATCGGCGCCTTCTTTGGCTAAGAGAGTTGCGATTGCAAAACCCAATCCACGCTTACCGCCGGTAACAATGGCTTTTTTTCCACGCAATCCAAGATCCATATTTTCCCCCAGTACTAGACGACTATGTGACCTAGCATAGGGTACGACTATGAGTCGTAGCGAAGTCGCAATAGTTACAGGTGCAGGTTCGGGGATTGGTCGAGCAACAGCGGAACTTTTCGCTTCTCGGGGATATCGGGTCGTTGTGAACGATTTATCGCCGGACAGCCTCAAATGGGTGGCTGCATCTCCAGATGCTCAATCTTTTCTCGCTTTGCCGGGTGATGTGTCTGAAGGAGACCACAACGCGGCCTTGGTGGAAGCAGCTGTGTCGCATTTTGGCGGGTTATCTGTTTCAGTATTGAACGCAGGAATGGTCGGAACTTTGCCGTGGGAAGACCCAGGCGCAGTGGAAAAGTTCGAACGAATCATGGCTGTCAATGTCACCGGGGTAGTGCACGGCATTCGACACGCTGCAGAAGTGATGAAAAAGAAAGGCTCAGGTGTCATATTGGCAACCGCCTCTACATCTGGATTACGAGGAGACCCAGGTAACTACGCCTATAACGCATCTAAAGCTGCCGTGTTCAACCTCGTGCGAGCCGCCGCTGTAGACCTTGGCGTTTACGGTATTCGTGTTAATGGTGTCGCCCCAGGACCAGTGGAAACGGGCATCACCGAGCGACTCAAGGCCGTTCCCGGCGCAAAAGAGCAAATGGCTAAGCGCATTCCATTGCGGCGTTGGGGGCAACCGAGCGAACTTGCCGAAGCTTTCTATTTCTTGGCGTCTCCAGCTGCATCATTCATCACTGGCACCACGCTGATGGTCGACGGCGGGCACTCAGCACACGCAGCGCACTTCGACTTACGCGATAAGGCATAAATGATCTAAATTCATTCCACAGTTACCAACAAGCAGGGATCATGGCAGACAAACTCATTACCAATTACGAAGATGTGACCGTTTATGGTCTCGATGCAGATGTAGAAACGCTGATGCTGTCACAGCAGAAGGAATTGACGTTTTGTTGGACCACAAAAGATGGTTCACCAATGGCTTCTATTTTGAGTTACTTCTATGCCGACGGAAAATTCTGGATGACGTCAGCTGCGCATCGTAAGCGCGTTCCGGCAATCCGCCGCGACCCACGAGTTGCGTTGGTCATTACATCTTCAGGCATGGAGATGGGTGGAAGCCGTACGGTGACGTACAAAGGAACTGCACGCGTACTTGACGACGCCGATACAAAGAAATGGTTCTACAGGGCCCTTGCAGAAAGGCTGTATGAAAAATTCGGAGAAAACCGCGTCAAAGAATTCGCAATGATGCTCGATTCTCCAGACCGCATCATTATTGAAGTAACACCTGGCCTACGAGTTGGGTATGACGGCACAAAAATGGGCGCAGCCACCACAAGATCTCGTGAAGCTGGAATTCTTAAGGTCGACTAAATCTTCAGCAGATTCATGGCTGTGTCACGCGTGATGTTGTAGTCGGCCTTACCACTTGGGCTTCTATAGACAGCGTCAACAAAAACCACGTGCCGCGGGCACTTATACGCCGCAAGAGTCTTGCGCATTTCTGTTAATAGCTCCTCAGCCGTAATTGAGGAACCAGGAGTTCGCGAAACTACCGCAGTTACTGCGTTTCCGAAACGATCATCGGGAACTCCAACAACGGTGCAATCGGCAATGCCTTCAATAGATCTTGCTACTACCTCTACCTCTTCTGGGTAAATCTTCTCACCACCGCTATTGATACACACAGAACCGCGTCCGAGTAGTTGCATTACACCTTGTGCGTCGATCAACGCATAGTCACCCGGGATGGTGTACCGCACTCCGTTGATTTCTTTGAAAGTTTGAGCGGTTTTTGCTTCATCTCGGTAATAGCCCTGCGGCATGGGCCCTGAAACACCTAGAACTCCTGGCACTGTGCTTCCACGGGGTAGCGGTTCCCATGTTTCATCGTTGAATGTTGTTGCATTGGGGGGAGCTATGAAAACAGCTGTTGCGATGGGGTCTTCATTTGGCGCAGTCATTGCTATTCCAAACGGGCCACCTTCACTTGCGCCAAGCATGTCAATAATGGTTGCGTTCGGCATGTACTTCTGCAGCAAAGACTTCTGATCACCTGAAAATGTTGCTCCAGATGAGGTGATGCGAATAATGCTCTCCAGATGCGGAAGCGGCTGATTGTGCTCTGCAAGAGCTTGTAGGTAACGAGTGATTGGTTTACAAAATGCGTCACCAACAATGGACAACTGTGTCACTGAATATTTTTCGGATAGATCGAGGAGTTCCTTGGGGTCAAATTTTCGTGATTTCAGAAGAATAACTTTCCCCCCGAGTACGAAACTAGACATGGCCAGAAATAAAGCGACACCATGCATGAGAGGTGCTGCGCAGAGGTTTGTCGGGCTCTTTTTTTCAGAAGCAAGTTGAGCTGCAGTTTGACCAACTTGTTGAACTGTTGTGGGAATTGGTAGGCCCAATGCGTGGTAGCCAGAAAACGCAAGAACGCCGAAAAGATCTACGTGTCTCCACATTACTCCTTTGGGCATTCCTGTCGTACCACCCGTGTAGAGGAACAGAAGATCTTCGCCTGAACGTTCAATACGTTGAGCTGGCATAGCGCCGGAAATAACTTCTTCGTATTGCAGATGTCCTTTTTCCGGAATGAATTCTGGACCTACGTCGTTCACGCAGACGAGTGCTTTCAACGTGGGAACAAGATCTTTGATACCAACTAGTTGCTCGGCTAACGATGCATGATAGACGAGTATCTCTGATTCAGAATTATTGAGAATGTATGCAATTTCGCCTTGCAGGTAACGATAATTAATGTTGACTGGCGTTGCACGCAGTTTGAAAAGCGCGTATATAGATTCGATATATGCAGCATCATTAAACAAAAGCTGAGCAACTTTTGAGCCTGGGCCAACACCTTGTTGAGACAGCACTGAGGCTAGTTGTGCCGATCGCTCGTCGAGTTCTCCCCATTTAATTTCAGCATCACCAAGAACAACAGCAACGTCGTTAGGCCGTTCATCGGCGAGCGCTTCCCAAAGAGTTGCCCAGTTCACGCTGAGTTCATTTATAACTTGCGACATGCATACATACTTGCACTTAGGTAGCTAGTAATTCCACGCCTAAGATAGGCACATGCGTATTACTCTCATCCGCCACGGAGAACCCGAATGGGTAAAAGATGGACTCAACGTCGATAACCCTCCTTTGACCCTCAAGGGCCGCGAACAGGCCGAAATGGTTGCGACCTATCTTGCCGACACTCGCTTCGATGAAATTTATGTGAGCCCTTTATTGCGTGCGCAACAAACTGCAGCGCCTCTTCTTCTACAAAGTGGTCGAACAAGTGTTACTGCCGATTGGTTGCAGGAAATTCGCAACCCTATTTGGCATGGCACGCCAGTGGAGAAGGCAGTAGAGGCGTATAAAGAGGAACGTTCGCGGCCGAGTAACGAACGGTGGGGTGGCATTAACGGTGGCGAAGCGGTTTCCGACTTCGTCAAGCGAATCGATAGCGATTGTGCGCAGTTCTTACAAGAACGGCGCTACGAAAAAGTCGATAGTGAACTTCCGGTGTGGACCCATGGAAATACATTGGACAAACACATAGCTTTTGTTGCCCACGCCGGAACAAATTCTGTTGTCATTTGCCATTTACTTGGTTTGGAGCCAACACCATGGGAATGGGAGCGTTTTGTGCTGGGGCACGCCTCTATCTCTGAAGTTGAGCCACTTGCATTGTCAGATGGTGTCACTTTTTCATTGACTCGGTTGTCTGGCGTTGAACATTTACCGAAGAGTCACCGAACGGTCTGACCGCCAAGCTCCCTATAAGCAAAGGTCTACCATTAATAGATGACATCGTCCGATCGTGCACTAGACCCAGAAGCCCTGAAGCTTTTTTCCTTTAATGTGTTCTCTCAGTTATCAGGGGCTGTAACCGCGGGCATGATTCATATCGGCGACCAATTGGGTCTGTATCGCATCTTGGCGGCATCTGAAGGCTTGACGAGTAGTGATATCGCGGGGGCAGCACACCTTTCTGAACGTTGGGTAAGGGAGTGGTGCGCGAATCAGGTAGCGGCACGAATTGTGACTGCGAGGTATTCATATGAAGTGCACGAGGGTGCAGAGCACGTCGACGAAAATACAACTTACAATCTTACGCCTGAAGCAGTAGCGGTATTGGCGAATGAAGAGCATCCAGCATTTGGCATGGGTATGTTCCATCGTCTCCCAGCCACCTTCGACAGACTTAAAGACTTGCCCGAATCGTTTCGTACTGGTGTCGGTTTCGATTACGACGCACACGGACCAGATGGTGCAGTTGGCATTGAACGCTCTTTCGAACCATGGAGCAATGCCTTTCTCATAGATCTTGTACTCCCAACTCTGACCGGTGTAATCGACAAATTAAGAACGGGCATCAGCGTTGTAGACATCGGTTGTGGAGCTGGGTCGGCTGTGTTGCTCATGGCGAAGCAGTTCCCGAAGAGCACCTTTGTAGGTA
>CAMCZG010000024.1 GCA_945886445.1 Bifidobacterium breve | reverse complement strand
TCTCGGCGCGGTATGTCCCGTAAATCGGTACATACCGCGCCGAGAACCCCGCAGGTAGGGGGGCGATGAGACACTGAAAATGATCGGTGATAACCTTCGTGTGTCCGTTAGTTACATCGGCAACAGCAAGAAGTGGAGGAGTAGTGAGTCGGCGCATGCATAAACGTATCGCTATGTTGACGCTTGCTGCTCTTGTCTTCTCTGCTTGTGGTGGCGGTGCTGGTGGTTCTGGTGGTGGAGCATCTTCGGGCGGTGGTGATGCGCCTAGTGGTGCTGTTGCAACTGGTTTGCAAACTGCTACTGATGGTTGGTCGTTCCCCAACTTTCCTTCGTCGTCTTTCCCAGATGTGAACTTCGATGAAACCGACTTGGTGTCGATGTTCGGTTCCGATGAAACCATTTGTGTGGGTGGGGTAGCAACACCATGCAAACTCACCGCCGAAGCTGCTGCGTGGGCCCGCATGGTGAACCAGGCCCGAGCTTCTGGACACTGCGAGGGTCTTGTTGCTTTAGCGTCGTCGCGCTTCAACAACAAAGAAACTCCAGCGACTGTGAAGTTGCCGTCTCAAGACGAAACATTGCATGCAATTATGCGTACCTTCGCCACACAGTTCTTGCCTGAAGTGCAAGAAAGCATTGGCAAGTGGATGGCTGCTTCGTTTGAAGACAAGATCGATGAAATGAAGAAATCTTTTTCTGCTGGCGCTTTGAAATACACCTTGGGTGTTTACACGGCTGGTGGTGGGCACGCCGTATTGCCGTATGCCGTTGAGTACCCAACTCCCGACACGCCACGTGTGATGTTGTACGACTCAAACTGGCCCGGAAAAAATCGTTATGTCGACATTGACCTGAAAGCAAAAACCTGGCGGTTCTCTTTTAGTGGCGCAGACCCCGCGAATGACCCTGAGGCGTGGACGGGTGGTCCACAAGACATGGACCTCACACCGTTAGACGCGCGTGAAGGAACATGCCCGTTTTGTGGCAAAGATGTGAAAGTCGCCAAGACTACGATGCTTATTCGTTCTGCGAACCTCGACTGGTCGGTAGAAACTGATGGTGGAGTGGTGTCGCCTGCAAACCCCACTGGTACCGATGGCACCACCGTGAAAGCGGTGAAAGGTTTCTCTTTTTCTTCAGCTGCGGGTAAGGGTGCTTTGAAAAAAGAGTCATATGACTATGTGGTGAGCGTGCCCGATTATCCGGCAGATGCGGCCACAACTACAAGCGGTGTCAAGAAGAAAAAGAAGCGCAAGAGCAAACTGAAGTTCTCTGGAGCTACCTCTGTATATGCCTTGATGCCTGAAGGTATTGCGCAGTTCACTACGCCTGGTAGTGAAGACGATCCTGTTGAAATTGAAGGTAGTTCTATAGCCACTACCGACCCGGGCGTAGATCTCACCTTGGCATCGGGAAACCTCGTTGCTAACGCGTCGGGTTCTGCGGTTTCCCTAAGTGTTGAAGGCGAAACGATGGCTGTTGCTGTGACTGCAGCCAATGGTCAGGTCATTAAGCAAGAAGTGTCTGCAGACCAACCAACAGTGCAGATGAAAGCCGACCCTGAAGGAGGCGGTATCACGGTGTTGGCTGCTTCTGCTACTGGTGTAGTGGAGAAAACTGAAGTGTCTTCCACTGGTGAAACCACAAAATCGGTTGTGACCGAGGCGTTGAACTTGAGTGAAGTCAGAGCAGAGTTGCCTGCTGCTTTGGCTTCGAAAGAAATTGCAGCTTTGCCGTCGCTTGCTACACGTGACATGGCAAACCCCGACTACAAAGTTGACGCGGCCTATTCGGCGCCAACCACTATTCCTGCAAAGGGTGGCGACCAGGTTGCTGAAGCTGCGACCACAACACAGGCCAAATCTGCCAATGCAGTCACCCCGAATGAGCCTGGCCCAACAACGCCCGTGAGAAATGCGGGCTTGCCCACTACCTTGCCAACGCGTGGTGCTGCATCGGCTGACCCTGATGCAACCCCCACCACAGTGAAACGTACGGTAGCTGCGGCCACGTCGGGAAGCGGTACTGCTACGGCAGTGGCTTTGAAGCCCTCATTGGGTCGGTTCTCTCTTCCCGGTGTCACCTTTGGCGATGCGGCGTTCACTATTGATGAACCGTCTTCGAATAGTTCAGGTGGTTGGAAATTTACGTCAAGCAAACCCGACGTTGTAGAAGTAAGTGCACTCACGGGTCGTGCCACTACTAAAGGTGCAGGCTCAACCACAATTACTGCCACACAATCGGCGGTAAAGGGTTTCGAACAAGCCTCAATCACAGCATTGTTGATTGTGGCTCGTGACACCCCAGTACTGGGTGCCTACACCACATCGTCACGAACGTTTGGTGATGAATCTTTCACATTGAAAAACCCAACATCAAATAGCACTGGTGCGTTCAGCGTTGATTCAAGTGATGAATCGGTCGCGAAGTTCTCCAAAACTTCTGGGAAACTCATCATTACCGGTGCAGGTAAAACCACAATCACCGCCACGCAAGCTGCGACAGACGACTATTTGGGTGCATCGAAGAGTTTTGTGTTGACCGTAAAGAAGGCGACCCCTGAGTTGGGTGCGTTTGATGATTTCGCTCGTACTTTTGGTGAAGCAGGCTTTACCTTGGCGAAACCATCGTCCGATTCGCGTGCTGCAATCATCTTGAGTTCCAGCAATCCTGCTGTTGCCACAGTTGACGGCTCATCCGGCGCAGTCACCATTGTGGGTGCAGGCACCACCACATTCACCGCTGTACAAGCTGCCAACGCTGACTTTTTTGCAGCATCAAAAACAATGACATTCACTGTGCGTCAGGCCATACCAATGTTGGGTGTTTTCGCAGGGGTATCTAAAACTTTTGGTGACGCCGATTTCACCCTCGCTAAGCCTTCTTCGCCTTCTGGTGGCGCATTTAGTTTCTCAAGCAATAACACTGGGGTAGCGAGCGTTGACGCTGGCGGCAAGGTAACGGTTGTTGGTGCCGGTAATGCAACCATTACTGCTACACAAGCCGCGAGCGGTAACTACTCAGGTGCCTCAGCTGCCGCGGTAGTTTCTGTGGGTCGTGCAACTACAACGATCGCAAACTTGTCGCTGAGCAACATGACCTATGGCGCAAGCGATGTCACGTTGGCCCCACGTTCTAACAACCCAGCGCCATTCACGTTCTCAAGCAACGCATCAAGTGTCTTAACGGTGAATGCAACAACAGGACGTGTAACCGTGGTGGGCGTAGGAACTGCAACTATTGCGGTGCGTCAAGCATCGAGTGCAAACTATGAACCGGGTTTGGAATCACTCACCGTACAAATTGGCCGAGCAACACCAACTCTTTCCAGTTTCAGTGCAATCAGCAAAGACTATGGCGATGCGCCATTCACATTGACGCCGCCAGTGTCGAGTAGTC
The DNA here is from genome assembly GCA_945886445.1 of Bifidobacterium breve. Lineage (GTDB taxonomy): Bacteria > Actinomycetota > Acidimicrobiia > Acidimicrobiales > Ilumatobacteraceae > F1-20-MAGs119. The sequence continues at coordinate 24,988 of CAMCZG010000024.1, read as the reverse complement.
CGGCCCCATTTACCTTTGCAAGCAGCGCCCCAAGTATTGCTTCTATTGATTCTTCGGGTGTTGTCACTATCCATAACGTCACTACGGCAGATATTCCAGTAACTCTTACTGTTCGTCAAGCCGAGACCGCTAACTATGCTGCTAGCTCGGCAACTACGACGTTGACTGTTGGTCGCGGAACTCCAGTGATCGGTAACTTCACCATTGCGACCAAGCAGGTTGGCGCAAGTAATTTCACCGTGACGGCACCTACTTCAACTAGTGCAGGAGCCTTCACGTACAGCATCGATGATGAAGCTGGGAAAATTGAATCGAACATTGCAACCATGGCTAACTCTCTTACTGGTGAAATAGATGTTGTCGGAGCGGGCTCAGTTCAAATACGTGCAACACAAGAAGCAAATACGTTGTATGTGTCAACGAGTGTTACCGCCACATTGGTTGTTGAAGTGGTCACCAATACGTCTTGCCTAGATATCAAGACCCAAACCGGCACGAATGCAAATGGTGAGTACACCATCGCTCTCAACGTGAGCGGCTCTGTGGTGAACACACAGGTGTACTGCCTCATGGATTCCGCTATGGACGGTGGTGGGTGGACCATGGCAATGAAGGCTCCACGCAACAGCGAGACGTTCAATTACTTCTCTAATTACTGGACTTCGTCGAACACTCTGAATGTCGGTAATACAGGCAATGTGACGACAGATGTAACGAATGCCAAGTTCAATACGTTCAACCACATGTCGGCAACCAACTTGCTTGCAGTGTTCCCGGATGCGGGCACGAACGGTGGAAGCATTACTGGCCATAACTACGGCTGGACATGGAAGCAAACAGTGCCAGGCGGCGCAAAGACTCCGCTACAGATTTTTAGTGGCGCGGATGAACAGTTCATTGGCGATGCTCTGAACTACTCGGGGTTCAACTCAAGCATTTGGACGACGCAGACCGACATTCGTTTTTATGGTTTCAACTGGAACGACAACCTCAAAGCACGTTGGGGTTTTGGTTGGAACGAAAACGGCGGAGGCCTGTGGCCCAATGGTATTCGCAGTTCCGACGACGCTTCTGGTGGAATCGGTTTGAGCGTTAATAACTTCTCGGCAGGTGACGTGGCCGTGTGTTGCGCCTCAACGGTGGGTCTGAACCGTTCAATGTCGTTTGAAATGTACGTCCGCTAGTTACCTCCTAGTTTTCTCGGTGCGGTATGTGCCGAAAAACGGTACATACCGCACCGAGAACCCTTGAAGGGTTCAGCAGAGTGATTTTGCTGAGGGCAAAGTTCCTTTGATGAGGAATGCATCAGCAAGTTGAGTCGCGCAATCATTTTTCAAGTAACTCGTATGGCGTGATGATTTGACGCTAATAAAACGCGAATTCTTCAGTGCTGCACTCATGCTTTGAGATGATGCGAGTGGGGTAACAGGGTCATTGGTAGAGCCAATGACCACAATGGGTGCGGTAGATGAAATTTTGACTTGTGGCTGTGGGGGTTCTTTGCTGGGCCACAGTGAACAGGTGTAGTCGCGTCCAAAGAAGTTGCCGAATCGGGGGGCGATGCGCGTGAAGGAAGCTATTTGAGCATCAACTTCTGTGGTTGGTATGCGCTGGGCCTCGTCGTCGCAAATGGTGGCGATAGATGCTTCAGAAACATTGCGGCTGTCTTCGTAACCAGCATCTTGGTAGTAGTACGAGTTATATAGGTCGAGTAGCAATTTTCCATCGCCATCTTGGGCACTCTTGAGTGCTTTGGCGAGGTCTTCCCATGCGCTGTCGTCGTAGAGAGAAGAGGCGGTAGCAGTGAGAAGAACAGTTGCGTTGACGGTGGTTTCGGTCTTCAAAAGATCATCAAATGCCTGTTCCGCTTTGCCGGCGTTATGAAAGGTGCATGATGTTTTTTGTGAACATTGGGCAAGAAATGCAGAGAGTTGTTTCTCGAAGCCTTCGGCTTGCGCGAGTCGGCGCTCGGCACTTGTTGTGTTTGGTGCAGCGGCTGCATCGAATACGGCATCTTGAACGGTGTCGGGGAAAAGTGTTGCCCAAGTTGCGCCCAAGGTACTGCCGTACGAGAAGCCGAAGAAGGAGATTTTCTCTTCGCTAAGCGCGAGGCGGATGGCGTTCATGTCGCGAGCTGAAGCGGATGTAGACATGTAAGAAATAATCTCTGGGTTCTTTGCGGCGCACACATCAACAAACTTTTGCGTTGAAGCCACGGTGCGTTCGTTGGCAAAAAAGTCGCTGTAAGAGTCACCGCAATCGAAGGTGGGGGTAGAGGCTCCGGTGCCTCGTGGGTCCCAACCCACAATGTCGAAATGCGTCATGAGGTCTTTGCTGAAGTAGTAGGCCGCGTTTTGAGCAAGCGAACTGCCGGGGGCACCGGGGCCACCGGGGTTTACCAGAAGTACGCCTTGGCGTAGATCGTCGTCGAGAGCGCGGAGCCGGGTGAGGGGAAGAGTGAAAGATCCGAGTTCAGGGCTGGCGTAGTCATAAGGAACGGAGATGGTGGTGCACTCAATATCGCCGCATTTTTTCCATTCAGGGGTCGAATTGGTGACCGCCGTCGTGGGGCTCGCAGTGGTGGGTGCCGGCTCCTGGGAAGTGGCATTTCCGCAGGATAAAAGGACGGGGAACAAGCAGTAAATACGGAGCATTCTTTTAGTGAAAAGAAGTGGGTACTGCACATGGAGAGGCTACGACATTTGCCGAGCCACGCGTCTGACTGAACTAGTATTTTGCCATGTCAAAAGATCGTGAACCCGTCAGAATCCTTGCCCACGAATCGGTAGCCGAAGGCATTACCGAGCGACTCCAAGCAGCGATGTCTCGCCGCAAATTCCTTGGTGCAATTGGTGCAACGGCAGCAGCAGCTGCGCTCGCAAGTTGCGGCGACAAGGTCTACAACTATTACGGAAGTGCAGATCCGACTGCATCAACCTTGGTAGAGCGACGCATGAACCTCTATAGCTGGGCTGACTACACCGACCCAGAACTTTTGGCTGCATGGGGCGATACAACGGTTGCCATTTTCAACTCTTCTGAAGACCTCATTGCCAAACTCACCGCAGCAAACGGCAAGAGCGGATTCGACATTGTTGTACCAACCGGAATGTTCATTCCAGAAATGGTGCGACGCGAACTTCTTGAACAACTCGACTTGTCGAAGATTCCGAACTTCAATCAACTCGATGCCCAGTACACCGATCAGCCATGGGACAGGAATAACACTTATTCCGTGTGTAAAGCATGGGGAACCGTGGGTTGGTTGTATGACTCTTCTGTAGTAACAAAACCCATTGCAACATGGAATGACTTTATTGAAGCCGCAAAGGGAGAAGCTAGTGGCAAGACTTCGCTTCTCGATGCACCTATTGACTCAACTGGGTTGTACTTCTGGGCAAATGACCTTGAGTGGGATAACGACAACGAAGAAGCAATGGCTGCATGCAAAAACTTTTTGTTGAACGAACTTGCGCCGCACCTTGGTGGTCTTGACTCTGCACCGCAAAGTGTCATCCTCGATACGCCATATGCGCTTTCACAGATATTCAATGGTGACGCACGCCGTTGCTTGCTGGCATTGAAAGAAGCTGGCCAAGATGTGAGCAAGTGGAAGTGGGGAGTAGGTGCTCCAAAAACTGAAAGTTGGATGGACAACTACTGCATCGTCAAGGATGCGCGCCATAAAGAAGCCGCTTACGACTACATCAACTTCATGCTTGACCCATTGAACTCAGCTCGCGATGCCATGTTTATTGGTTCTCACACGGGCTCTGCAAGTTTGGAAGTAATGTTGCCCTCAGAACTTCCTTACAAAGAATTTATGTTCTTTACTCCTGAAGAACTCGCACGCATGGTGCCGGGTAAATACTCAACAGGTCTTGATACTGCAATTGCCATTCATACTGAATTGCAAAAAAAGGCATCTGCCGGTACTCCGGTTAAGGGATGACCATGCTGCGTAGTCGATCCTTGGTGCGGCTGGGCTCGGCCATCATTGTGGGCAGTGTTTTTCTATTGGCGTGTGGAGGTGGAGCAGCAACGGGCGGTGCCAAAGTTGATGCTCAAGCAGCCTTAACCGACCTCATTGTGGAGACACCTTCTGCGGCGAAAGCCGGCTCAAAAACGTCCGATGTTTCTTGCACGGGCCCAGCGCCGAGCGAGTTTGGTTCTGGTGAATTGTGTGTTGATTCTGGCTACCGCCAAGACAGTAAGTTCTCCTTTGCTAACTGGGGCAACTATCAGTACACAGGCGACACCTTTAACGCCGATGAGTTTGTGACGTTGTTCGGTGCAGCAAACGTATGCGTTTCTGGCGTAGCAGTAAACTGTGTTCTCACAACTGAATCACAAGAGCGGCTCGACAAGCTCAATAGTCAGGTAGCTGGTGGACGTTGTGAAGGTATGGTGGTCATGAGCGCACTTCTGGCAGCAGGTGCAGTGAAGTTGGAAGATCTACAGCCCGGCGCAAAGTCGGTGTCCGATCTCGACCCCAATGACCCGAAGTTGCTGAAGCAAATTAACTATTGGTGGGCTACGCAATTTTCTCCACAAGTTGTTGCCGACACTACAAAGGTGCGCGAAAAAGGAATTAAAGGTGTGCTCGACGGGGCGTTGAGAGGCTTACGCAAAGGCGTATTCGCCACCATGGGTATTTACACAAAGTCATCCGGACATGCACTTTTGCCTGTGGGGGTTACCCGCGCAGCAGATGGAACTTTCAACATCATCGTGTACGACAGCAACTTGCCCGATCAGTTGTCGCGAGTAGTTATTGACCCGGTGAAAGAAACTTGGATCTACCTTGAAGGTGCCGTCACCCCAGGGCAAGCAACAGGTGGTTGGTCGGGAACTTCAGGAACCATTGAACTCACGCCACTCATTTCGCGTGAAGGTGGTTCCACATGTGAATTCTGTGCCGATAAATCTGCCAGCCAACTTGAAGTGGATGCAGAACTCGTTCCGCTTCCTGCAGATGGCGTCCTTGATTCACTCTTTACGCCTGCTGCGGAATAGTTACCACGTATCTATCATCGGGCGTTTTTTGCCAGTGCGTTGTGGAGTAGGGGGGTAACTGCGCAGCATGCCAGCAATACGCATGCGCGTGTCGGCAGGGTCAATGACTTCATCTATCTCCATGTGTGAAGCCATGTTGAGGGCACTTCCACGTTCGTAGGCACTTGCAATGAGTTTGTCTTCTAGTGCTTTGCGTTCAACTGGGTCGGCAATGGCATCGAGTTCCTTTTTGAAACCGAGACGCACTGCGCCTTCCAAACCCATGCCACCGAACTCGCCAGTGGGCCAGGAAACGGTGAACGATGTGGCGTGGAAACTACCGCCCGCCATGGCTTGTGCGCCAAGGCCGTAGCCCTTACGTAAAACCACGGTGAGCCAAGGAACAGTGATGCTGCCCGCTGTTACAAACATGCGGCTGAAGTGGCGTACTTGAGCAGTTTCTTCTGCTTCAGGGCCCACCATAAACCCTGGTGTATCGCAAAAAGAAACAATGGGTAGATCGTGTGCATCGCATAGCTGAACAAAGCGCGAGGCCTTATCGGCAGCATCTGAATCGATTGCGCCACCGAGGTGCGCAGGGTTGTTGGCAATGAGCCCGACAGCAAAACCTTCAATGCGTAAAAGTGCAGTGACTATACCTACGCCAAAAGCAGAGCGAAGCTCAAGGAATTGTCCACCGTCGGCGACAGCTTCGATTGCCTGACGAACATCGTAAATGCGTGTGCGTTGTTCAGGAACAACATCGCGTAATGCAGCGTCGTTTCCTGGTTGTGCAGCGGTGCGTGGCTGCACAAAATAGTTGAAGTACTTTTTTGCTGCTGCAACGGCTGCTGCTTCATCGGCAACACGAATATCGACAACACCATTTTTAGTTTGCACTTCAATAGGGCCAATATCGGTTGCGGCAACTTTGCCTAGCCCGCCGCCTTCAATCATTGCGGGGCCTGCCATGCCAATGTTTGAGTTTTCTGTTGCAATGATGACGTCGCAGCAACCCAACAGGGCTGCATTACCTGCAAAGCAGTAACCCGAGGTAATGCCAATCATGGGCACGAGACCAGAGAGTTGCCCAAAGAGTGCAAAGGCCATGGTGTGCAGCCCGGTCACTCCGGGTGAGTCGGTATCGCCAGGGCGACCGCCGCCACCTTCAGCAAAAAGGATGACCGGCAAGCGCAACTCTGCGATGAGGGCAAAGAGTCGATCTTTTTTGATGTGGTTCAAGAGCCCTTGAGTGCCGGCAAGAACGGTGTAGTCGTACGAAACAACTGCGCACGGGTGGCTATTGATGGTGGCGATTCCACCGACCAAGCCATCGCCAGGTGTATTGGCAATAAGGTCTTCTAAAGTGCGGCGTTGGCGCTGAGCGGCAATAGCAAAACTGCCGAACTCTTGAAAAGAACCTTCATCAACGAGGTCGGAAATATTTTCACGCGCCGACCTCTGGCCGCGACTGTGTCGCTTTGCCATGGCTTCGGGGCGCGCAGCATCGGTGGTGAGGTTGCGGCGCTTTTGATAACGCAACAGGTCTTGACGTTCGGCAACTGGTGTGTTGTCAATGCGTTGTGCGGCGGGCGCAACAACTCCTGGTGTGATGGTGAGAAGCAGTTGGCCCTCTTCAACGGTGTCGCCAACTGCGACGTGTACAAGTGAAACAGCGCCATCAACTTCGGCAGATACTGGGTGTTCCATTTTCATTGATTCAATAACAATGAGATCTTTGCCAGCGGTGACAGCACTACCGACGGCGGCATGAACAGCAATGACCGTGCCCAGCAGTGGCGATGTAACGCGGTATTCCTTTTCCCCCATAGACATAGTCTTGCCGATGAGCCTTGGGTGCTGTGACTCGGGGGAGTTATTGGAGTCCGAGTGCGGAACGGTCGTGTGCAGTCAGTTTGCCGCGGGTTACCCACACATCGGCAATGTCAACCTCTTGAGATTTTTCCTGCACCACGCTGGGTTTTTTGAGGCCAGCTTCTTGCCAGTCGCGAATGGCAATGTTTCCCGACCGCTGCCCGTACGACCCAGCACCATCGGTGAGGCCACGCAGTGACAAGGTGTTGGCATTTACTTTTCCAATGAAGACGGCTGGACGTGTTTTGCCAATGCGGTCTGCATCGTGCGCTCCCGGTATTCCGGAAAATTCAAGAAAGGCATCAACAATATCGCCAGGTTCAAGAACGTACATGGCATCGAGCGTGAGTTCGCCAAGTGAGTGTTGCGCTGCGCGCAAAGTATGTGCAACGAAATCGACGAAGGAATGTTTTCCACGTAGATCTTCGAGCACCACATTAATTCTCTGATCGAGATCTAACTCATGCGCACGCGACGAAGGTGAGGTCATAGTTTCAGCGCCGTCGATTGCCTGCCATGTGAATGCAGATTCTGTGAGTGCGGTAACACGCGCGCGAATAATGTGGCGTGTTCCTGGTGGCGGAGCAGAGAGTAGGTGCGTTTTCTTTTGTGGTGTAGGTGGAGGTGTGTGGCGGCGTTTCACTTCGCGTACACGCTCACGACGTTCCTTATCGGGTAATTGGCGCAAAGAACGTGGAACAATTTGCGCAACAGTGCATGTGGTAGCAGTGATGCTGACTTGTAAGCGCACGGTGTCGGACTCATGAAGCTGCCCAAGAGTTGCCGATTGCTCTGTGCTCAATATTCCGGTGAGACTGCCGTTGAACTCTTCCCAATTCCATGAACCGTCGTCGTTGCGCCGCAAGAATTCGGCAGTAACAATGCGCTGTTCCTCTTTGACTTTGGGTGCTGGGGCTACATACGAAGAGGCACTTGCCGGAACTACTTTTCGCAGTTCGGAAAGCGCCTCTTCAAAAGCATTTGGCTTCTTCTTTTTACCCACAATGTGAAGGTAGCGCACCCATGAAACATGGGTTGCCGTATTTACTCTGGAATGGGGTAATGCACTCCTGGAATTCCAGGAAGAAGTGGGCTCGCCCATTCTGGTCTTGGCAAGAGGCCAGGGTATGCGCCTGGTGCCATTGGTGCGGTGTCGCCGTTCCAGGCATGGTGGATTGGCTGCAATTGGTAGTAGCCGTTACCTGCGTTAGTACCACCGTCAACCAAGAGGTCGTGGCCGGTGATGTAACCAGCCATATCGGAAGCAAGGAACATGACCGGTGCAACAATTTCTGGAATTTCACCCAAGCGACGCATTGGTGTGCGTGAAGCAATCCACTTGTCCATGCCCATGCCTTCAAGTGCGGCACGTGTCATTTCAGTGATGATGAAGCCAGGGCTCACAGCATTCACGCGCACGCCGCGGTCGGCCCACTCGCAACCAAGTTGTTGTGTGATGTTGCGCAACGCGCCCTTTGCGGCGGTGTAAGCAATGATGTTCATTTCGTTCGCGCCGCTACCCATGATGGAGCAGATGTTGACGATGTTGCCGCTCTTTTTCATGAGCATGTGCAAGCCAACTTCGCGCATGTAGAGGAATGCGCCACGAAGGTCGACAGCCATGATGTTGTCGAAGGTTTCGGTGGGGAAGCGCTCGGCGCCAATTCCGTATACGTCAGAGATACCTGCGTTGTTGACGAGTGTGTCAATGCCGCCGAATTCTTTGATACCCGCAGCAACAACTTTTTTCACGTCGTCTTCTTTGGAAACATCGCCAGTAATGCACAACACTTTGGCGCCAAGTTTGCGGCAAGCTTCGCCAGTTGCTTCAAGAAGGTCTGTCGAGCGTGCGGTGAGCACCAAGTTGGCGCCAGCTGCTGCGAATCCTTCAGCAAAGCTTGCGCCAAGGCCGTAGGAAGCGCCGGTAATGAGCACTGTCTTTCCCGTGAAATTAAACATGATGTCCCCTGTAGTAGATGTCGAATGTGGTGAAAATGGCCGCTGAAAACAAGCCGTGTACAGAAATTAGTGGTTCCCGTGCCTCGTGGGCGAATGCAAATGACGGGAGACGTTATTTTCTGTCTGCGACGGGAAAATGGATGCCAGGAAGCCCTGGAAGGAGTGATTCCATCCATTCTGGGCGGGGCACTAAGCCCGGGTATGCGCCAGGCGCCATGGGGGCTGTTTCAGCATTCCACTCGTGGAGTAGAGGTTGAATTTGGTAGTAGCCGTTCCCTGCATTTGTGCCGCCGTCGACTAAGAGATCGTGACCAGTGATGTAACCCGCCATGTCGGAAGCGAGAAAGAGTACTGCATTGACAATTTCGTGAACTTCGCCTAGGCGACGCATTGGAGTACGGGAAGCAATGATTTTGTCCATCCCTAGTTTTTGAAGTGCCATGCGGGTCATGTCGGTGATGATGTATCCAGGGCTCACTGCATTGACACGCACACCGCGGTCGGCCCATTCGCAGCCGAGTTGTTGTGTGATATTGCGTATTGCACCTTTAGCTGCGGCATAAGCAATATTTGTATTTTCGTTTGCGCCGCTTCCCTTGATGGAGCAGATATTGACGATGTTGCCAGTTTTATTCAGAAGCATGTGCAATCCAACTTCACGCATGTACAGGAATGCACCCTTTAAATCAATATCCATGATGTTGTCAAATGTGTCAGTGGGGAAGCGCTCGGCACTAATTCCTCGGGAGTCAGAAATGCCCGCATTATTGATGAGCACGTCGATGCAACCAAATGCAGAAATTCCGCTCGTCACGACATTTTTGACGTCATCTTCGTTCGCAACATCACCAGAAATACACAACACCTCCGCTCCGATTTCACGGCATTGTGCGCCCACCGATTCCAGCCGATCTTGAGAGCGAGCAGTCAATATGAGGCGAGCTCCCGCAGAAGCAAAACTGGTGGCAATATTTGCGCCGAGTCCGTATGACGCTCCGGTGATGAGGATGGTTTTGCCGCTGAAGTTAAACATCTTGGTCTCCACAAGGTAACGCTTTTGTCGGTGGATGAACGAGGAGGAGCCGTGTCACACCCTTTCGTCATATTTCGCACCTGCTTGAGGCCCAATCTGGTCTGTTCACCCCTGTAACGGCTCCAGAGGCCCTCCCACAAGCAGTTAGTCGCGGCGCTCTAAAATGGTAATTGCGCAGGCAGCTTCTTCGAGCCCCACAACGCCGCCACCATTTTCTGCAAGACCAATGCGGGCGTTTGGCACTTGTCGTTCGCCAGCTTCACCGCGTAGTTGAGTCACTAGCTCATAGACCATCGACAAGCCGGTTGCTCCAACAGGGTGACCTTTCGATACCAGCCCGCCCGAGGTGTTGATAGGCACTGCTCCGCCTGGGCCAGTTGCGCCCGATTCCACAAACGCACCGCCCTTGCCAATGTCGCAAAAACCGAGCATCTCTGACTGGTAGATCTCGCAAAATGCCGTTGCATCGTGCACTTCGGCAACGTCTACATCGCTCGGTGCAATGCCGGCAACGGCGTATGCCTTGCGTGCTGCGTGATACGACAGTGATGGCTCATCAAGACTGCGGTATTTACCGCCGGTGAGCGCTGTTGCCTTCAATTTGATAGCGCGCGCTTGCACATTGGCGGGAAGAGATTTCAAGTAGTCGGTATTACACAACACAGCAGCAGCGCCACCATCACCGATAGGCGCACACATGGCGCGTGTGAGTGGGAATGAAACGGGGCGATCGTTCATCACTTCATCAACAGTCATGGGGAAGCGGTACTGGGCCTTGGGGTTATGCACCGCGTAGTTGTGGTTCTTTGCAGCAGCAATAGCAATTTGTCGTTGTGTAGTGCCGAACTGCTTCATGTGAACGGCTGCTTGAATGCCGTAGGTCTCCATGAAAATGGTGTGTCCTTCACCTTTGTCGAAGGAACATTGTGCAAATGCTGCAGCACGTTCGTATTCATCGAAGAGACGCGGTAGGTCAAAGTTGTCAACGCCCGAGTAGTACGAGTCGAACATCATTTGACGCTCTGCAGGGTTGGTGTCTGCGCCTGGCCGATAAATTTTCTCTACGCCAACGGCAAGTGATACTTGTACTTCACCACTGCGAATGTCTTTTGCAGCACCTTGTAGCGCCATCGAAGCAGTGGCACATGCACCTTCTACGTTGGTAATGGGAACACGTTGTGGGAAGAGACCTTCGTCGATCATTTCCATGAAGCACACCTGGCCCCGAATACCGCCTTGACCCCATGTATGCATGAGGCAATTACCAAACCATGCCGATTGAATGTCGTCGCCATTTTCGAAGGCTGCATCGCCCAGTGCACCAAGGTACGACTCGCGCGCAATGGTTTTCAAAGAGTCGTCGGGGCGCTTGCGAAATGCACTGCTGTAGCTACCGATTATCCATACGTCAGTCATATTGTTCTTCCAATCGAAGCGAGTATTTAGGCGGTGCGTTTCGCCCGCGGTTTTGTGGTTTTCAAAGGTGTAATTGTTTGTGAACGGGATGCTTGAGTTTTTCGTGAAATGAGACCACCAAGAAAAAGATCGCAAAACTGATCTGCTATTTCGTCGGCATGTAACGACCCACCGGGGCGGTACCAGTGTGTAAGCCAGTTCAAAGAGCCAATAAGGGCGAGAGTTGTAACGCGAGGGTTGGTCACCGCAGAAAACTCGCCGCTGTCAACTCCTTCGCGCACAATGGACTCGAGCAGATCGAGGTACTCGCGGTCCATAGCACTCCACTCGGGAAGTTTTCTTCGGCCCGCAATTTCTTGCAAGTAGACAGATGCGTACACAAAGTTGCTATTGAGAATTTGAACGTGAGAACGCGTTGCACGACGAATTTTCTCTGTGGGGGGAAGATCAGTTTCCGATAGTTCGCGAACTTGTTTGAGAATTTCTTCTGCTGGCCCACGTACAACGGCAAAGAGTAGGTCTTCTTTTGAATCGATGTAGTGGTAAAGGCTGCCTTTCCACATTCCCACTGCCGATGCAATATCTTCAAGTGAAGTGGCGGCGTAGCCGTTGGTGCGAAATGCTTCAGCCGCAGCTTCAATAATTTCGTTCCATCTGCTTGGCCGTGGCATGGCACCCCTTTCCTCTTTAAAGTCTAGGTCTTACGCTTTGCTTCATTCGTGCGAAATGAAACGATCGTTTGGTTATCCTAGAAGGGCAGGGGAAAGGACACCACTATGCAGGCACAAGGTATGACAGTGACGGGGCTCATGCGTCAGTCTGCAAGGTTCAATGCGCACCGTGTTGCCATTGTTCATGGTGAACGTTCGCTGACCTTTGCTGAAGCGTGGCGGCGTGGGGTGCAAATGGCAAACGCATTGCTGGCGTTGGGTCTGCAACCAGGCGATCGCGTGGGAGTACTTGAAGACAACTGTATTGATGCTCAAGACTTTTTTGCAGGCGCAGCCATTGCAGGTTTGGTACGTGTGCCGTTGTACGCACGTAACTCTTTAGAGAGCCATGAACACATGTTGGGCCACACATCGTGCAAAGCCGTCGTAGTGGCAGAAAAATATGCCGACGAAGTGCGCGATATGCCGCAGCGGCTCCCTCATTTGAAACATGTTGTTGTGCGCGATGCACAGTATGAAACATGGTTAGCAAGTTTTTCAGATGTCGACCCGTTGATTGAGGTGTCGCCAGACGACTGGTACATCATTCGTCATACTGGAGGAACCACGGGTTTGCCTAAGGGAGTCGCCTACACCCATCGTTCATGGATTGCAGCCGGTCGCGATTGGTTTTATAACTTCCCACCGATGGAAGCTGGCGACGTGTGTATGCACGTTGGGCCCATTTCGCACGGTTCAGGATATTTGTATACGCCTACTTGGTTGTCGGGTGGAACAAACGTGTTGCTCGACCATTTTGACGCCGATGAAACCTTGCAAGCCATTGCCGACCATCACGTTGCTTACATGTTCATGGTGCCGGCAATGCTCAATGCTGTTGCACGAAACCCATTAGTAAAGTCACTCAATTTGTCATCGCTCAAGGTTATTCAAATTGGCGGAGCGCCCATTGCCGATGAAACTGCATTACTTGCACGCAGCGTGTTTGGTGATGTGTTGTATCAGGGCTACGGGCAAACTGAAGCATTGCCGGTGTGCATGATGGGGCCAGCTGAATGGTTTTCTACGGTGGAAGGTTCACAGCCTTTGCGTTCAGCAGGCCGTGCTCTACCGTTTGCATATTTAGAAATCCGAGACCCGGAAGATTCAACACGAGTATTGGAACTCGGCGAAGAGGGTGAGATTGCGGTTCATTGCGATGGTCAAATGATGGGCTTCTGGGAAAATGAAACTGCGACTGCAGAACGTATGACATCTGATGGTTTTGTGCTGACCGGTGACATTGGAAAAATTGATGCCAATGGGTATCTCTATGTGCTCGACCGCAAAGACGACATGATTATTTCTGGTGGGTTCAATATTTGGCCAGCAGAATTAGAGAACGTCATTTTGAATCATCCCGATGTAGTGGAAGTAGCTGTGTTTGCCATTCCTCACGATCGATGGGGTGAAAGCCCCGCTGCATGTTGCGTGGTCGTTGAGGGGGCAACGGTTTCTGCCGATGACATTCGCCAACTATGCGCCGATGCCCTTGGCTCGTACAAGAAACCCGCCGAAGTGTTCTTCCAAACCACTCCTTTGCCCAAAAGTCCTGTGGGAAAGGTGCAACGCAAGGTATTGCGTGAGCCGTACTGGGCAAATATGGACCGCCGGGTGGCGGGAAACTAGCCCTTTCCAAACCAAACGATCATGTGGTAACGTTTTTCTGTAAAGTTCGTCAATCAATTTGGGGGTCAAAATGCCACTCGGCTTAGCAAAACTCGAAAAAATTACAGCAGACATTCAGAGCAATGACATTGACTGGGTAGAGGTTGCAGATGGTTCGTACTTCAAAGTTCTCACCGTGCACGTACCCACAAACACTGTTGCGTACGGTTACAAGATGGATCCGGGTGCGCCCGACTTCCCATCGCACTTCCACATCTGCCGTGCAATGGCATGGACAGTGAAGGGTTACTTCGGTTACCGCGAAGGCGACAACCGTATTGAAACTGGCATGTTCTCGTATGAAGCTGCCGGCTCATTTCATACACCGTTCAGCGATTGTCCAGAAGGTTTCCAATCATTAGGAATTTTCGAAAGCGACACCGAAGTGTTGTTACAAAACCATGCTGAGGCCGACCCACGTTCAGAGCGCATTGGCGATCTCACCGTGAGCGACTTCATTGGTTGGGCAGGGGAGTCATCGCACATTGTGCATGCAGATGGTTCTACCTCCGGTAACCCCACCTTTAAGTACGACTTCACCAGCGGTATCAGCGCTTTTGACAAGTAATTTTCGTTAAGTGCATCTCGCTGTGAGATGTAGAAATCTGAAAGTGGGGGCGGAGAAATCCACCCCCACTTTTTATTTGAGAAACTTTTAATAAGAGTGGGTGCAATGTCTACACCGGTGTTCGACGAAAATTTAATGTGTGACTTTGCGGTGCGTGACCCCTATGGGTACTTCGCCGAGCTCCGCGAAAACGACCCCATTCACTGGAACCCGAAGCACAAGGCGTGGATCATTACGCGCTATGACGATGTCACGGCAACTATTAAGAGCCCACATCTCACTGCGTCGCGCATTGAACCATTTCGCCAGGCCGTTTCAAAGTCGGCAAATTCGCCCGAGGTAGATGAAACCTTTGGCATCTTGGCCGACTGGATGGTGTTTCTTGACCCACCGCATCACACGCGTATGCGTCGCTTGGTCTCCCGCGTGTTTGCGCCGCCAGTAGTGCGTGCCCGTAGACAGGCAATGACTGAAGTAGTTGATTCGCTCATCGCAGAACTGCCTGTAGGGGTTCCTGTAGACATTATAGAATCATTCGCCGCGCCATTGCCGGCCATTGTGATTGCGCAGATGCTGGGAGTGCCTCCTATTGACCGCCATCTGTTCAAAGAGTGGTCTGACCTCATTACCGCGTTGGTCTTTGGTGCATACGACAACCCCGATCGTTTCCGCAGCGCAGCACGCGGAATGATGGAGCTGAAGAACTATTTGTTGGAACTCATCAACAAGTTTGAAAAAGACCCAGAAGACAACCTCATTAGTTTGTTGCTCGAACACGAAGATGGCGATTCTTTGTCGCGCGACGAGCTCATTTCTACGTGCACGTTGCTGCTCTTTGGTGGGCACGAAACCACAACAAACCTCATTACAAGTGGCCTCCTTGCGCTCCTTGAGTTCCCTGAACAAATGGCCGACCTGCGTGCGAACCCCGACATATTCCCAATGGCCGTTGAAGAACTCATTCGTTTCGACGGGCCTGCGCGCGCCACAGTGCGTTTGGTAAAAGAAGACCATGAATACGGTGGCGTGAAATTTACGGCAGGTGAGCGTGTGTTTATTGCAAACCCTGCAGCAAACCACGACCCACGCGTATTTGCGAACCCGGGCCAACTCGATTTGCGACGTAACCCCACCAACCACATGGGCTTCGGCTTCGGCTTGCACTTTTGTTTGGGTGCTCCACTTGCGCGTCTTGAAGTAGAACTCGCATTGGGCGCTCTCATGAACAAGTTCTCACGTATTGAAATGGCGTGTACCCGTGAAGAGTTGTCGTGGCACCCCACCATGTTGTCGCGTGGTCTACACAAACTTCCTGTGGTGCTGAACTACTAAAAGCACCGGCTATTTAGCCAAAGATTTTTTTAGAAATCACCATGCGCTGAATTTGGTTGGTGCCTTCATAAATTTGCGTAATTTTTGCATCACGCATCATGCGCTCCACAGGGAACTCTGTGGTGAAGCCATAGCCGCCAAGTAATTGCACGCAATCGGTGGTGACTTTCATGGCAACGTCTGAAGCAAACCACTTGGCCATGGCCCCAAGTTGTGACAAATCGCCGTGTGGGTCGCCAGCGTCAACAGCACCGCATGCGCGGTAGACCATGGTGCGAGCAGCTTCTACTTGTGTTTGCGCTTCGGCGACCATCCACTGCAAACCCTGGCGCTCTGCAATGGGTTTGCCAAAGGTCTTGCGGTCTTTCATGTAGTTCACAGCAAAGTCGATAGCGCCTTGAGCAATACCTACTGCCTGGGCGCCAATGGTGGGGCGGCTGCGGTCGAGAGTGTGCATGGCAATGGAGAAACCATCGCCCACTTCGCCAATGCGGTTTTCGTCGGGTACGCGCAAGTTGTCGAATCGAATGACTCCGGTTGGGGAGCCTTTGATTCCTAATTTTTTTTCGAGTTTGTCAACATGCACACCCCAGCTTGCTTCTGCAAGAAACGCGGTGATACCACGATGGCGGTCGTCGGAAGTGCGAGCAAAGATGGTGTACAGGTCGCTCACGCCGGCGTTGGTGATCCAGCACTTGGAACCGTTAATCACCCAGCTATCACCGTCTTTTTCGGCATGTGTAGTCATGGAAGCAACGTCGCTACCAGCGTCGGCTTCAGAAAGGCCGTAACTTGCTTGAGACTCACCTGTGCAAATGCGTGGAAGGTATTTCGCCTTTAATGCTTCGCTACCGAAGTTGATAACCGGCAACATGCCAAGTTTTGAAATGAGAAACATAAGGCTGGTGCTTGCACATACGCGAGCGAGTTCTTCAGCCACCATTGCTTGGGTTACTAGTGGCGCGCCGCTTCCGCCGTATTCAACGGGGTAACTGAGCGCTGTGAGTTCCATTTGTTGCAGCGCTTTGAATGACTCCCAAGAGTACGCACTGTTGTGGTCGGAGTCGGCTGCGTACGGGGCAATTTTTTCTTCGGCAAACTTGCGAATAACTTCGCGAAATGCAATTTGTTCAGCGTCGAGAGAGAATTGTTGTTCAGACATGTGGACCTCTATTTCTTTGAATAATCGTAGAAACCGCGACCAGCCTTGCGACCAAGAAGGCCGGCATCGACCATGCGAGAAAGCAATGGCGGTGCTGCATAGAGCGGTTCTTTGAACTCGGTGTACAAACTTTCGGCAACTGCAGATGTGGTGTCGAGACCAATGAGGTCAGCAAGGCGCAGCGGGCCCATTGGGTGTGCGCAACCTTCCACCATTCCCAGGTCAATATCTTCTGCCGATGCATAGCCCGACTCCAACATGCGCACTGCAGAAAGGATGTAGGGGATGAGAAGTGCATTCACAATGAAACCAGCGCGGTCTTTGGAACGAATGACGCGCTTGTGTAGAGCAACTTCAGCAAATGCAGTTGAGCGGTTGATGGTGTCTTCAGAAGTGAGAAGCGAAGCCACAAGTTCCACAAGGCGCAAGACAGGAACGGGGTTGAAGAAGTGGATGCCAATTACTTGCGATGGGCGCTGAGTGGCCATGCCAAGTTTCATGACAGGAATAGACGAGGTGTTGGTTGCCAGAATGGCGTTGTCGTCGGTGATGACCTTGTCGAGGCTTTTGAAGATGTTGGTCTTTAATGCTTCGTCTTCAACAACTGCTTCAACAACTAATTGGCGGTCGGCGAGGTCGGCTACGTCGGTGGTGAAATGTAAATTCTTAATGGCGCTATCGCGTTCGGCTTCAGTAATTTTGTTGGCGCCAAGTGCGCGGTCGAGCGAAGTAATGAGGCGCTTTTGACCAGCCTCCATTGCGGCAACGGTGGCTTCTTGAATGAGAACTTCCAGGCCGTTTCGGGCACAGACTTCGGCAATGCCCGAGCCCATGAGGCCACAACCGATAACGCCCACGCGCTGGATGTTGCTGGTGCTAGTTGAGTTGGTCATGGGTTCCTTCTTTATTCGCTGTATTCGTCACCTCTAGTTTGCCCTAACTACCCGCTGGTAATAGCGCTCGTGCTCATCTCCTCTAGCCTTTATGTATGGACTTTGAGATACCTGGGGAAATTCAAGCCACATTGGCGCAACTCGATGCATTCATTGAGAAAGAGATCAAGCCACTTGAGCTTGAAAATGACAACATGCGCTTTTTCGACCATCGTCGAGAATGGGCACGCACCGACTTTGAAAACGATGGTGTGCCACGTGCCGACTGGGAAGCATTGTTGAAGGAAATGCGCCGTCGTGCCGATGCTGCTGGTTGGTTGCGTCTTGCCTTGCCAAAGGAATATGGCGGCCGTGACGCGAGCAACTTAGAGATGGCCATCATTCGTGAGCATCTCGCAACGAAGGGCTTGGGTCTTCACAACGATTTGCAAAATGAGTCGAGCATTGTCGGTAACTTCCCAACTGTGCTCATGATGCGTGACTTTGGCACCGAGGAACAAAAGAAAAATTGGATGCCAGGTTTCTTGGAAGGCACAAAGCGCTTGGCGTTTGGCCTCACCGAGCCAAACCATGGAAGTGATGCCACTTACTTAGAAACAACCGCATACCGCGATGGCAGTGAATGGGTCATTAACGGCATGAAGCGTTGGAATAGTGGCCTGCATCACGCAACCCACGACATCATTTTTGCTCGTACCAGTGGCACTCCTGGTGACCCAGTTGGTATCTCTGCGTTCCTTGTACCAACCGATGCACCAGGATTCAATGTCGATTTTTTTTGGTGGACCTTCAACATGCCAACAGATCATGCAGAAGTCAGCATGAAAGATGTTCGCGTTGGAGAAGAAGCAGTGTTCGGCCGTATTGACCATGGCCTTGAACTCGCGCAACATTTTGTACATGAAAACAGAATTCGTCAGGCAGCTTCATCTTTGGGTGCTGCTCAATTCTGCATCAACGAAGCCGTGAAGTATTCCAACAGCCGCATCACGTGGGGCAAGAAACTCTCCACGAATCAGGCAATTCAGTTCCCGCTCATTGAGTTGCACACCGAAGCAGCCATGTTGCGCCAGATGGTGCGTTACACAGCATGGTCGCTCGACAACAAGCACCACATGGAGGTGACGCACCTCGTTGCCATGTGCAACTACCGAGCCAACCGTTTGGCCTGCGATGCCGCCGACCGCGCAATGCAAACCTGTGGTGGGGTGGGGTACTCACGGCACATGCCTTTTGAGCACATTTATCGCCATCACCGTCGTTATCGCATCACCGAGGGCAGTGAGGAAATTCAAATGCGCAAGGTAGGAAGCCATCTCTTCGGTTTTGGGCGTGGCTGACCACTAGCGTTGCCTCTATGGCAAGCGCAGATGGCACCCCAGTCGATATCAAACCCCGTAGTCGTGACGTAACCGATGGCCCACAAAGGGCGCCGGCACGTTCGATGTTGCGGGCGGTGGGTCTCACCGATGACGACTGGGCCAAGCCACAGGTTGCCATTGCTTCATCGTGGAACGAAGTAACACCCTGCAACATGACGTTGCGCAAACTCGCGCAGTTTGCCAAGGCGGGCGTACGCAAATCGGGTGGCGTTGCATTGGAGTTCGGCACCATCACAGTGAGTGATGGTATTTCCATGGGTCACGAAGGAATGCGTGCATCGTTGGTAAGTCGTGAGGTCATCACCGACAGCGTGGAGACCGTGATGCATGCTGAGCGCTTCGACGGTTTCGTTGGTCTTGCCGGTTGCGATAAGAGCATTCCATCAATGCTCATGGCGGCAGCGCGACTCAACCTTTCGTCAGTTTTTGTTTACAACGGTTCCATTTTGCCAGGGCAGTTGCACGGCGAAGCACTCGACATCACAAGTGTTTTTGAGGCCGTGGGCGCACATGCGCTCGGCACTATTACCGATGAAGAACTGAGCGATATTGAACGCAACGCATGCCCAGGTGAAGGTGCATGTGGCGGAATGTTCACGGCAAACACGATGTCGTCTATTGCCGAAGCATTGGGCATGAGCCTTCCCGGAACAGCTTCGCCCCCAGCAGTCGATGTGCGTCGTGAAGGTGATGCAGAGCGTGCAGGTGAAGCAGTCATGAACTTGTTGCGTTTGGGCATTCGTCCGCGTGACATCATGACGAAAAAAGCATTTGAAAATGCAATTGCGGTTGTTAATGCATTAGGTGGAAGCACCAATGCTGTTCTGCATCTTCTTGCCATTGCGCATGAAGCCGAAGTGCCACTCGAGTTGGAAGACTTCAACCGCATTGCAGCAAAGGTTCCACACATTGCTGACACCAAGCCAGGCGGCAAGTACCACATGACCGACATCGATCGCGTAGGTGGTGTTCCGGTGGTTTTGAAGATGTTGCTCGATGCAGGGTTGTTGCACGGTGACGTAATGACATGCACCGGAAAAACGATGGCAGAGAACCTTGCTGAAATTAATCCTCCTGCACCAGATGGCGATGTGTTGCATCCACTTTCTGACCCCATTCACTCAGAGGGCGGCATCAACGTGTTGACAGGGTCGCTTGCTCCAAGAGGCTCTGTAGTGAAAGTTGCTGGCCTCAGCAAAGACCAGTTGCACTTCGAAGGTGCTGCACGAGTTTTTGATGGTGAAGACGGTGCGATGGCGGCAATTCTTGCTGGTGATATCAAGCCTGGAACCGTGTTGGTCATTCGATACGAAGGCCCGAAGGGTGGCCCAGGTATGCGTGAAATGCTCGCTATTACGGGCGCTTTGAAAGGCGCCGGCCGTGGCGCCGACTGTGCGCTCATTACCGATGGCCGATTCAGCGGCGGCACTTGGGGCTTCTGCATTGGACACGTTGCTCCGGAAGCAACCGATGGTGGCCCCATTGCATTTGTGAAAGACGGCGACAAAATTTTGGTTGACGTGCATTCAAAACGACTCGACTTGTTGGTGAGCGATGAAGAAATTGCTGCGCGCAAAGTGGGCTGGAAACCAAACCCACCGCGTTACACCAAAGGCGTGCTCGGTAAATACGCCAAGCTCGTGCAAGGTGCCGAAACCGGCGCCATCACCAACACCTAGCCCCCCTGGAGTGTTCTCGGCGCCGTATGTCCCGCGTTTCGTGACGCTACGCGCCGAGAAATAGTCATTAGTTTCACCCGGTAACGCGCGGTGTTTTTCTCGGCGCCAAATGTCGCGATTTCCGGCACATACGGCGCCGAGAACACTTTAGAAAAAGTTAGTTTTGTTCGCGCAGGAACTTTTCAAACTCTGCGGCGAGGTCTTCACCTGTCGGTATTGCTGCTTCAGAGCGACGGTCAAATTGTTGTTCCAACATGCGCACGTAGGCCAAGGTTTGCGCATCGTCTTCAACAGCTACTTCGTGGAGTACCGCCCAGCGGCGCACGTCGGCATCGATACCACCATGGTTTGTAGGAACACCAAGAACGTGTTCCAAGTGGCGAAGAAGCGCAGCGGTCGAGCGTGGATGTTGCGCGTTGGTGAGGTAATGCGGAACACCTACGCGTAACGAAACAGCAGGCATGCCCGTACGGTCGAAACGTTCTTGCATAACGCCAATAACGCCAGTAGGGCCTTGGTATTGAGGTTGCGACAGGCCAAGCCTGCGTGCAAGATCGGGGTTGGTGGTGCTGCCAACCACGGGTGGCAGGCGAGTATGAGGAACCTGGTCGGCAAGGGCGCCGAGTGAAACAACGGCAGAGCACTTCAGTCCTTGCGCAACGTCGACAATGCAGTCGATGAAAGTAGACCAGTGGATGTGTGGCTCTACACCCGACAGAAGAACGAGGTCGCGTGCGCCTTCGGGAAAACGTGCAATGTAGATGTTGTTTTCTGGCCATCGCAATTGTCGTTCTTCATCTTCATCGAGATACACCTCGGGTCGCTCATGAGTGAAATCGAAAAACGGGTCGGGGTCGATGCTTCCCACAATGGTGACAACGCGTTCTTGAACGCACCACTCAATGGCGGCAGTTGCTGCATTTGATACATCGAACCAGCCACGCAACGCGATGAGAAAGACGGGGTCACGTAGCGGGGCAATGTCGTCCCAGCTTGCAGTGAGCACGTCTTTAGAAATCATGGAACCAATTGTTCCACCACAAAGTCAATACTCCTCGTTAATTGCACAACATCTTCGGGGTCAATTGCCGGGAACATGCCAACGCGCAACTGATTTCTTCCTAATTTGCGGTAAGAGTCGGTGTCAACAACGCCATTGGCACGTAGGGCAGCATTGATATCGCTGGCCTCAACGCCGGTGAGGTCGATAGTTCCGACCACAGCAGAACGCTCGGCAGCATTGCGAACGAAGGGTTCTGCCCATGAACGCTCGGTGGCCCATGAGTAGAGATGATCTGCAGATTTTTGCGAACGTGCAACACACCATGAGAGCCCACCGTTTTTGAGCATCCATGAAATTTGTTCATCAAGCAAAATGAGAGTGCCAAGTGCCGGAGTGTTGTAGGTCTGGTTTGCAACGCTGTTGTCGAGTGCAATTTTTAAATCGAGCGATGCGGGGCACCAGCGCTTTGAAGCTGCAATGGAGTTGATGCGTTCAAGTGCACGCGGTGAACATGCAGCAAGCCATAGTCCGCCATCGGCCGCAAAACATTTTTGCGGTGCGAAGTAATACACGTCTACTTCGCTCGGGTTCCAAGGAAGACCACCCGCTGCAGATGTTGCATCGACAACTACTAATGCATCGTCGGCAAAGGCGGGCCGCTGTAATTTCATGGCAACGCCAGTTGATGTTTCGTTATGTGTGAATGCGTATACGTCGACGTCTTCTTTTTGTGCGACCGGATGCGTGCCAGGTTCAGTAGAAACAATGACGGGTTGACCAAGATGAGGAGCAGCAGCTGCAGCTTCACCAAACTTCGATGAGAATTCGCCAAAGACGAGATGCTCGCTGCGCGACTCGATGAGGCCGAAAGTGGCGACGTCCCAGAACACGGTGGAGCCGCCATTACCCATGACAATTTCCCAGCCATCGGGCAAGTTAAATAATTCACTCAGGCCGCTGCGTACAGAGCCAACGAGGTTCTTGATGGGGGCTTGCCTATGAGAAGTGCCTAAAAGTTGGGCTCCACGTGTGCCAAAGGCGCTGAGTTGCTCGGGGCGGACCTTGGACGGCCCGCATCCGAAGCGACCGTCGGCTGGTAAAAATTCTTGTGGAATGCGAATTGTTTGGGGGGGAATTGTGCTCACTGTGCAAGCATTGCATTCATGACCTCTCAAGCAAAACTCGGGCGCGTATCTGCTCGCCTTGCGGCCATTGCCGAATCAGCCACCCTTGCCGTCGACGCGAAGGCGAAAGCCCTCAAAGCGAAGGGCGAAAATGTGATTGGCTTTGGTGCCGGCGAACCCGATTTTCCCACGCCAGCCCACATTGTTGAGGCTGCTGCCAAAGCGTGTTACGACGTGAAGAACCACCGTTACACGCCTGCAGCGGGCCTTCCAGAGTTGCGTGAAGCCATTGCAGTGAAAACCTTGCGCGACAGCGGCTTTACCTGCAAGGCCAGCCAGGTAATGGTTACTAACGGCGGCAAGCACGCAGTGTTCGTTGCCTTTGCTGCATTGTGCGACCCAGGTGATGAAGTCATTTGTCCTGCTCCGTTTTGGACCACCTACCCCGAAGCCATCACCTTGGCTGGGGGAGTGCCCGTGGTTGTCGACACCACCGAAGAATCTGGTTTCCGAGTGACCGTGGAACAACTTGAACGTGCGCGTACGCCTCGCACCAAAGTGTTGTTGTTCGTTTCGCCCGACAACCCAAGTGGTTCTGTGTATCCGCCAGAAGAAGTTGCTGCCATAGGTAAGTGGGCAGTGGAGCACGGCATCTGGGTGATTACCGATGAAATTTACGAGCACCTCACGTATGGCAAGCATCAGTTCAGTTCAATGCCAACACTTGTTCCTGAAATTGCCAACCAATGCGTCATCGTGAACGGTGTTGCAAAGACATATGCAATGACGGGTTGGCGCGTGGGCTGGATGATTGGCCCAGACGATGTCATGAAAGCTGCAATTAACTTCCAGTCGCATTCCACAAGCAACGTTTCAAACGTTGCACAAGTTGCTGCACTTGCTGCAGTGAGTGGCGACCTTGAAGCTGTGAAGATGATGCGTACCGCATTTGAACGTCGTGGTAAAACAATGCACAAAATGTTGAGCGATATTCCCGGCGTGTCATGTCTTGAACCAGAAGGTGCTTTCTACTGCTTCCCGCAGGTGCAGGGTTTGCTCGGTCGTTCATATGGCGGTATCACAGCGCATACCACCCTCGACCTTGCCGACATCGTGCTCGATCAGGCAAAAGTTGCATTCGTTCCTGGTGAAGCGTTTGGTACGCCTGGCTATGCGCGATTCTCGTTTGCTCTTGGCGACGACGACATCGTTGAAGGCATCTCTCGCTTTGCGAATCTTGTGAGTTGAATTTTCTCTGATATAGTCACCACATCACAGCAATAGTTGTGAGATATAGAAAACAGCGAAGTCCGGTAAAAGTCCGGCACTGTCCCGCAACGGTAAAACTTCTCAGCGCAAGCTGTGGAAGGCAAGTCCGGTCGCCTGATCTATATGCGTTTACCAGTCCTCGAAGGAAGGGCGGTCCGCGAGGTGGGAGAACCCCACCTTCGACCCACTCTTCTTTCTCCAGCAATCTTCGGAGGAAGAACTATGTCAATTAACTCTATTCGTCAGTTTCGTGGTGTTACGCGCCGCACCTTTTTAGCAGTCGGAGCCTCGGCTCTATTGTTTGCTGCCTGTGGAACAAGTGACCAATCGGCAGCCAATACGGTTGCCGACACTGTTGCTGAAGTCAGCACTGACACTGCAGTGCCAGAAGTATCAACGAACAAGATTGTTTCGTTGTCTGCCACGGCAACAGAAATGCTTTATGCCATTGGGGCAGAAGATCAACTAGTAGCGGTAGACAACTACAGCAATTATCCAGAGGCAGCAGCATCAATTGAAAATAAAATTGATGCATCGCAGCCAAGTGCAGAAGCTATTGCTGCTCTCGATGCAACAGTTGTTCTACTTGCGTACGACCCAGGCAACTTGCAAACACAACTGGAAGCACTTGGAATCACCGTATGGACAGGAGCGGCAGCGACAAGCTTTGACGACTCGTACAAGCAAATTACGGAACTCGGTGAGCTAACCGGCAAGTCAGCAGAAGCTGAGGCACTTGTTGCCTCCATGAAGGCAGACATTCAGACAGCAGTATCTTCAATGGAATTGCCAGATGCCCCAATCAGCTACTTCTATGAGCTCGACAACACTTACTACTCGGTGACGTCAAATACTTTTGTTGGCCAAATCATGTCGCAGTTCAAGTTGCAAAACATTGCCGATTTGGCTGAAGCAGGAAA
>CAMCZG010000023.1 GCA_945886445.1 Bifidobacterium breve | reverse complement strand
GGCCGCTCGGGCACCGACCCATGAGTCGTGAAGGTTACAGGCTCGCTAGCGTTTCCACCATGCCTTCCTTCGACATCGTCTCAGAAGTAGACCGCCAAGAACTCCGTAACGCCGTCGACCAGGCCCAACGGGAAATGGTGAATCGCTTCGACTTCAAAAACACCAACTCCGATATTGAGCAAAAAGAGCTCATCATCACCATTCGCACCATCAGCGAGGAAAAAGCTCGGGCCGTGCGCGTGTTGTTGGAAGAAAAATTTGTGAAGCGTGGACTTTCCTTGAAGGGCATTGACTGGGGAAAATTTGAACAAGCCTCCGGCGACACCGTGCGCCAGGTGGTCACCATTGCCGTTGGTATTAGTTCCGACAAGGCACGGGAAATTAACAAGCTCATTAAGGAAAAAGGTCCGAAAGGAATTGCGAGCCAAACGCAAGGCGAACAGGTTCGTGTGACTGGTAAAAAACGTGACGACCTACAAGCAGTTATGGCGCTTCTTAAAAGTGAAGATCTCGGAGTTCCCCTACAGTTTGAAAATTTCCGCGAATAAAAGTTTTTAGTCTTCACTCGACTCTGCAGCGCGCTTCTGCAATTCAGTAATAACACTTGCATCGGCGAGCGTGGTGGTATCGCCTAAGTTTCTTCCTTCTGCAACGTCACGTAACAACCTGCGCATAATTTTTCCACTGCGTGTCTTTGGTAGATCGGGAGTGAAAAATATTGCTTTTGGTTTTGCAATTGCACCAATTTCTTTTGCTACGTGATTACGCAAATCATTTTCTGAAACCTCTGCTCCACCACGCAAAGTAACGTACGCAATAATTGCTTGACCTGTTGTTGCATCATTTGCGCCTACTACTGCAGCTTCTGCAACACTCGGGTGGGAAACAAGTGCCGACTCTACTTCTGTTGTTGAAATGCGATGACCTGAAATATTCATGACGTCATCAACGCGGCCAAGCAACCAGAGATAACCATCATCGTCTAATTTTGCACCGTCACCAGCAAAATAACGACCAGGAAATTTGCTCCAATACGTTTCTTGGAATCGTTCAGGGTCACCCCAAATGCCGCGCAACATTCCCGGCCATGGGTGCGTGAGCGTGAGATAGCCACCACCATGTGTAATGACATTTCCCTTTTCATCAACTACTTCTGCGCCAATTCCGGGCAAAGGAAACGTCGCTGAACCAGGTTTTGTTGTTGTTGCACCGGGCAACGGGCTAATCATGATGCCACCAGTTTCGGTTTGCCACCATGTATCGACCACCGGGCAACGACCTTGGCCAATGTTTTCGTGGTACCACATCCATGCTTCAGGGTTAATGGGCTCGCCCACACTGCCGATGACACGCAATGAACTGAGGTCATGTTTTTGTGGTTCCTCTACGCCCCATTTCATAAAAGTACGAATTGCTGTTGGTGCTGTATAGAAAATACTCACTTTGTATTTTTCAACAATGCTCCACAAGCGATCATTCTCGGGGTAGTTCGGCACGCCCTCGTAAATGACTTGCGTTGCACCATTGGAGAGTGGCCCGTACACGATATATGAGTGACCGGTGATCCAACCCACATCTGCGGTGCACCAGTACACATCGGTTTCTGGGCGCAAGTCAAAAACATACTTGTGCGTGTAGCTCACGTGTGTGAGATACCCACCCGATGTATGCATAATGCCTTTAGGCGTACCCGTTGTACCACTCGTGTACAAAAGGAACAACAACTGCTCGCTTGACATTGGTTCAGCAACACACACAGGGTCTGCAACAGCCATGAGTTCGTGATACCAATGATCGCGACCGTCGTGCATGGTGACGTCGTTGCCACCACGCTTCACTACAACAACGTGTTCAATTGACGGAGTTAATTTGACTGCTTCATCGGCCTGTGGCTTAAGTGGGAAAACTTCACCGCGCCGGTACCCACCATCGGCAGTAATGAGCACCTTTGCCTCGGCATCATTAATGCGGTCGGCAAGGGCCTGCGAACTAAAGCCGCCAAAGACCACGGAATGTGCAGCACCAATGCGAGCACACGCCAACATTGCCACTACTGCTTCAGGGACCATCGGTAGATAAATATTTACTCTGTCGCCTTTTTTCACTCCAAGGCTTTTGAGTGCGTTAGAAAATTTTTGCACTTCATCGAGCAGCCACGCATAGGTAAGCGTGCGAGTATCGCCTGGTTCACCTTCCCAGTGGATGGCAACTTTGCTGCCCTTGCCGGCCTCCACATGTCGGTCGAGGCAGTTGTAAGCAACGTTGAGTTCTCCACCTATAAACCATTTGCTGTACGGGCTTTTCCACTCGCAAATGGTGCTCCATGGCGTGTTCCACGACACCACTTCACTTGCCTGTTGAGCCCAAAATGCTTCATAGTCTCGGCTAGCGGCATCGTAAAGTTCGGTACCTACAACGAGTGCATTGGCTTGGAATGACTGGCTCGGGGGAAACTTGCGCTGCTCCCACAACAGGTCAGAAATATTTGGTGAATCAGTCGCCTCGTTCATATGCCCCCTCTTTCTCTCCCGACTGTAGCCCTCCCCGTCCCGAATTTATCCAAGAGAGAAGTCGTACTAAGTTAGGGAAATGGCAAAAAAAGCACCAGCACCTGCGAAGAAGGCAGCCAAGAAGCGTACCCCTGGCCGCACCGATAAAAACGTCGTCAATGTTGATGGTCGCGATCGCCGACCGTGGGCATTGGCAAGTAGAGAACGTCTTCTTATTGCAGCAACCGAAGAAATTGCCGCAGTGGGTTTCGAACGGGCTCGGCTGTCGGAAATTGCAGATCGCGCGCAGATGACGGCAGGTTCTGTCTACACCTGGTTTGCAAACAAAGAAGAGCTATTCCGGGAAGTACTTGAAGAAGCCTTCGATGCACAACTTCTCTCCAACGCACGTTCGTTGGAAAAACTACCTGCCGATAGCGCACCATGGCTGTTAAAGATTGCATCACTCATTCCTCGCAACAGCGATGACGACGATTTCACCAATGCCCAGAAATTACTTGTTGAAACGTATTATGCATCGTGGCGTGACCCGCTGGCACGCGATGTACTTGCGCCGCGAGTGCGTGAGCATTTTGCTATGTATGTAAAAATTATTGACGAAGCAAAAGAAGACGGCGGCATCGATGTATCGCTCGATACACAAATGTTGGCATCTTTATTTCTTGGTTTGGCAATGGGTTTAGCGCTTGTTGGTATGGCAGGTATTGGTCAAACCGACCCTGTTAATTGGTTCAACATTGGCGTGTTGGCCGACCAAGTGATGAGGCCAAAATAGTTTGGGTTACGGGGTAAAAGTAAGTGCCGTAAATGATCCCAAACCGTTGGGGTCAAGCAGAGCAGCCGATTCACTAATGCGTGATCGCATTTTCATTGCAGCAACATTGGGAGCGGCTGCAGCAGCCTCCCATGCCGTCTTGCCTTCAGCAACAAGTTCATCAATCCCCCACAATTGTAAAAACTGCGACTGACTGCGCACCGACTCTGGAACTTTCACTGCAGCAAGTTGATCAATCATCACTTGTGTAGTGATGTCTTGGCGCCCCGGAATATGTAGATAATGTTGGCCTTTTTCATGCCCCACATAGGTTCTCAGCCATTCTCGCCATGGCTCTGCTGCTGCAATAGCAGTGAGTGGCGTGCAGTAATCAAAAACGAGCACACGGCCACTGTCTAATTGTTGCAATGCATCTCTTATCCATTCTTGTGCTTCTCTTTGCACTGGTGCACGTGCCCCATGTTTGGCAAACACTGGCAGAAATGGTGACGGCTCGGTGAGTGGTTTCAAAATCTCGACTAACTGATCACCATTCACACCAATCCAAGATTCACGCCACTCCTGGTCAAAGACACACAAATCAAAAGCAAGGTTGTCGAGAAGTTCATTGGCAATCACCACTCCCGTGAATTTTCCCTTTGGCATTTCAGCAAGTGAGGTCACCTCGGAAGGGTGTTTCGCTCTTTGTTGCTCAGAAATTTCCACAGCTATATAGGTCCATACCTTGCTGCACTCAGGTTGAGCTGCCAACAATCCACGCGCCAAAGTTCCAGGGCCAGCACCTACCTCCATGACAGTGAACGATGCAGGTGAGCCCATTTCCTTCCACCAAGCATCGAGAGCTCGAGCAAGCACAACTGCAAAAAGTGGCCCTACTTCAGGAGAAGTAATGAAGTCTCCGCGTCGACCAGCTTCACCTCGGCGTGTGTAAAACCCGTCATCGCCGTAAAGAACAATGTTCATGTACTCGCGAAACGGAATTGCCCCACCCGCCGCGCGAATGATTTCGTGAAGAGAACTAGCCACCAAAGGCACTAGAGAACACTGCAATATCGCCGAAGTGCAAAGCCACGCCAGGCAAGATGCCGAGAGCAAGTGTTGCTAAACCAGTAATACCAAGTGCCAATTTGATTGGCGCAGGTGTAGCAATTGCCGACGTATCGCCATTGGGAACAGGACGCATCCACATTTCACGCATCACATTTCCGTAATAACCAAACGCAATAACAGAGTTCACCGCACCAATGACCGCAAGGACATAGCCCCATGTTGTGCCGGCTTCTAAGACCGCTTGGAATGCCGAGAACTTACCGATCCAACCACCGAGTGGTGGAATTCCAGCAAGTGATGCAAGGAAAATTGTTGCAAGTGCACCAATGCCAGGTGCATAGCTAAAGAGCCCACCGAACGATGCCACTTCGCCACTTCGGGTCTTGCGACTCACAGCCAAAATAATGCCGAACATTCCGAGGTTTGTTGCTGCATACACAATGAGATACGTGACAACAGAGCGCAACACTGCAGCGCTGGAGTTTCCTTCTGCAGCAACAGCAAGCGGCATGAGAATAAACCCACCTTGAGCAATTGACGAATACGCCAACATGCGCACAATATTGGTTTGGCGCAGCGCCATCACATTGCCAACGGTCATGGTCAGGGCCGCAAGCACCCAAATGAGAGGCTGCCATACATCTGATGCTCCAGGTACGGCGACATAAAGCACCGTCACTAGTGCAACGAACCCAGCAGCTTTTGACGCAACAGATAAAAATGCCGTTACAGGCGTTGGTGCACCTTCATAGGTATCGGGGGCCCATGTGTGAAACGGCACGGCAGATACTTTGAATGCAAAACCCACAACAACGAACACCACCGCCAGAACACGAATTGAAGTGAGTTGCCCGCTCATTTCTGATGCAAGATCAGACAACAAGGTGGAGTTTGCTACCCCGTAGAGCAAAGACATTCCGTAAAGCAACACAGCTGAAGCAAATACTCCTAAGAGGAAGTACTTCACACCAGCTTCATTACTTTTCGCATCGCGCTTACGCCACGCGGCAAGCATGTATGCAGGAATGGAAAGGAACTCGAGCGCAACAAATATTGATACGAGGTCACGGCTCGAGGTCATCATCAACATTCCCAAAATGCTTGACAGCATGAGAACCCAATACTCACCTTGGTAGTAGTCACCCTCTTCAATATGTGTTGTCGACAGCAGCACAATGACATAGGCACTCAACAAAAAGAGGCCCTTCAGCACAATGCTGAAGTCGTCGATGACATAACGACCATCAAACAATGAACGTGTTCCTTCATCACTCAAACCAAGTGTGAGAACGGGAATGAACGCCCCTAGCAAGGTAAAGCCAGCAACTGTTGACAACAGCCACTTACTGCGATCAGCAATAAAGAGATCGGCAAGTAAGACAACACAAATTCCAACAGCAACAATAATTTCAGGCGCAATGGCGTGATAATCGACTGCTGGTGAAACCCAGTCTGCTGCAGCAAAGAGCGTGGAGAGCACTTTGTTAGCCTCCGATTTGAGTAACGATTGCGGCAACTGCCGGGTCAATAAGTTTGAACAACAAGTTCGGCATCACACCGAAAAGCACAATGGCAATGAGTAACGGCGTCCATGCCACCCACTCATAAACAGTCACATCATGAATATCGCTGTGATGTGCATCGTCGTGTCCTGCGTGATCATGACCATCATGTGAGTCAGATGTGTGTCCACCAAACTCTGGCTTTGGCTCACCAAAGGCAATGCGTTGGAAGAGCCACAACAAATACGCAGCGGCAAGCACGGTACCCATTGCCGCAATGACCATATAGACACGGAATGTGACTTCAGATAGGCCAGACAGCGGACTGTACGCCGACAAAATGGCAGGGAACTCTCCCCAGAATCCGGCGAGTCCGGGTAAGCCAAGTGATGCCATGACACAGAATCCGAGAATCCAAGCAAGGTGCGGCACTTGTTTCAACAGGCCACCGAGTCGAGCAATTTCCAGAGTGTGATAACGATCTTTCACACTTCCAGCAACGAAGAACAACATGCCGGTGATGAGACCGTGAGCCACCATGCCGAACACTGCTGCATTCATACCAAATGAGGTAAGCGTTGAAATACCCAACATGACAAAGCCCATGTGAGCTACCGATGAAAACGCAATGAGCCGCTTCATGTCGGTTTGGGCAAGGCAGCCCAAGGCACCGTAAATGATTCCGATGACCGCGAGGAGACCAATGTAGGGAGCCCACTCACGAGCTGCATCGGGCAACATCGGAATGGCAATGCGAATAAAACCGTATGTTCCGAGTTTCAAAAGTACTGCAGCCAAAATGACCGAACCCTGAGTAGGGGCTTGCGTGTGCGCATCGGGCAACCACGTATGGAAGGGGAACATCGGAACCTTGACCGCAAAGCCAATAAACATTCCCGCAAAAATCCAGACCTGGGTATTTTTGGCGATGGCACCACCATTTTCTACAAGGTACGGAATGGCAAAACTTTCTGCCCCGGTTTTGAAGAACAATGCAAGGAATGCAACCAACATTAAGGCGGAGCCAAACATGGTGTACAAGAAGAATTTGAGTGATGCGTATTGGCGGTTCTCGCCACCCCACACACCAATCATGAAATACATCGGTAACAGAACAAGTTCAAAGAAGACAAAGAACAAAATGAGGTCTTGCGAAATAAATGTTCCAGCCATACCCGTTTGCAAAACGAGCATCAAGATGAGGAACGCTTTCGGGTTTCCCGGCGAAGGAATATGGTCCCAGCTGTAGATCATGACCAGCACAGTGATGACCATCGACAAGATATACAACGGCAAACTGATTCCGTCGAGACCGATGTAATACGTGCTCTTGATAACTGATATCCAATTTGTTTGTGCAACAAATTGCATTTCTCCAGCGCGGTCGTAGTTGAACAACGTGAGGGTGTACACACCAACGCCAAGCGTTGCTAGTGCAGTGATCAGTGCAACGGCCTTCTGTAGTTGCTCTTCCGCTTTAGGGATGAACAACATCACCAGCACACCGGCCAGTGGTAAGAAGGTGCCGACGCTTAGCACCCAGTTGTGGTCACGGAGTATGTCCATGCCGTATAGCTCCTCAATTGTTGATGTTGTTTACGTATTAAAACTCAGGTATTCACCATGATGAGTACGAGCCCGGCTACTGCTGCAGCAGCAAATAACAAGGCACCGTACTGACTTACTTTTCCGGACTGCACCGGACGTAATGCATTTCCAGTTCCACGCGCAACTGCGCCAGAACCATTTACTGCGCCGTCGACCACACGTTGGTCGACATTGCGATAAACCCAACCTGCAACGCGACGCGCTACAAGACCGGCACCGTTAACGATGCCGTCGAGAATGTTTTGGTTCACCCAGTAAGCAGCTTTTGCTATGGGGTGTGCAATACCGTGCACAATGACCTTTTCATAAAGGTGATCAAGGTAGTACTTGTTCACGAGGAAGCGGTACCCAAGCGCAAGCAACTTATTGCGACCGGTGAGCCCAACAAAGAAGCCAGCCTTTTTGGTATACATCTGCACGCTGATGAGCCAACTGATGAGCATTCCCACAAGAACGATGATCACTGACATTGCAGCCTTCGACCATTTGAACGGTGCATGCTGCAGTTGTGGCGCATAGCACGTTCCTTTTTCGGGAGTGCTGGTTCCACACACTGATTTAGCATGCGCACCATTTTCGCCCTCGGCAGCATGAGGCTCTTCGCCTACTGGAGCTTCTTCGGCGCGCACACCTCGGGTTTCACCCACCGCCGCATGATCCATATCTTCCACCACAACCGAACGTGGTTCTACCCACTTGGTCATGCGCTCCCAGCTTTCACCAAATGGTGTTGCGTTAAAAAGCCCGGCACCCAAAGCAAGGGTTGCAAGAATCATGAGCGGAACGGTGATGAGAAGATTACTTTCGTGCGGTCCGTGACTTGCGTGTGAGTCATGCGCATCGTGCGTGTCATGGTCGTCGTGCGATTCACCAGCAGAAGCACCGCGTGGTTCACCAAAGAAGGTGAGATACGTTGCGCGGGTCATATACGCAGCAGTCAAGAATGCACCAACGAGCCCAACCACCATGAAGACTTGGTATCCGTTGTGCCCGACGTTGTCGATAATTTCGTCTTTTGAAAAGAAGCCCGCGAAAGGAAATACGCCGCACAGAGCCAGGGTTGAAATGATCCACGTGGTGAACGTAATTGGCATGAACTTGCGCAGTCCGCCCATGTCTTTTTTCATTTCAAAGGAGTGATGCGATGCACTATGACTAATGGAGCCTGCCGCCAAGAAGAGACATGCTTTGAAAAACGCATGGGTGAAAATGTGGAACACCGCTGGCATCCATGCACCTGCACCGAGGCCCATCATCATGTAGCCGAGTTGGCTGACTGTTGAATACGCCAAAACTTTTTTAATATCGGTCTGCACGAAGGCCAGTGCAGCTGCGATCACAATGGTGATTCCACCAATCAACGTGATGAGATTGACTCCACTACCAAAAATGTTCATTCCTTCGAAGAACACTGGGTACAGCCGGGCAACGAGGAACACGCCAGCGACCACCATGGTAGATGAATGCAGAAGTGAGCTAACAGGTGTTGGCCCGGCCATTGCATCGGGCAACCACGTGTGTAGTGGGAACTGACCACTCTTACCAATGCAAGCGATGAAGAGAGCAACTGCACCAACAGTGATTGCGGCATGGCTTGGGTCACCCGTTAATGCCCATGCAGAAAGTCCTCGAATACTGAACCCTGAGACCCCTAAATTTTCTTGCGTCCATGAGTTAGCGCTGAAGAACAAAACGCTGGTTCCTACCAAGAGACCAATATCACCGGTACGCGTGGTGAAAAAGGCTTTGAGTGCTGCTCGACTATTTGCGCCCTCTTCCCACCAGTGCCCAATGAGCATGAACGAGCAGAGACCCATGATTTCCCAACCCAAAATGAGTTGAATCATGTTTTCTGCGACCACCATGTTCAACATTCCTGCCGAGAACAAAGTGAGAGAAGCAAAGAAGTGCGTATACCTGCGGTCACCGCGCAAATACTCAAGTGAGTAGATCTGCACTAACGACGAAATAAACGCAACCACAACCAAGATGGTGAGCGAGAGACCATCGATGTGTTGGCCAATGCCAAATTCGAATCCACCGCTGTTCCACCAGGTCCATGAACGGATGACGGGGTCGATGTATTGCTCTTCGGTTGCGCCATTTACCCGGTTGATCCACTGCAATGCAGCTCCGACTGAAAACACAAGCGATGCAACCATGGACAGCACGCCGAGTTCACTACCTTTCATTGGCAACTTCTTGCCAAAGAAAATAATGAGGGCAAAAGCCACTGCCGGGATAACAGGAATGAGGAAGGCGTGTTCTAAGAACCACCCCGACGACAAGGCTTCATGAGCCACAGTTGATGCCTCTGCAAACATCATTAACCCTTCATTTCCGAAAGTTCATCGAGCGCAATGGATTTACGATTGCGATACACAAGAAGGACGAGCGCCAAACCCACTCCTACTTCAGCTGCTGCAACAGCAATGATGTACAACGCGAACACGTGGCCATCAACACTGCCGTTACGCAAAGCAAACGCGAGGAAATTGATGTTGACTGAGTTCAAAATGAGTTCAATGGACATTAAGACCATGACAGCATTGCGACGAGCAATGACTCCGTACACACCAATGCAAAAAAGCACTGCTGCAAGGATGAGGAACTGATTCACCAACATGTGTTAGTCCTTCCTTGCCAAAACGATTGCTCCAATAACTGCCGCAAGGAGCACAAACGACAACGCCCAAAACGGAAGCAAGTATGGCCCAAAAATTTGATCTGAAATTGCTTGAGTACTGACCAACTCTGAGTCGGTAGGAAGCTTTTCATCTCCAAAACTTGAAGTAAGCGCCAAAATCATGACACCAAGTAACAGCAGCGAGGCTGGTATGCCGAAATACCAGGTGGGGTTGTTGAGTTGTTTTTCTTTACCTAATTGAGCACGGGTCAACATGGTGCCAAACAAGAAGAGCACCATTACTGCGCCGATGTACACAAGAACTTGAGTCACCGCAACGAATTCTGCTGCAAGCAAAATATATTGGGCCGCCGCACCGGCAAGCACAAGCACCAGCCACAGCGCCGCATGCACCACATTGTTCACAGTGACCACGCGTAGTGCACCAACCACCATGATGACGGCAATAATTCCAAAGGCAATATTTTGAGCAACCACCGTTACTTTTTGCCTTTCTTGTCAGCGCCAACTTCTAGTTCTGGTGCTGCAGGAACAGTTTCCATCCACTCCCCAAGTTTTGACTTGTCGTGTAGAAGGTCGGCAATGCGTGGCTCGGAGTATTCATACTCGGGGCTCCAAAAAAGTGCATCGAACGGACACACATCGACACATATTCCGCAATACATGCACAATGCGTAGTCAATGTCGAAACGGTCGAGTTTGTTGACTGCACGAGGTTTACCACCGGCACGGCGTGGCGGAGCGAGTTCTTTGTGTCCTTCAATGTAAATGCACCAGTCGGGGCATGAGCGTGCGCACAGCATGCACGACGTGCAGTTGCCCTCGTGAAGAGCAATGACTCCGCGGGCGCGCACGGGGGGCGCTTCCTTTACGTGCGGATATTGAACAGTGTTGGCACCATGCGTAATGGTTTCCACCATGGTGCCAAAGGTGACTCCAAGGCCCTTGAATAATCCGGGTACTTTTGGCATTAGAACGCAACCTTCAAAACTGACGTCGCCACGATGTTGACGAGCGAAACGGGAATAAGAATCTTCCATGCAAAACGTTGCAATTGGTCTTCACGAAAGCGTGGGTAACTAAAACGCACCCACATGATGATGAAAACCAAACCGAGCATCTTTGTCAGCATGATGAGGGGACCGCCAACATTCATCCAATTGTCGACGTCGTTGATTCCGGTCCATCCGAACCAAGAGAAAGGAACGCCCCAACCGCCAAGGAATAGCACAGACGCAATAAACGCAAACACACCAGCGGTTGCAAATTCACCGATGAAGAAAATGAGAAACCTGAAACCCGAGTATTCGGTCATGTAACCCGACACCAATTCCGATTCAGCAATTGGCATGTCGAAAGGTGTCTGCGTGAGTTCGGCCTGCACCGCAATCATAAAAATAATAAAACCAATGAACTGTGTCAACAAATACGGGTTGCCTACGCCATCCCATCCAAAAATGCTTCCAGCATTTTGTGCAACAACAATATTTTGTAAATTCATTGAGCCTGCCTGAATGACAACACCCACAACGGCGAGGATCATAGGAAGCTCATACGCAATGAGCTGGCCTGCGGCACGCAAGCCACCAAGTAATGAATATTTGTTGGCACTCGACCAACCAGCCATCAAAATACCGAGTACTGAAACTGACGATACCGCAAGCGCATAAAACACGCCGGCTTCAAAGTTGGTGATCCAAGCATCGGGCCCAAATGGCACAACGACAACAAGCAAAAAGGTGCTTGACAAAACAACAAGAGGAGCAATCTTGAAAACAAATTTGTCGGCGCGTTCTGGCATCAGATCTTCTTTTTGCAACCATTTGCCTACTTCAGCAAAGAGTTGCATTGATCCGTACGGCCCTGCTTCCATTGGCCCAAGGCGACTCTGCATGAACGACATCATCTTGAATAAGAAGAGGTACACGATGGTGCCAGCAGGAAGAAGCACAGCAACAGAACCACCAAGCAGGCGCAGAATGGTTTGCCCCCAATAAGGGATACTGGAAAGTAAGGCGTACATCAGCGGTCAATGTCTCCGAGGATGAAGTACAGCGAAGCGAGAATGGTGATGATGTCGGGGACGTACACGCCTTTCAACAGCCATGGCACTATGGAAATATTGTTGAAACTTGCCGAACGAATCTTGACGCGGAAAGGCCCGAGGTCACCTTTTGACACAACGTAGTAACCCATTTCACCCAACGGATTTTCCGTTGACACCCAAGCTTCGCCTTCTGGCACTTTGATAATGCGCGGCACTTTGGTCATTACAGGGCCACTGGGCAATGTGTCTAAAAGACGCTCAACAATGAGGGTCGACTCACGTGTTTCTTGGAGACGGACCCAACAACGTGCGTACGAGTCGCCATCGAGATGAGTCCATACTTTCCAATCGACCTTGTCCCATGCCATTGGCAATGATTGATCGCGACGAAGGTCCCAGTCGACACCACTAGCGCGCAAGTTTGCGCCCGACATGCCGTACTGCAATGCAACATCTCGTGGAATGACACCAATGCCACGTGTGCGTGATTCAAAAATTTCGTTGCCGAAAAGTAGGTTCTCTATTTCGTCGCAGAACTTACGCATCTTTTTCATGACTGCGCGTGTTTCGTCTACCCAACCTGCGGGCAAGTCGTCCTTGAGTCCACCAATACGGTCGAAGTTGGGATGGAAACGTCCGCCGGTTGCACCTTCAATGAGGTTCAAAACATATTCGCGATCGCGGAATGCAAAAAAGACAGGTGTAATTGCACCCAACTGCACGCCAAGGTCTCCAAGAAATAGCGAGACGTTTGCAATACGAGAAAGCTCAAACAAAATGGTGCGAATCCACTGAGCACGAGGTGGTGCTTCAATTTCCATCAACTGTTCTGCTGCCAAAATAAAAGGCACTTCGTTGGCAAAGCTGCCAAGCCAGTCAATGCGGTTCACCAGTGCGGTGACCTGCGGGAAGGTGCGCACTTCGGTTAATTTTTCATAACCACGGTGCATATACCCACACGATGGTTCTGCCCACAACACTTGCTCACCATCGAGACGCGCAATGATTCGTAATGTTCCGTGGGTAGCGGGATGTTGTGGCCCAATGTTGAGGGTCATCCCCTCGGTTTCAAGTTCTACGTTGACGCGTGCATCTGCTGCTTGCGATGCGATGTAGGCCAACTGTTGACGATCACCAATTAATGTCATTCTGCAGATCCTTCCGCATCATCTTCGTCGCCGCCGCCAGGAAGTGGCTCTACATCGACAATTCCAGGCCATGGCTTCACCATGCGTGCGAGCAATGGGAAGTCTTTACGCAATGGATGCCCCTCGAAGTCGGTTGGCAAATACATATTGCGTAAATCGGGATGGCCCGCAAAGGAAATGCCAAACATTTCGTGTGCTTCTCGTTCGTGCCAGTTAGCACCAGTAAAAACACTTACCCATGATGGAACCACTGGAGTTGCATCGGGTACATCGGTTTTCATGGTGATACCCACGTGTGTACGGTGATTCACAATGCGAGCGAACACCTGCATACGTGTTTCCCCGCCGGCTAAACCTTGTTTGATTTCCGTGTCGCGTTCTACTGGCTCTGCAGTGGGGTCTTCTTCACCTTTTCCAAATGGAGATGGCAACCAATCGATTGCTGAAAGAAAACAGAAATAGTCAAAACCCAAACTTGTCTTTAATGCTGCAGCACTTGATGCCCATGCATCGGTGGAGACACGCACACAGAGATCGTTACCAACATTGATATGAGACTGGACGAGTGCGCTTCCCAAACAAGCCGATACATCACTCAACAATTGTTCACGCATGGCGTCTTGACGCGGAGTTGCTTCAGCGCTGGAATCAGTGGGAGACGACAACGGGCTTACCTTTCCGCTCTGCAATGGCAGCAGCATCGCTATTCATAGCGACGTATCCGTCGCCACGCCAACGTGCGGCCATGTCTTCATTTTTAATGCGTTGTTGCAATAACACGATTCCTTCAAGAAGTGCTTCTGGACGTGGTGGGCAACCCGGCACGTAAACATCGACAGGAATAATTTGGTCTACACCTTTTGTAACCGAGTAACTATCCCAATAAGGACCACCACAGTTAGCGCAACTACCCATGGAAATAACATATTTTGGTTCCGGCATTTGCTCGTACAAACGTTTAATTGCAGGAGCCATCTTGTCGGTCACTGTTCCTGAGATCACCACAAGGTCTGCTTGTCGCGGGCTAGCAGGTAGAGGAATGACCCCGAGACGCATGACGTCGTAACGAGGCGAACCAAATGCGGCGCCCATTTCGATGGCACAGCATGCAAGACCCCATTGGTACACCCACAAGCTGTACGAGCGTCCCATATTGAAAAGAGAGGTAAGTGGCTTAGGTAGCCGACCACGTTCTACGAGTCCCATATCTTTAGCCCTTCGCCTTTTTCACTCTGCAGGTGCGCAATTCAAGTGGCATGCATTGTGCTGTTAAACCCATCGCAAGACTCCCTTACGCCATGCATACACAAGCCCCAGCAATAGAACTGCAACAAAGACACCCATCTCAATGAGCCCGAATGACCCGTAGCGCTCGAGTTGCGTTGCCCATGGGAACAAAAAGACTGCTTCCACATCGAAGACGACGAACAAGAGTGCAAAAACGTAATAACGAATTTGGCTTTGTGACCAGCCTTCGCCAACGGGGTCTACACCACTTTCATAGGACATTAATTTTTCACGCGTGGGGTGATTCGGTCGCAAAAGTGACGAGACCCACAACAGGAGCCCTGCCAAAGCAAAAGAAAGGAGCCCAAACCAAAACACGGTGAGATAAGAACGCAAGAAGGGGGACATCGCATACGAAACTACTACTTGACACTCATTTGAGAGGAAACCAACGCGGCTTCCTGCAAAATTTCAGGCTGCTACTTGTGCATTTGCGCAACGAAATAGCCTAAAAGCGCATCGCACTGACTGGCATAAGTGTCGGCCCGGCGCACTGTTTCTTCCAGCAATAATTCGGGGTCGATACCCACTTGCTGCAGTTCCACTGGCCCCGTATCTGTGCCCACCCGTGACCACCGTTCCACCACGCCAGGGGTCACCTCGGGGTGAAACTGGACGCCAAAGCTGCGGCCACACTGGAAGACCTGCACTCCTGCCGAGCTTTTTGCCCAGATCTGTGCCTCAGTTGGGGGCACAAACATGTCGTAATGCCACTGAAACCACTCTTTTTCAGCCAAATCTCCCATTTTTTGACGAAAACTAGGTTCCCAGTCAACAGAAAACCACCCAATTTCGCTGTGATGGGCACGCCTGACCTCGCCTCCTAAGGCAAAAGCCAGTATTTGAGCCCCAAAACACACCCCAAACAAGGGAATTCCTGCCTGGTGAGCACTTTTCAGCAGTTCACTTTCCCTGCGTACATGGTGTGCAACATCGTCCCAGTAGACCGACCAATCGGACCCTATTGGTACCACCAGTTGCACATCATTGCCCAAAAGTGGCCACTGATCTGACTCTTCGCGCATGAGGGTGGTGAAGGTGTACCCCATTTTTTGGAAATAGGCAACGACGTGTCCGCCATCGTTGTCGCCTTTGTTCGCAATGAGGATTGCACGCATAGGGCTACGGTAGGTGCAGATGGGCGAAACAACAATCTCTCGGGAAGACATTCTTTGCGCCGCAGATGCGGGACGCGCCTATGTAAAACACACTCCCATCACCCCATCGGCAGCATTAAGTGAACTGTGCGGTGGCACGGTGGTACTGAAAGCAGAGAACCTGCAGCGCACCGGTTCATTCAAAATTCGAGGGGCGCTCAACAAACTTTCCACGCTCGGGGTGAATGCCCAGCATGGTGTTGTTGCGGGAAGCGCTGGCAACCACGCAGGCGCTTTAGCTTTTGCTGCAAAAGCCCACGGCGTGAAGTGTGAAATATTTGTTCCTTCCGGAGCATCACTTTCCAAAATTGCTGCGTGTCGCGCCTACGGTGCAACGGCATCAGAGGGTGGCGAGTCTCTTGATAACGCGGTTGCTCGTGCCATGGAACGCGCACAAGAAACTGGAATGGCTTTTTGTCATCCGTACGATGATCCTGCCGTCATAGCTGGGCAAGCAACCCTTGGGCTTGAACTCATTAAAGATATTGAAAACTTACGTACCGTTATTATTCCATTGGGTGGTGGAGGCTTAGCGGGTGGCACCGCCATTGCTCTGAAACAATTTGACCCCAGCATCAAGGTCATTGGTGTGCAGGTGAATGCTTGTGCACCTTACGCTCACTTCCCTGCGCCCGATGGACCAGTAGTGACTCTTGCCGATGGCATTGCAGTGAAACGACCCGGCACTATTACACGACCCATTATTGAAAAATGGTTAGACGATGTAGTTGTTGTAGACGAAGACGATGTTGCAGACGCAATGATTCTTCTCATGGAGCGCGGCAAGTTACTTGTTGAAGGTGCAGGAGCCGTTGGTGTTTCGGCACTCATGCGCGGGTTGGTGTCACCAGCGTCTCACGGCACAACATGTGTAGTTCTTTCTGGGGGCAATGTAGATATGGGCCTGATTCCGGGGCTCATTAGACGGCATGAAACTCAAGCAGGCCGTCGCCTCATTGTGTTTGTTCGCATTTCCGATCGACCCGGTGGGCTCGCACAACTTTTAAGTTTGTTCGCAGAAAATGGTGCAAACCTTGTTGAGGTAGAACACGTGCGCGAAGGAGTTGAACTTCACGTACGTGAAACTGGTGTGCAAATTGTTCTGGAAACAAGAGGCCCCGAACACGCCGCAACAGTTCTTGCAGCCGCTCGCAGTGGTGGCTATGAAATCACCGAACTCACTCGGTAAAAGAAATAATTTCTAGCGACCAGTAAGTGCAGCAACTTGTTGCGTTGCATCAAGTAACCAACCAGGAACTACACCAATAACAATGGTGAAAATAGCTGCCATTGCTACAACAAGACCCGTTAAGAAAGGCACCTGAATAGGAGTGTTTTCTGCGGTCTCGTCTTCAAGCCATACGCTCACCATGATGCGTAAGTAAAGAAAAGCACCAATGACCGATGCCACCATTGCAGCAATAGCAATTGCATAGCTGTGCACTTCAACTGCTGCCTTGATGACACCAAACTTTGCAATAAAACCTGATGTCAATGGCACGCCTGCTTGTGCAAGAAGAAACACTGTTAGCGCCAATGCAAGGGCTGGTTGTTGTTTGCCGAGACCCTTGAAGTCAGATAATTCGGTTGCGGTATCACCTTTACGTGCCACCAAACCAACGACTGCAAATGTGCCAATAACCAAGACGGTGTAGAGCAACAAGTAGGTCATTACACCTGAAATGCCATTTCCGGCATCTGCACTATTGGGGTGCGCTGCAGCCTCAATACCTACCAACATAAAACCAGCATGGCTAATTGATGAATAGGCGAGCATGCGCTTCACGTTTGTTTGCGTAACAGCAAGCAGCGAACCAACAACAATGCTTAATAATGCAAGCACCCAAATAATGGGGCGCCAATCGTCAACGCGAGTAGGCAGTGCTGTCAACGTGACACGAAGCAAAGCAGCAAATGCTGCGGTTTTTCCTGCCGACGCCATGAACGCAGTAACTGGTGTTGGTGCGCCTTGGTACACATCGGGGGTCCACATTTGGAATGGAACTGCAGCCACTTTAAAGGCCAAGCCGACGAGCATCAGACCAGTACCAACAAGCAGAAAAACATCGTTGCGGGGTACTGACTGCGAAGAAGATA
Organism: Bifidobacterium breve; assembly: GCA_945886445.1. Classification (GTDB taxonomy): domain Bacteria; phylum Actinomycetota; class Acidimicrobiia; order Acidimicrobiales; family Ilumatobacteraceae; genus F1-20-MAGs119. The sequence continues at coordinate 10,878 of CAMCZG010000023.1, read as the reverse complement.
ACGCAGTGAAGATGCCTGTGATGTTGGTTGTTTTCGTTGCACCATAAACAAGCGCGATGCCGTAGAGGAAAAATGCCGAAGAAAAACCACCCAAGATGAAGTACTTGAGCCCAGCTTCTTGACTTTCACTACGGCGTCGGTTGCTTGCCGCAAGTACATACAGAGACAGACTTAAAGTTTCTAGACCAAGGAATAGAACGATGAGATCATTTGAAGCAACCATGATGATGCCGCCAATAGCTGCAGTGAGATACAGCACATACAGTTCTGGCCCGTCATCAGAATCACGCTGGAGATAATCGCTCGTCAGCAAACTGCACAAAAATACCGCTGCACAAATACTGATTGTTCCGAGCAGCGCAAAGTGGTCGAGCGCTAATGCATCACCAAAAATTGCACGAGGCTTTTCATTCGTCACGTTGTCCCACAACAACACAGTTGACACCAAAGCAACTGCGGCAGTGACAGAACTAACAATTCCATACCAATGACGCGGCCATTGGGGGGTGAGAGAACCCACCAGCATGAGAACCACAATGCCACCCAGCAAGATAAAAAGAGGGTTGAGGTAAAACCAAGGAATACTTGGCCCAACAAGATTTTCGGCGGCGAACAACATCAGTGCCCCTCCTGCTTTTCTTCTTCAGCGGCGGGAGCCTTTTTAACTTCAACAACGTCAGGCTCAAAAGTACGTCCACTGCGTTCTTCCACGTGCGCCACCAATACCTTCACACTTGGCTCAATACGACTCAACATTGGCTTTGGATACACGCCAGTAAACACGATTGCGGCAATGAAGGTAAGCAGCAGCATCCCTTCGCGAGGCGTAATTTCCGGGAACGATGCATTTGCTTCATCAACTTCGCCGTGAAAGACACGCTGATATGCCCACAACAAATACAACGCTGCCAAGATGACACCGGTTGTGCCAACCACAACCCACCAACGTGCGTTATCGAATGAACCAATGAGTATGAGGAACTCGCCGACGAACCCGTTGAGACCTGGAACGCCGATAGAAGAGAGCATGACCACCATAAATGCAGCAGCGAAAATTGGAGCTACAGATTGCAAACCTTTGAGTTCCGATATTTGTCGGGTGTGGCGGCGCTCATAGATCATCCCAACAAGCAAGAAGAGCGCGCCTGTAGAAATTCCGTGATTCACCATTTGCATCACGCCACCACTGAGCGCAACTGAGGTGAACGCAAAAGTACCGAGAACAATGAACCCAAGGTGAGCTACTGAAGAATAGGCAACGAGACGTTTGAGGTCTTTTTGCATTGTTGCTGCAATGGCCCCCCACAAAATACCTGCAACAGCAAGGGTGAGAAAGAGAGGCTTTGCCCATACTGCAGCCTCAGGGAAGAGATACAAACCAAATCGCAAGAAGCCGTATGTTCCGAGCTTCAGAAGTACACCAGCCAAAATGACAGAGCCTCCGGTTGGGGCTTGCGTGTGCGCATCGGGTAACCACGTATGCAACGGGAAGAGCGGAACCTTTACCGCAAACGCAATTGCAAAAGCGAAGAACAACCACCGAGCTGTATTGGTACCAAACGATGCCTGCTCAGCCAATACGACGAGATCGAACGTGACGTAGCCCAAGCTGTTCTTTGCAAGTACTGCAGTTGCAATGATTCCCACCAGCATGAACGCCGAGCCGAGCATCGTGTATAAGAAGAACTTCGTTGCTGCGTAAACGCGCTGGTCGTATCCCCATCCACCAATGAGGAAGTACATCGGCACCAAAACAATTTCGAAAAATGCAAAGAACAAGAAGAGGTCGAGGCTGAGGAAACTGCCCATTACCCCTGCTTCAAGAAGGAGTAGCCATGCCAGATAACGCTTATGCCCATGATGCGGATCGATACCCACAATGACCAAAGGAAAAAGTAGACCCGTGAGCACCACAAGGAAGAGAGAAATTCCATCAACTCCTAAATGCCAACCAATGCCCCACTCCCGAATCCACGAATGTTGCGAAGTGAATTGAAAACCACCATCCGAGGTGTGGAAACTTGCCAGCATCCAAATACTGAGACCGGCTGTACCCACGCTTGACACCAAGGCAATTAACTTGGTCCACTCAGGGCGTCGGTTACTCGATAAAACGACAGCAATTGCACCAAAGAGTGGAACAAAAATGAGTGCAGTCAAAATGGGAAATGACATTGATGCACTGTGGCTTACTTCAGCAATCATTAGGCCACTCCTCTCCACATAAACCACGCCAACATGGCGAGTACGCCAATGACAATGGCGGCGGCATACACACGTACATAGCCACTTTGGATTTTACGGATGAGACCACTTGACTTCCGGACAACCGACCCTGTTCCGAGCACTGCGCCATCGATGACATGTGCATCGGCCCATGCAACAGCTTCAAATGATTGGCGACCAGGCCCACCCATGAATGCCGACACACCTCTGTCGTAGTTCCAAGCATTTGCCAAAATTTGTGGCTCGATGGCTGGCAATTTCTTCTTGCCATAAACACCCACTGCTAGCGCAATTCCGCATAGCGCAACCGCAATTGCTACCAGCATGAGAATGTACTTGTTGTCATATGCCCATGAACCATTTATATGAGCCTCACCATGTTCAACAATTGGCTCGAGCCACTTCTCAAGGAAATGAAGATCTTTTGTGAAAGGCAACTGCAGAAGTCCGCCGCCAACTGACAACATCGCCAACACAACAAGAGGAAGCAACATAATTTTTGGACTTTCATGAGGAACAAAATCGCCATGAGCACCGTGCTCTTCACTTTGGTCTTTCCACTTCGCTTCACCAAAGAAGACCATAATTACTTGACGTGTCATGTAGAAAGCGGTGAGTAGAGCCGTGACGAGACCCACCACATATAGCGCGCGGTTGTTCGCAAATACGTAGAGCAAAATTTCGTCTTTCGACCAGAACCCAGCAAAAGGCGGAACGCCAGCAATTGCCAGCCAGCCGATAATAAAGGTGAAACCAGTGACAGGCATAAGCACTCGCAGTGCGCCCATCTTGCGCATGTCTTGTTCATGATGCATGCCGTGAATAACCGAACCCGAACCAAGGAAGAGGAGTGCTTTAAAGAATGCGTGTGTGATCATGTGGAAATTGGCCGCAACATATGCGCCCGACCCAACAGCAAGAAACATGTAACCAAGTTGGGACACCGTGCTGTACGCAAGAACTTTTTTGATGTCATTTTGAGCAACTGCAACCGTGGCTGCAAACAAAGCCGTTGCCGCTCCGACCACAGCAATGATGGTTGGAGCCCAGTGGTACGCCTCGGCAATTACTGGGTTCATGCGGGTCATCAAAAATACGCCTGCAGTCACCATGGTGGCGGCGTGAATGAGTGCCGATACCGGGGTTGGGCCTTCCATTGCGTCGGGCAACCAGAGATACAAAGGAAGTTGTGCGCTCTTACCGCATGCCCCAACAAACAACATGAGAGCAATTGCAGTAGCGGTGACATGGCTAATTGACCCACCATGTGCCGCGCTGTTAATGGTTCCGTAAGACAACGTACCCACAGCCCCGAAGGCCAGGAACATCGCCATCATGAAGCCCCAGTCGCCCACGCGGTTGGTGACAAATGCTTTCTTTCCTGCAGTTGCGGCACTATCGCGTGTATGCCAGAAAGAAATAAGGAAGTAAGAACATGTTCCGACGCCTTCCCACCCAAGGAAGGTAACGAGCAAGTTTTCGCCAAGCACCAGCATCAACATGGAGAAAACGAAAAGGTTCAAATAAATAAAGAACTTCGAAAACTTCGGATCTCCATGCATATAGCCCACGGCATACAAGTGAATGAGTGTGCCGATACCTGTAATGAAGAGCGCCATCGTGATGGACAGTTGGTCGGCAAGAAATGCCAGGTCTACCTGCAGTGAGCCCACAGGAATCCAAGAGAAGACCCTCACTACGTGAGAACGCTCTTCTGCAGTTTTTGACACCATGTCGAGGAACACAAGCAACGTCACGAAAAATGATGACCCGCACATTGTTGCAGCAAGCCAACCTGCCTTTGGTTCAGCTAACCGGCGCCCGAAAAGTACGAGAAGTAAAAAACCGGCAAGCGGAAGTGCAGGTACTAACCAAACTGTGTTGAGCATTGCTACTAACCCTTCAAGGCCGAGAGATCGTCAACGGAAATATCTGAGCGGCGACGCATAATTGCCACAATGATGCCAAGCCCAACAACAACTTCGGCAGCAGCAACGACAAGCACAAAAAAGACTGCGGTTTGTCCGTTGATATCGGTGAGTTGCGTTGACAATGCAACGAAGGTGAGATTGACCGCATTGAGCATAAGTTCAATACTCATGAACATAATGAGCGGATTGCGCCGAACAAGAACGCCCACCATGCCAATGCCAAAGAGCACTGCACCCAATATGAGATACCACGTAGAAGTAGGAACAATAGTGGCCAGCATTATGCAGACACTCCTGTGAGATCTTTTTCAGATTTACGCTTGCGGGCGAGCACAACGGTGCCGACAACCGCAACAATGAGCAATACCGAAGTAACTTCGAATGCCACTACATAATTACTAAAAATTGAACGGGCGATTTGACGAATATTTGCGTCATGGTCACCACTATCTGCCGTGATGAGTCCATCTCCGCGCATATTGAGCGAATCACGGCCTTGCACAATGGTAGTAACAAGAAGTGCCACAAAACCAAGACTCAAAATAATTGCCAATGGTCGTTGAACTCCAAGCGACTCTGTTTCGAGGTTCTCTGCACGGTCGACGCCCAAGAGCATGATGACGAACAAGAAGAGCACCACTATCGCTCCGGCATAAACAACCACTTGCACTGCAGCAAGAAACTCTGCTTGCTGGGAAACAAACATCACAGCAATTCCAAACAATGTGAGTACCAAACTCAAAGCAGCGTGCACAGGGTTTGACCGAAGAACAACTCCTAACGCACCAGCAAGCACCATCGCTGCAGCACATATAAACACGAAGAGTTCCATTTATTCGGCGTCTCTTTCACTTTGAACAGGCTCGGGCGCACGAACGCCGTAGCCAAGTTCACCGCTCCACGCAACTACACCTTCAAATTCAGCATTACCACTTGGCGATGTGGCACGCATCCAACCAGATGTGTTGATGTCTTCACCTGGCCGCCAGTCTTCCCACGGCAAATGTTGCGGCAAGCCTGCATCATCGACAAGAAGCTCACTCTTCGTATAAATCGCATCTTGCCGATTCGTAAATGAGAATTCGAAGAGTTTTGTTTCCGTTATTGCTTCGGTTGGGCAGGCTTCTACACACAAGTCACAGTGAATACAACGGAGGTAATTGATCTCGTATATAAAACCAAACCGTTCACCAGGTGACGTAGGTTCCATTGGATCGTTGTCTTTGCCACGAACATAAATGCATCGTGCTGGGCATACGCCCGCACATAGTTCGCACCCAATGCACTTCTCCATTCCGTCTTCGTATCGGTTCAATACATGGCGCCCGTGCATCCGCTCGGGTTTAGCAATTTTTTCGTCGCTACTCGCTTTTTTACCTTTGCGAAACATGCGACCACCGGAATATTCAGTGGTCACACGATTGCGCTTACCGTGTTGACGAACAGTTACAAGAAAGCCACCTAGGTACCCCATTAGAAAGCTGCCCCTTCTGATTCACGATTTTTTGAGCTTGCCCTGAACGCCAGCTGCATAAATATAAAACACACCAAGATGACCGCAATAGACAACGGCATCACAATGAGTTGATCCCAATTTTCATTGTCGGCTAGACGCTGTGCTGCGAGGAGCATAAACCAACCGAGCGATGCAGGAATAAGGAACTTCCAGCCAAGATCCATGAGTTGGTCGTATCGGAAGCGGGGCAATGATGCTCGGAACCAAATATAGATATAGAGGAAAACCAGTACTTTTGCTATTAGCCAAATACTGCCTTCGAGTGAGTTATTGATTAGCGGAATATCGAGTGTGGTATTTCCGATGCTGATGGGCTGCGGACCGCCGAAGAACAAGGTCACAATGACTGCAGACATCGTAATGGTGTTCATAAATTCAGCAAGGAAAAAGAGTGAGAAGCGAATTGATGAGTACTCAGTGTTGAACCCACCTACTAATTCTTGCTCCGCTTCCACCAAGTCGAAGGGTGGTCGGTTGAGTTCCGCAGTTGCTGAAATAAGGAAGATGACAAATGGAATGACTCCAGTTGCCACAATGTTCCACGAGCCAAGAGAACTTTGTGAGCCGACGATTCCACTCGTTGACAGTGTTCCTGTCACCAAAATGACTGCCGCTAAGGACAACCCAAGTGCTGCTTCGTAACTCACCATTTGCGCAGATGCGCGCACTGAACCCAGCAAAGGATATTTTGAACCGCTCGACCAACCGGCCAGCATGATGCCGTAGACCGCAATAGAAGAAATGGCGAGCGCAAAAAGAACTCCAATTGGTGGGTCTGCAAGCTGCACTCTCGTTTGATGTCCGAACCAAGTGACAACTCCACCATTTCCATCGCGGTAGTCACCGCCAAGAGGGATGATTGCGAACGCAAGGAAAGCAGGGACAAAAGAAAGGTAAGGCGCTAAGCGGAAAACGAGTCGGTCAGATCTTTCAGGCAAAAGATCTTCTTTAAAGAATAATTTGATGCCGTCTGCCAAAGTTTGCAGCAAACCGAATGGCCCTGCTTTATTTGGGCCGATGCGGTTTTGCATACCAGCAATAGCTTTGCGTTCAAACCACACCATCAACATGGTTGCAACAAGGCCAATAACAAAAACGACCAACACTTTGAGAATCACGATGAAAAGAGGTGTCCACAACAGACCTCCATCAAATAGTGGGTCAATTCCTAAAAGTGAACGAGTTATTGCAATCACGAGAGGTTCTCCACTCGAACATCGACAATGAGATCATCTGCATTAAGCAATTCACGAATATCGGTTCCGGGTTGGTTGAAGGGAACCCACGCCGTCCCTTTCAATACAGAGTCATCAGCATGCAACGTCAAAATAACTGATTTAGACGACGTAGAGACCTTTACATCTTTTCCGACGGGTGCTCCGATGCGCTCAATATCGCGGGAATTTAGATAGATGCCAGCACCAATACTGAGATGTGCAAGTGATGGGCTCGTTACCGTGCTCACCGCATTGTCGTACATCTTGCGCGACACAACAAGCCGCAGATCATACGAATTACGTTCAGGAGCAGAACTTCCCACTACCGACAGAACTTGCAGAGTTTGTGATGGCGCATCTATTGCTGTGAGATCATCAATAGATTCCACATCGATATCGGCACCAAGTTGCTCGGCCAATTCAGTCGCAATCATCCAATCGGGACGTGAAGTTCCCCGTGCAGTGATTTTTTGACTGAGGGGCAGTACACGACCTTCAAGGTTTGTTGTTGTTCCACCGCGTTCTGCGTACGCAGCCGCAGGAAGCACAACATCTGCACGCAAAGTTGAAGCAGTAGGGAAAGTATCGACTGCAATAATATTATGTGCGCTCGCTAACGCACGTCGTGCCAGATCGAGATCTGGAACGTCAGATAGCGGGTCTGCCCCAAGCAAAATGAGGCACTCAATGTGTCCTTCGCTTGCTGCAGTGAGAATACTGCGAGCATTATTTCCCGCAGTAAGACCAGCAGTTGCGGCACCGCGAATATTTCCACGACGAAGAACAGGCAACACTGTTGTTGCAGGGAAAGCAGCGGCTATGGCGTTATACGCCTGCGCTGTGAAATCGCTTGATTCGGCCAGGTTTGCGCGCCCTAAAACAACAACCACGTTGCCTTTGCGTAACTGGCCTGCAATTTCTGTGTCGTTTAATGCAGTATTCACTGCAGCAACTTGTGCGCCAGGTTCGTAGTTCACCGATTTCCATGCATAACGAGTAAGCCCCGAGGCTTTCGTGGTGAACTCGATGATTCGCGTGCGATTTTTCGTTGCAGCATCGCGCAATCGAAGGTACAGAACTGGAAGCTCTTCTTTCAGATCTGGGCTCAACAAAATAACTGTTGTCGCAGAAGTTGCATCATTAATTGTTGCTTTCGGCAAATTGAAGACTTCTGTTGGCAGACCGTCGTCAAGTTGTGCATCGTGCAATGTGATACCCAATTTGCTTGCCAACATCGCCCACGCACGTGCATCTTCGTTGGCAAGTCGAGCTCCGCCCAAAATGGCAACACTCTTTGTACCTTTGGAACTCACAGCCAAGCGAATGGTTCGTGCCGCAGTTTCAAGAGCACTTGACCAAGAAGTGGGAACGAGCGACGTGCCTTCTTTAACGAGTGGCGTGGTGAACCGGTCTTCACTATTGATGGATTCAAAATTGAATCGACCACGATCGCAAAGCCAACCCCAGTTGACTTCATCGTTGTCGTGACCTTGAAAGCGCAAAACTTGGTCGCGACTTGACTGAATAACAGTTGCGCATCCTACTGAACACGCAGTACACGTACTCTGTGTTTCTTCAAGATCCCAGGGGCGCGCTTTAAAGCGATAAGGCTTTGCAGTAAGCGCTCCTACTGGACAAATTTGAACCGTATTTCCCGAGAAGTAAGAAGCGAAAGGCTCGTCGGGGAACGTGAGTACTTGTGTGTTATTTCCACGATGCGTAAATGAGATGAGTGGGTCACCGGCCACTTCACTGGCGAATCTTGTGCAACGATCACAGAGAATGCAGCGTTCACGATCGAGAAAAACTAAATCACTAATAGCAATGGGCTTTTCGTAATGCCGTTTTTCTTCAACATAACGACTCTCGCCTGGACCGTGAGAAAATGCCTGATCTTGAAGTGGGCACTCTCCACCTTTGTCGCACACGGGGCAGTCGAGTGGGTGATTCGCCAGAAGAAGCTCCAACATTCCTTCTTGAGCTTTTTTCACTTGCTCCGTTTCTGTATGCACCACTTGCCCGTCGGCAACAGGTGTCATGCAAGAAACCACCATCATCGGCCCACGAGGACCTTCCACTTCTACCAAACACTGGCGGCACATGCCCACTGGCTTCATACGTGGGTGATAACAGAAACGAGGAATGAAATCACTTGTGCGGTCGGCAGCTGCAATGATGAGTTCGCCTTTGCGTGCAGCAACTGTTTTGCCGTTAATGGTGAGGCTTACTGCATTGGGGTCAATGACTACTTCGGTTTCCACTTGGTCAGGTGTTGATTCTGTGGTGCTCATGATGCGTGTCCTGCTGTGCTGTTTGCTACCGCAGTAACCGGAATCCGTTTACGCATAGTGACGCGTGCTTCAAACTCACTGCGGAACAAGGTAAGAGCAGAATGAATAGGTGCATACGCCGATGGACCCACAAAACAAATAGTGGTCATCTTGTACGGGAATGGAACTGCGGCTAACCCAAGGTCGGCATTCGATGCATGCGGGAAATCGCCTGGGCAAATACTGCTACCCACTTCAATAAGTTGGTCGAGGTCGGCATCAGTACCAGTGCCTTCAACAACACGCGTCAAAATACGCTCGAGCCAAGTTCCACCTTCGCGACAAGGTGTGCATTTGCCACATGATTCATGTGCATAAAAACGCGTGAGCGTTAATGCGGCAGCGGGAATGTCGGTGGTTTCGTCCATCACCATAATTGCGCCGGAGCCCAGCATTGAACCTGCAGGGCCTACTTGACTTGCTTCAAAGGGCAAGTCGAGTTGATCGGGTGTGAACCATGGAGCAGAACCACCGCCTGGCACAAAAGCTTTCAACTGATTGTCATTACGAATGCCACCACAGAATTCTTCTCCGTACAAAAGATCTCTGAATGTAGTAACACCGTTAATGATTTCAAAAACGCCGGGTCGCTTCACATGTCCGGAAACTGCAACCATGCGTGTGCCTGGTGAAGTTTTCGTACCAATTGCTGTGTACGCATCTGAACCATTGCACAAGAGCCACGGCAAGTTGGCGAGCGTTTCCACATTGTTCACAATGGTGGGCTGGCCATACAGACCGTTAGCCGCTGGGAAAAATGGCGGCTTCAACCGAGGCATACCGCGGTTGCCTTCGAGGCTTTCAATGAGTGCGGTTTCTTCTCCAACTACATATGCGCCTGCACCCCAGTGCAAGACAATGTCGACAGAGAATTTTGTTCCCAAAATATTTTTGCCAATAAAGCCTGCGGCATAGGCCTCGTTTAACGCTGTAGCCACACGTTCTTGGGCCAAAGCCATTTCACCACGTATATAGAGGAAACAACGTGACAACCCTGCGGCGTAGCACGCAATGAGGCAGCCCTCAATAAGTTGATGCGGATCGCGCTCCATGAGCAATCGATCTTTGTACGTGCCGGGTTCGCTTTCATCGCCGTTCACTACTAAATATCGTGGCCACACTTCTTGTGGAGTCAGACCCCACTTCGTGCCAGCAGGGAATCCGGCGCCACCACGACCAAGAACTGTTGCGTTCTTTACTTCGTCGTGCACACTGGCTGCAGGTTGCGACAAAGCTGCTCGTAAACCTGCATAGCCGTTGGTCGCTAAATAGCGTTCAATGGTGTACGAGTCGGCAAATTCAAAACGTGAAGTAACAATTTTCGGACGATCGCCAGCCACAAAACCAGGAGCATGCGCATAGGTATTGGTCATAGTGCTGACTTTCCATCTAGCCATTCAGGCGATTCGTTTACTTTTTCAGGAGCCACTGCTCCAACACCACGCTCCGCAGGAATGCGCTGACGCACCGTTGCCAAAACTCCATGAGAGGGAATTTCATCAGCAAGTTTTCCTGCTGCAAGGTCGTCAATGAGTGTGTCGAGTTCTGTAGGAGTCATTTTGAATCGGTACCGATAGTTCACCTGCAAGCACGGAGCTTCAGTACAGGCCGCTTGGCATTCAGCGTGTTCCAAAGTAATGAGACCATCGGAAGTAGTG
>CAMCZG010000022.1 GCA_945886445.1 Bifidobacterium breve | reverse complement strand
GGTATGTCCCGCAAATCGGGACATACCGCGCCGAGAACCCGTAAAAGATGGGCGGTAGGGGCCAACGGGAGCCCAATCACGGTCGACATTGACCCCTGCACCCGCTCCACGAGCACACCACCGAAACCCTGCATTCCATATGCGCCTGCTTTGCCATACGACTCTCCCGTATCGAGATACCACTCCATGAGATGGGTGGAAATAGGCACCATGGTGACCCGAGCGGTATCGATGATGGTGGTGCTCCCCTTTTGCGACAAGCAGGTGACGGCTGTATGCACCTGGTGTGTACGGCCCGACAAAATGCTCAATGTGCGTCGCGCAGCTTCCCGATCTTCCGGCTGATCATGTACAACTCCGTCGAGTTCCACACATGTGTCGGCACCAAGAAAGACAACATCGCTGGTCACGCCCAACTCATCTGCAATTTTTTGCACCTTTTCCTGCGAGAGGCGCTGCACATAATGAGTTGCAGATTCATTCGCGCGTTGTGATTCATCAATATTTGCCGGCACCACCTCAGGAAAAATTCCGATGCGCTCCAATAAATCACGTCGGCGCGGTGAGCGCGAAGCAAGGACAACACGCATATTTCTTATCCGCCGCTGAGTTGCATCTCGTTGTTGTCATCAGGGACAACCATGTCATCGAGACTCTCGAGATATCCGGGTGGCAATGCAACTTTAATGGGGCCGTTGGTGTGTCCTCGTGTAAAGCGTTCGCCACCTTCGACAATGGCAATACTGCGATCTACATCTGCAAAGAGTTCTTCTAACTCTTGAACGGTTGAGCAATTTGATGCTCTCCTGCGCACTTCGCCGCCAACGGGGTACCCCGTGAGATACCAGCCAGCATGTTTGCGAAATTCTTTTGCACCACGAATGTTTTCACCAGGTAGTGCAGTAGTGGCATGTGCATCAAGCATGCGTGCATGTTGCAACATGACATCGACCACCTCACCGAGCAGCGGTGTGGGTTGAATATCGTGCCCTGAAAACACATTGACGAGATCACGAAATAACCATGGTCGCCCGAGACACCCTCGGCCAACTACAACGCCATCACATCCCGTTTGTTCCATCATCTTCACTGCATCGTGTGCATCCCAAATATCACCGTTGCCAAGTACTTGCAGATCGGGGAAGTGTGACTTCAAGGTAGCAATAGCCGGCCAACGAGCTTGCCCTGCGTAATGCTGTTCAACAGTTCGGGCATGCAAAGCAACCCATGCAACGCCTTCTTCGCCAGCAATTTCTGCCGTATGCAGATACGTCAATAGGTCGTCAGTAATTCCCATGCGGAATTTACAGGTGACCGGAATGCCACCTTTTTTGCCTTCACTTACTGCAGCACGAATGATGGCGCGCAATAAGTTTTTCTTCAGTGGCACTGCTGCTCCGCCACCCTTGCGAGTCACCTTGGCCGCAGGGCAACCAAAATTGAGATCAATATGGTCAACAGCTTTATTGGCAACAAGTTGCGCAACTGCTTTGCCCATAATTTCCGGATCAGAGCCATACAGTTGAACGCTGCGCAGATCTTCATCGGGGCTAAAGGTAACGAGACGCTGCGATTTGGCACTGCTGCGTACTAAGCCAGTAGCCATCACCATTTCGTTCACGTACACGAGCCCGGGGCCAAACTGTCGACACAGTGAGCGAAATGGTGCATTGGTGACGCCAGCCATTGGCGCCAAGACCACAGGTGTCTGAAGTGTGTGCGAACCAAGTTTTAACATGAGATTGTTTTCACTTTCTCTCTCCACGGTTACCACGCACAGTAGAACCGGTGAGGGAGAGATGCGGGATAGCACCAATATCGAGGCCAGATGGACCATGGTCTCGCAGTCGATACCAACCTGCTGAAGCAATCATTGCTGCGTTGTCGGTGCACATTGCCTTGCTGGGTAATGCCACATGGAAGCCCGCACCGCTACCCACTCGTTGCATTTCACTACGCAACAGAGAGTTTGCAGCTACTCCTCCACCGAGGACAATACTCTTTGCACCAACTTGTTGTGCTGCTCTTAATGTTTTTATTACGAGAACATCGACCACCGCACATTGGAACGAAGCGGCGATGTCGTGTGAAGCAACATCCGGATTTTTACGCACATAGTTAATGACCGATGTCTTCAGACCACTGAAGGAAAAATCGAGCCCGTCGTGCAACATTGCTCTCGGAAATTCAATACTTTGCGGGTTTCCCAATTGTGCTGCAGCATCAATGGCAGGGCCACCCGGGTACCCGATGTCGAGAAAACGAGCTATTTTGTCGAATGCTTCGCCAGCGGCATCATCGATTGTTGCTCCCAACAGTGAGTACTCACCAGGAGCCGTCATGTGAACGAGCAAGGTATTTCCACCTGACACCAAAAGAACCACCGCAGGGAACGGCAAATGAGGTTCTTCGAGAAGTGCTGCATAGAGATGTGCTTCAAGATGATTAACGCCAATAAAAGGAACACCTAAACCGTAGGCCATTGCCTTACCTGCAGAGACACCCACAAGGAGTGCACCAATTAGACCAGGGCCGATAGTGGTTGCAACTGCATTAATGCGTTCCGCACCAATGCCTGCCAGTTGAATTGCCTCATTAATAACGGGCTGCATGAGTTCAAGGTGTGCACGGCTAGCTACTTCAGGAACAACGCCACCAAATTTTGCATGGATATCAATTTGGCTAGATACGACCGAGGAAAGAACATCGTTTCCACCCATCACAATTGCAGCTGCTGTTTCATCGCAGCTGCTTTCAATGCCAAGCACGACAGTTGAATTATCTATGTGCATTGGCACGTTCCATTTCAATTTCTCGCAACCGCGCACCGTACTCAGGGCTGCTCACCTCGTGGCACCACATCACCATGGCATCTTCAACATTTTCATAATATTTTTTCCGTACGCCTGCTGGTGCAAAACCAAATCGCTTGTATAGCTCTTGCGCAGGAGTGTTGCTCATTCGCACTTCTAGCGTGAGTGCTTGGCATTCGCGTTCGCGAGCTTTCCATGCAAGTTCCAATAAAAGATCTGTGGCAATTCCACGCCGTTGCCATTGCGGGTGAACTGCAATATTGGTGATATGAGCATCGTCTGGAGTAAACAACAACCCGCCGTACCCCACTAGTTCTTCACCAATTTCACCAATAATGTAGAAGCGCTGTTCGCGGCGCACGAGATCGATCTCGGCATGGAACACTCCGAGCGTCCACGGGCGGGGGTACACCACTTCTTCTATGGGCATGATTGCCTTCAAGTGCTTCCGACGCATTGGCACAATGTCGAGCACAGGTGTGCGCAGTTCATCTGGCTTTCTCATGATACTCACCGTGTTAACCACTGAATTTCCGCATCGGGAGCACGTAAATAAATGGGCGCAATAGGGTCACCTTGAATACGACCAGCGGCATACTTCTTGGCGGCAAGTGACACGAGAGTTGACGCATGGGGAAGGTGTGGATTAAACGCAAAATTCTGAACTCCAGTGCGCTCTCCAAGAAGTGCAAGATCGGGAACTTCAACAAGAGACTCTGCATATTTCACTGCACCAGTTCCCAGCACAACTGATCTTTGTGACCGATCTAGTAGATCTTCAACAAGCTCTTCAATCTCTCCAACACGTGGCTCTCGTATTTCTTCTAATACCCCGCCGGATGCGTGATTAATGCGATGCATCGACCAGTACACCTGGTTTCGCCGTGCATCGAGGATTGGCACAATAATTTCCGCATCATCTAATTCCTGCAACGCTACGCGCTCTACGCCATGGGCAAGGACTTGCAAACTATCTAAGCCAATGAGAGGAAGTTCAGCTATGTCTGACAACGTCAGTGCTGTAGTAATTCCCACTCGCATTCCGGTGAAGAGTCCGGGGCCAAGATCTACTGCAATAGCACTCAGTTCGTGAATGCTGATTCCGATATTGCACAAAAGAAGTTCTATTGCAGGAATAAGAGATTCCACATGACGACGATCACTCGCAAGTTGAAAACTTGCAGAGATACTCACGTCATCTCCTACAGCAACACTTACTTGTTCGCTAGATGTATCGATGCCTAAAATTTTCATTGGTCAACCCACTCTGCATCGGCACTTGCAAACAACTTTGTCGCTGCAACCAAACGTGGCCAACGAAGTTCCCAGCGCTTCCCCACTGCACGAATTTCAATATCGCGTGATTCATCTTGTTCACCAAGCGAAATACGAATTTCAAGATGCTCACCAATGATGTCGTCACCAACGTCTCCCCATTCAATGAGGACTATGCCCCCTTGTTGAGAGAACTCTTCGAGTGCTAGGTCGGCAATTTCGTCTCTATTTTTTAAGCGATAAAGATCGGCGTGGTGCACTATTGCATCGTTGCCCACATATGAGTGCACCAAGTTAAATGTGGGTGATGTCACTGGGTCGGTAACTCCGAGCGCTGCACAAATACCCTGTGCCACCAAAGTTTTTCCGGCTCCCATTTCACCCGCAAGCACCACAGTGTCGCCGAGGCGCAAATACGAAGCAACCACTGCAGCAATTTCGCGCGTCGCAATGGGAGAAGAAGCAAATAAATTCATAAAGAGATGTACTTGAGATGCTAGTGATGCTCTTCAACGTATTGGCGTTCAATGCGAGCACCAATGCCACAAGTAACTTCATATGCAATGGTCCCCAATGCATTTGCCCAATCGGTAGCAGTAATGACTTCAGATCCTTGTTTCCCAATGAAAACCACTTCATCGCCTACCGCTACCTGACAATGCCCTACTGGCCCACAATTCACCATGAGTTGGTCCATAGTGATGACCCCCATGATGGGGAAACGCCTTCCACCAATGAGTACCTCTGCGCCCTCGCTCCATAACTTGCGCGGCACACCGTCGGCGTACCCCAACGGAATGGTTGCAACAACACATTCCTCTTCAGCGATTGCCCGGTGCCCGTACGACACACCCTGACCAGGTTGTACAACATGAACATGTGACACTCGAGCCTTCAGAGACATCACTGGCTCTAACTCGTGGCAGTCGTCGTTGAGTTCTGGCCCCGGGCTGAGGCCATAACTTGAAATTCCTATGCGAACCAATGATCGCCTCTCCTGTGGGAAACGTATTGCCGCAGCGGAATTGCAACTATGAATTTTGAGACTTTCTGACAGATGCCCTAACTGGTTAAGAGACTCCGCAAACAAACGATTTTGTTCATTGTTCGCTGGATGGCCGGGCACATCTGCATTTGCGAAGTGTGTATAGATTCCTTCAAGCGCAATGAGTGGAGAAAATTTTTGCACATGTTGAACGAGCTCCATCAATAACTGCGGAGCTACACCAACACGATGCATGCCTGTGTCAATTTTTATGTGCACAGGAACTTGGGATACTCCTAATGCGGTTGCATGCTTCACCAGCTCATCGACATACTCAATTGAATAGACCGTATGTGTTGCCGCTAGTTGCAACAGAATAGTGAGCGACTCATAGGGTTGCTGGCTCAGAACAAGTACCGGGGCCTCAACGCCAGCATTTCTTAGTTCTACAACTTCACTAGCCAGAGCAACACATAGCCCAGAAGCACCCGCAGTGAGTGCAGATTTCGCAATAGGTACTGCGCCGTGGCCGTAGGCATTTGCTTTAACAACCGCCCACACTTCTGCCGGTGCCACAAGAGATTTCAGATACTCAATGTTGTGGGTATAAGCAGTGAGGTCGATTTCGGCCCACGCCCAGCGATTTACATTAGATGCACCCATAGCCACCAACCTGAATTTCTTGAACAATATCTGATGCCACTACACCATATTCGGGAAGCCGCTCCAACGCATTTCCATGGATAAATGCTCCGGCAGCTGCTGCATGGAAAGCGTCTAGCCCCTTGGCAAGTAAGGCTGCAATTACTCCTGTTAAGACGTCACCCGACCCTGCTGTTGCGAGTCGGGCATCACCGTTGATTACGCAAAATACATTTCCACCAGGTTCTGCAACCACAGTGGTGGAACCTTTCAAGAGGACTACTGCTTTCAGGGTTTCTGCTGCCTTACGCGTGTCTGCAATGCGATCTGCACTCGGACGCTCCCCCGTTAGTGCACTGAATTCACCGTCATGTGGAGTAAGTACCGTTTCCGCTGTGCGCTGAGCAAAGAAGTTGGCCATGTTTCTGCGTTGACCATCTCGCGACGAAGCAAGTATTTGTAAACCATCTCCGTCGATGACTAATGGCACCGAGCAACGCGACACAAATTGAAAAACTTCGTCGACAAGCTCATCGCCACGACCCAGACCTGGACCGATGAGTGCAGATGCAAAGCGTTCAATATCGGACAAGCATTGGTCGGCCCAATGGAGTTCTGAAACTGGCCGATACACCACTTCAAGCGGAGCAATTGTTTCAGGCACACCGCCTATAGACGACAAGTGCACAATACCTGCACCCGCTTTATATGCAGCCGCGCAACTGAGTTGGGCAGCACCCATCATCGTTCTGCTCCCTGCAATTGCACGAACTCCCGATTTCCATTTATGTGTTGTTGGTGCTCGCGATGGGATCCATTGTTCAATATCGCCGCGTGTCACCACATTCATTGTTTTCTCATCTACGTGTTGACCTAAATCCAACGGCAGATCTAAAGATGCCACGGTAACAACACCAGCATGGGTGCGCCCCGGCTGCAAGACGATTCCCGGCTTCAACGCACCAAATGTCACTGTTTGTTGCGCGATGAATGGAACGCCACGGCACTCACCAGTTATTGCGTCAACTCCACTGGGAATATCGACTGCAAGAACAGGAGCATTCGTGATCGGAGCAAAAAATTCACCACGCAAACCTGTGCCATAAACAGCATCAATCACTAAATCACATTCTGGAAGTTGCGGAGGTATTTCATTTGATGCGAACAACGAAACCTTGATACCGCGTGTGCGCAAAAATTCACTGGCAACTCTTCCGTCTTCGCCGTTGTTGCCTTTTCCTGCCAGAACGACCACGTGCTTGCCATATGACCCGCCGAGCATGCGTAATGCAACCTGTGCAACCGCAAAGCCTGCCTGACGGATAAATACAGCAACATCTACCGCACTATGAGCATCGATGTATCGCATCTGCTCTGGGGTAAAGACGGCCTCCATGCCTTTAGCGTACGGCGCTATTACGATGCGGCAACAACCGCCACAGCAACAATGTGCGTATGGCTAAGAGATACACGCCACTGCGTAATTCCCAGTTGTTCAGCAAGTTCCTGAGCCCGACCAGAAACGATGAGTTCTGGAGCACCCGTAGGAGTTTTGCGTACCGAAACATCATGAAAATCGAATGCGCCTAAACCCACACCGAGTGCTTTCATGGTTGCCTCTCGTACGGCGAATCGAGCGGCCAACGACGCTGTTGCATCTTTACGTGTGTCGGCTAGTTCTAACTCTGCACTCGTAAATACTCGAGTCTTCAATGAAGGGGTACGGCTCAGCACTTCACGAAAGCGTTCAATATCTACAGCATCTACCCCAAGGCCAATCATGATTGCTTAGCCCGCCACCGATTTGCAGTTTCTGAGATAGGCAATATGAGAGCATCGACAACATCGATGTCTGCAAGTAGATCGTCGCGGAATTCACTTTCGGTTTCTTTTACCCAGTCGACAAGGCGGTTATAGCGATCGTCATAACCCTGCAAAACAGATTTCATTACGCTCGCGCTCAGTCGTTGTGCGAAGGTGACATGCAGCAATGTGATTCCTGTTGTTTCACCAGACTTCAATTCTGGTATGAAAATAACAGTTCGGTTGTCTGATCTTCCACGAGCAACTAATACTTCCTGATTGCTTGCTACGCGATGTTTTGTTCCTACCAAGCGAGTAATTCCATCTACTCGAGATTTCAAATTGACGGAAATACCACCACGTTCAATGATGGAAATGTTTGCTTCATCTATTTCACTGCCATCAATGCCGTACCTCGTGAAACCATTTACCGATGTAACGGCAGCATCGAGATCGGCAAGGATCTTGAGAGTGCGATACGCAAGACGATCTCGCGAGACACCTGCAGCCAATACTGCTTGCACTAAGGCTCTATCCATGAGACCTTCATCGTTACGTGAAATTCCTACCGTCACCGTTTTTGCCTGATGCTTGATTGCGTCAATTGGACGTGTCAATTCATCTATTGCCTTCGTTAATGAATTAATGAGATCGTCCAGCAAAACTGCTGGTGTGACTACTTTCCCAGAGTGACGCTGATACGCATCAATTGGATCTTTCGACAAGACATCGTAGAGAATTGAAGTGAGGCGCACTGCAGAAGATGCTTCTAGGGTTCCGTCGTATTGCCCCATAGAGAGGGAATCAAAGAATCGTCCTGCGGGCTGAACTGCATGACGGCGAATGTGAGAAACGGCCTGAATTGGCTCTGCGTAAGCACTCGCGATTTCTTTGATGGACTCGCGAATTTCACGAAGGGGTCGGGCGGTGGCATCAATTGCAAGTGCAGCTTCGTACCCAAAGAGGTGCCCAACCATTGCCGAAAGTATGAAAGCAACCGATGCATCTACTTCTGGAACCATTAAGACCGCAGATGCGGCGTCGAATCGCTGGTCGCCTCGTGTTGCGACAACAATTGGGGTTGCCTTATGCGCCTTGTAAATGGCAATTTCCTTTGCCACGTCTGCAGCGGTTCCTCCAACGAGCCCGGCAGCGCAAACCAAAATCATTGGCTCACAGGAAAGGTCAATATGCTTTTTATCTTCTGTGATGTCACAAGAAATTGATTTGTAGCACAATTCAGAAAGTTTGATACGCACTTCGTTTGCAGAAACTGCGTTGGGTCCATTTCCCACAACAGCCCAATATCTTTTCGCCGGCGCGAACCGCTGTGCCGCCTCGGCAATGTGTGGCCGTTCGCGAATGACTTCTCGCATCGCATCAGGAATGGACTTCAGTGAATTCAATACACGATGTCGAGCTTGATTACTCCCCACCCCAGCTGCGGCAGAAATGGCGCACGAAAGCAAAACACCAGCTGCCACTTGTGCATAAAAAGCTTTTGTACTCGCCACGCTCATTTCGATATCGCGACCATCAGATGTGTACAACACGCCATCAGCACGCATCGCGAGGTCGGAGTTTCGACGATTCACGATTGCAATAATGTGAGCGCCACGGGCTCGCGCTAGATCAACAGTTCTATTGGTGTCGGTTGTGGTTCCACTTTGGCTCACTGCAACAACCAACGTGTCGCTCATATCGGGCAAGAGGCCGAACCCGGAGAATTCGGTTGCCGTCAACGCATCTATATCAAACGCTTCTTCTGACAATGAATTGAGTAGCGCCACCATGCTGCTTCCGGCGACAGCAGCGGTTCCTTGGCCAATTATTCGAATACGACGTATTTTGCGAGCGACCAATAAATTGACCAGTTCTTTCGACAATACATCTTCATCAAGATCTGCTTCACAGATGCCGTCGTTTTCATGAATACGACCGCGCAATGTTTTACGAAAGCTTTCCGGAGCCTCAAGAATTTCCTTCAATAAAAAGTGCGGTGAGGTTCCACGATCAATATCGCGTGTAGTCACTCCTGCATCGACAACGTCACCACCTGTAACTGGCAGAGCGGATCCGTCATAACTGACGCGTTGTATACCATTTACATTTCCAGCATCACTTGCTAAAAGTTGAATGATCTGCCCACGACTTGCGGGCTGGTCGGGTGACACCAGTGACTCGCCGTCCATGCGCACGATATTGACTGTGTCTTCAACAGTTCCATAAGGTTCACTGGCTACGATAAATCGGTCTTCGGCGAGCCCGATACACATACCCTGGCCACTACCTCGTAATCCAAGCATCACACTGTCGGGGTGATCAATGCTTAATGCAGCAATGGCAACCGAGCCATCGAACTGTGTTACCGCATTGAGGAAGCTCTGTTGTAGTAGTTGACCTGCTTGCAAACCACGGGCAATCAAACTAGGAATCACTTTGGCATCGGTTGTGATGGAAGCAGCAACCGAAATATCGTGTTCCACTTTGAGATCTGCGTAGTTATCGACATCGCCATTTAAAACTGCCAATACCAAAGGCTGTTTTTTATTTATTTCCTCACCAGTAACAGGATGCGCATTCGGCTCAGAAATAATTCCGACACTTGCCCAGCGAGTATGCCCAATAATGCTGACCCGAGCATTTTTGGCAGAGACCACGCGCCGCAACAACGTATCTTGCAAAATATGTTGCCGCATTGTTTTTGTATTGTCGCCTAGCTCACCAATTTCTGCTGCTGCTTTGTAAACAAATACCCAAGCATCACCTTCAACACGGACCGAGCGTGATGTAAAGAGAGTGTCTTCATTCCGCGGCATAAATGCGTTTCGTAATGCCTCATCGCCCAAAACAATATCTTCAGTAAGGCCGTGGCCCCATACCACTACACCGATACCTGCAGAATCTCTACCGCGCACTTCCATACGATCGATAGCAGAGAGAGCCTGCTGAATCGAGAGATAACCATGTAACGATTCCTCAGATGCATGCATTCCTGCGAGAAGTGAAACCTCGCGCGCGGTGCGTAGGCGGTCTTCGGCAATAGACCACAGCGCATCTTTAATTGCAGAAACAGTGTGTGATGCATTTTCAATGAGATGAGCGTCTTGGCTCGCCTCTAAAGAGGCTTCGTACTTCTCTACTTGAGGGGCTAATTTCAAGAGCGCCCCATGAATGCCATCTACCAATTCATGGCTGCCCACCATGGCGCGAACCCCTGCATCGCCTTTGAGTAACGCGTTAATTGCCTCTAACGCTTCGGCAGCATGTTCTGCGCTTGCGAAATCGGTGGAAGCGAGTTCAATATGGGCTTGTGCCGCGAGAAATAGATTGAAAATGTGATCTGGTGTGGGAGTTGCACGATCGCCTTTACGGCTCAGTACACAAATAATTCCACACATGGTTGTACTTTACCTGTCTTGCCCGGAAGCAGAGTGGCTCAATATATGGGCAATACGTTCAGCATATTTTTGGGCTTCTGCAGATGTTTGAGCCTCCACCATGACCCGCACAAGAGGTTCAGTTCCACTAGTCCGCACCAACAGCCGCCCCTTGCCGACCAGTAACTGTTCCACCTCTGAAATTACTGCGCGATGCTCAACTAATAGATCTTGCGGTGTGACACCACTCTGTATCGGCACATTAATAAGCACTTGCGGAAGTGACGTCATTACTTCTTGTGAAGCTGCTTGCAAACTTTGTTGCCGAGAGTGAAGCACGGAAAGGAGCTGCACAGCAGCTAGTAAGCCGTCGCCAGTAGTTGCATGTTGCGTGAAAATAATGTGGCCACTTTGTTCACCACCCAAACAGGCTTTTGCTTCCTGCAATGCGACTAATATTGATCGGTCACCCACAGGTGTTGTGATTACATTAATGCCTGCGTCTTGCATGGCAACATGAAAACCCATATTTGTCATTACTGTTACCGCAACAGTGTTGTTCGCAAGAGCGTTACGAGCTTTTAATTGCAGTGCAAAAAGAGCAATGAGTTGATCACCATTTATCACTTCGCCATTGCCATCAACTGCAATGACGCGGTCGCCATCGCCATCAAACGCAATTCCTAGGTCTGCCTTACTGCGAATTACTTCTTTCATTAATGAATCTGGGTGGGCTGCACCACATGCTTCATTCACATTCTTTCCATCGGGCGAACAATGAATAAAGCTTGGGGAGATACCCAATTTTTTAAACACACGTGGCGCCACTTCACTCATGGCACCATTTGCACAATCAATAACAAGTTTGATTTCTGTAGCGACTTCTGTGATTGAGGCACAAATATGTGCACAATATGCATCGAGATCTAGCGCCACTTCCCCAGCACCACCATTGGTGACCTCTACAGTTCCACTTTGTACAAGCGACTCATAAGTATTTTGAATTCGCAACTCTTCTTCGTCGGTGAGCTTCATTCCCCCCTCACCGAAAAACTTCAACCCATTGTCTGTATACGGGTTATGCGAGGCGGTAATAACGCCAGCCCCTGCCTGACAATGTTCGGCAAAGAAGGCAACCGTCGGGGTCGGGCACATTCCGGCCCACAGAACCTCTACGCCTTCTGCAACAAAACCAGCCTCTACTGCGCGCGCAAGTTGCACGCTTGATTCACGGGTGTCGTAGCCAACGACAAAAAGGGAACAGTGAAGTTCGCGCGCAGCGGCGCGAGCGTATAACTGAACGGCATGGGTTGTGATGTCGCGAAGTGCAACGCCACGAACTCCGTCGGTGCCGAACCGCAGCAAGTTCTTTAGCGCTTGGTGAACTGAGGGGCTTTACGTGCCTTCTTGAGGCCGTATTTCTTGCTTTCTTTGCGGCGTGAGTCGCGCGTGAGGAGTCCTGCTTTTTTCAGTACTGGACGAAGTTCTTCATCGAGTTCAATGAGTGAACGTGCAATGGCCATACGCAATGCGCCAGCTTGGCCATTCACACCGCCACCGTGCATGGTTGCATCGATGTCGTAAGTTGTTTCAGCATTGGTTACACGAAGAGCTTCAACAACGACCATGCGCTGTGTTGCCATAGGGAAATAATCTTCAAATGTGCGTCCGTTAACTGTTACTACACCGGTACCGGAACGCAAACGCGCGCGTGCAACAGCTTCTTTACGACGACCAGTTGTTTGGGTGAGAGGCTTTGTTGCCACGGTGATTCCTTTGATACGAGTGCGAGTGAGACGGACGAAAAATTAACGGGCTTTTGCGTGAGCAAAAACAATTGGAGTTGGTGCTTGTGCAGTATGTGGATGATCTGCACCGGCATATATTTTGAGCTTGGTCATTTGCTGACGACCAAGCGGACCTTTTGGCAACATGCCTTTCACAGACAAACGAACTGCTTCTGCAGGCTTACGGCCTAACAACTGTGCATAGGTTTCGCTCTTCAGACCACCTGGGTAGCCGCTGTAGCGATAAAACATTTCTTTGTCGGCTTTACCCGAGGTAAGAACAACCTTGTCGACGTTGATGATGATGACGTGATCGCCGGTGTCGATGTGTGGAGCGAAAGTTGTTTTGTGCTTTCCGCGCAATAAGCGAGCAGCTTCAGTGCAAATACGACCAAGGACCATGCCTTCAGCGTCGATGACGTGCCAAGCGCGAGTGATTTCAGATGCTTTGGGAGAATATGTACGCATTGTTGTACTTCGTTTTTCTTTCTGAGCCTCGAAGAAGCCTTGTCGATGGCCACCGAACCTGACAGATCGGGGCTGTTAAAGGATAGGGGCGTTCGGCCCAATTCGGCAATCTGCCCTCATGAAACCGCATGAAACTGCCGTACGGCCTCCCGCAGCCACATTTCGCTGCGGACCGCAAAAGCATTGGTAGAAAACTCCGTTTCCACATGGGTGCGGCACTTCTGACGTGACAGGGCTGGCACCTCCTCCAGCGCAGCTACCATCCCCGCTATATCGTCTGGTTCCACCAAATAACCGGTTTCCCCGTGAAGTATGACCTCGCTTGGACCTCCCCTGCGGTACGACACCACAGGGACCCCGCAGGCCATTGCTTCAATAGCCACATTGCCAAAGGCCTCGACCCATTTTGAGGTCATGAGCACAGCCGCACACTGCCCCACCTCGGCTTGCAGTTGATCGGTGGGCAAGAACCCTTCATAGGTGACATTGGCACTGGGGTACGAATGGCGCGCTTCTTCCCAGCACAAAGTGTCTTGCATCAGCCCCCATACCTTCACATGTCTCTTCGTGACGGCCGCAATGTGAAAGAGATCCAAGATCCCTTTTTCTGGCGATACGCGACCGATGAACCCCAAGGGAGCATTGTCGGCCACGTGTTGAACAAAGTCGTAACGCTCCACGGCTACGCCGCTTCCGATAACGCGCGCCTGGTGACCTAATGCAAAAGTCTCTGCTTGGGCCTTGCTGTGCATTGCTACTGAAAAAGGTGCGTTCAACAATCGCTCATGAATGGCATCATCCATCGCATCAGTGATTGATGCCATTGATACCAAATGTGCAATGGGTACCTGAAATGTATTGCTGATATACATCGGCAACCAATCGTATGCAAGGTTCACAATGACATCGAATCGATATTGTTGTTCACGAGCAAAGGCCCACATATTTGCCAGCACTGAATGCGGTGGAATACAAATTGCCTCATCTCGTTGTGCAAGATGTCCGAGAGGTTGCAGTGTTCCTGCAATGTGGTGAGTGTGTTGTCCTACATGAAGTGAGTTTTCTGGCGCCATTACTTCAACACGATGTCCACGGGCACTTAAACCTAAAACCAAATTATGCAATGTCAGTTCAACACCGCCACCAATTCCGGAACCCAACGGGCCAACAGGCGTAGAGCCAATAAGAATGCGCAACGAGTTCATGACAGATACCCCACGTCCATTAAGCACAGTCCTTGGGGAGGCGCAATATGAGGCGTATTTAATCGACTCATTGCGCGCAAAGCTCCCGACATTTCTCCGGCTTTACGGCGACCGAGGCCAACATCAACAAGTGTGCCCACAATGGAACGCACCATCTGATGACAAAAAGCATTTGCGCGTATATCGAACGTGAGAATTCCATTACCCGTGTCGCGCCACCGTGCAACATGTACGCGGCGCATCATTGATGGGCCCTCAGCATTGCGGTTCACACCCGACTGCTGTGGTTGTCGGCAAAACGAGGAAAAATCATGAAGACCAATCAGCGAATCGGTTGCAAGTTGCATGAGTGGCATAGAAAGCGGCCGGCGAATGTGCCAACTTGTTGCTGCGAGAAATGGGTTATTGACCGGTGCATTCAAAACCGTGTAGCGATACTCACGCCATAAAGCCGAATGACGCGCATCGAAATCTTGTGAGACCCACACCGATTCGCGAATAACAATGTCGGGGTCAAGTAATGAGTTCATACTAAAAACCAAGCGGCCGAGGTCTGTGGTGTCTGCAAGATCTACGTGCACCACTTGCCCCCAAGCGTGTACACCTGCATCGGTTCGTCCTGCGCCCAATACTGCAACTGGGCTACCAGTGATTTGCTCAATGGTGTCATTCAATGTCTGGGCAATAGTGACTGTTCCAGGAGTAAGAGCAAAACCGTGAAACGCGGCCCCGTTGTACGCAACTAACAAACGAGCCCGCCGTAAGGCGGGCTCAGTGTTTGTATTCATGATTATTGTTCAACCGAAACGGTCTACTTATGGATTACACAAGTTCAATACGCGCCATTGGAGCATTGTCACCGTGACGCTCACCGAGCTTCAAAATGCGGATGTAGCCACCATTGCGCTGTGTGTAACGAGGAGCAACTTCATTCACCAACTTGTTGGTCATTTCTTTGTCACCGAGGTAACCCTGAATTTGACGAATGCGGTGAACTCGCATTGGAGACTCTTCTTGAGCCTTCTTCGCTTTAGTAATGAGCTTTTCGGCGATGGGGCGCAATGCCTTAGCTTTTGCTTCTGTAGTAACAATGCCCTCCGCTGCAAAAAGTGATGCAGCAAGGTTTGCCAAAAGAAGGCGCTGATGAGATGCGCTGCCGCCGAAGCGCTTTGAACGACGTGGTGTTGCTGGCATGACTTGTCCTTTAGTACCGAATGATTGTTAATGGAAACGTTGCGCTTATGGGCGCAATGTCAACCCGCGCTCGTCGAGCTTGGCGATTACTTCGTCAAGGCTCTTTTGCCCAAAGTTGGTGATATTCAAAAGATCGTCGTAGCTCTTCATAAGCAACTCGCCGATGGTATTGACCTGTGCGCGCTTCAAGCAGTTACGAGGACGCTCTGAGAGATCGAGGTCTTCAATTGCGAGATCGAGGTCTGGTGAACCGATGTTGTGACCAATTACTTCACCGAGTTCAAGACCCTGTGGTTCATCGGACAAGCTGGCAACAAGATCGACAAGTGCACGCAAGGTTGCACCAGCAGATGACAGCGCTTCACGTGGCTCGATGCTGCCATCAGTTTCAATATCGAGCACAAGGCGCTCGTAATTTGTTGACTGCTCTACACGTGTTGGCTCGATGTCGAACATGACACGACGGACTGGAGAGAAAATGGCATCGATTGGCACAACACCAATAACGCGGTTCTCTGAATCGCGGTCACTCGAAACATAACCACGACCACGCTCGACGGTGAGGTCAACAGTGAGTTGTGCCTTTCCGTTCAGCGAAGCAATGTGAATGTCTTTGTTCAAGATTTCAATACCAGTTGGCAAAATAATGTCGCCAGAACGAACTTCTGCTGGGCCTTTAACATCGAGACGCAAAACCACTGGCTCATCACTTTCAGACACCACAACGATGTCTTTCAAGTTCAAGATGATTTCTGTGATGTCTTCAGCAATGCCTTCAATGGTGTCGAACTCATGAAGAGCAGCTTCGAAACGCACCGTCGTAATGGCAGCACCTGGGATAGACGACAAAAGCGTACGACGTAGTGAGTTGCCGATGGTATGACCGAAGCCTGGCTCGAGTGGACCAACAGCAAAACGCTGGCGGTTGTTCTCGGGTTCTCCGATTGCTTCGATTGTTGGACGTTGGATGACGAGCATGATGCTCTCCTTCAATTACTGAGGTTTACTTCGAGTACAACTCAACGATGAGTTGTTCGCGGACGGGGACATCGATGTGTTCGCGTTGTGGTAGGTCGCGCACAGTTACTTGCTTTCCACCATCGCCTGTTTCTAACCAGCCAATAACTGACCGGTCGAGTACGTCGATGTTGTGCTGAATAACAATCATGTTGCGAGCTTTTTCACTAAGGCTAATAACCATGCCTTTTTTCACCGTGAATGATGCAATGTCTACACGCTTGCCATTGACGTTGATGAGTCCGTGGTTAACGAACTGACGTGCCTGTGGGCGTGTACTTGCCCAACCTGCGCGATACACAATGTTGTCGAGGCGCTGCTCAAGAAGGCGCAATAGGTTTTCACCAGTTGGCCCAGCAAGGCGGTTTGCTTCTTCATAGGTTTTGCGGAATTGACGCTCAAGCAAGCCATAGATGTACTTAGCTTTTTGCTTTTCTTGCAACTGAGCCAAGTATTCACTGCCTGCGCCACGACGACGGGTACGGCCGTGTTGACCTGGTGGGAAAGGACGACGCTCGAGAGCCTTGCTTCCTTTTTCATTTTCGAAAATGTTGACATTGAGGCGGCGCGAAATGCGCACCTTTGGTCCGGTGTAGCGAGCCATGAGTTATGCCCTCCGACGCTTTGGCTGACGGCATCCATTGTGTGGAACCGGGGTGACATCTTTAATTCCTGAAACTTCGATACCGAGGTTCTGGATAGAACGCAACGCAGTGTCGCGTCCGGAACCTGGCCCTTTTACATGCACTTCAGCGCGACGAAGACCATGCTCCATTGCAGCCTTGCCAGCTTTTTCTGCTGCCATTTGTGCAGCGAAAGGAGTGGACTTACGTGAACCTTTGAAACCAACTGCGCCAGAAGATGCCCATGAAATGACATTGCCCTGCGTATCGGTAATAGACACGATGGTGTTGTTGAAAGAACTTTTGATATGAACAACGCCGGTTGAGACGTTTTTGCGTTCGCGCTTACGTGGACGACGTCCACCTGCTGCTGGCTTAGCCATTACTTCCTCGCTGCCTTTTTCTTATTGGCGACTGTCTTCTTAGGACCTTTACGTGTGCGCGCATTGGTGTGTGTGCGCTGACCATGTACTGGCAAGCCTCTACGATGGCGAATACCTTGGTAGCTACCAATTTCAATTTTGCGCTTGATGTCTTGTTGCACATCACGACGAAGGTCGCCCTCTACAACTAATTTCGCATCAATAAAACCACGAATCTTGTTGACTTCTTCCTCGGTGAGGTCACGAACACGTGTGTTGTGATTGAGGTCAAGTTCTTTGCACATCTTGAGCGCGGTTGGACGACCAACGCCAAAGATATAGGTGAGTGCAATCTCCAACCGCTTCTCGCGCGGGATGTCGACGCCTGAAATACGAGCCATCATTTTTCCTTTTGAATTGCCTGGGGTCAGCCCTGGCGCTGCTTGTGTCGCGGATTTTCGCAAATGACCATCACGTTGCCGTGGCGACGGATGACTTTGCATTTTTCACAAATTTTTTTAACACTTGGACGGACCTTCATGGCCTTCTCACTTAAATCGGTAGGTGATACGACCACGGGTGAGGTCGTAGGGGGTGAGCTCTACTTGCACTTTGTCGCCAGGAAGAATTCGGATGTAATGCATACGCATTTTTCCGGAGATATGCGCGAGGACTTGATGACCGTTTTCGAGCTCAACGCGAAACATCGCATTGGGCAACGACTCGGTGATAGTGCCCTCGAGCACGATCGCATCTTCCTTTTGTTTTGCCAGAGGAGACTCCTTAAGACGGACAGAATTATAAACTGACGGATGAATATTGAGACTTACAGTGCCACCCACCGACCATGACGGCTAATAGGGGCGAAGTGAAATGCTATCGGTAGGCATGAAAAACGCCAATGGCCTAGGCAGATTTGCTACGGTTCCGCCCAAATAATATTTGGCATGCCTATGAGCCTCCCCCGGCCCGGTCGATTACCTCGGTAATACGGTCGAATACCTCATCTTGGCTGCCCACCCCATCAACCTCGTAGAGACGTTCGGTTCCACCATAAAAGGAGATCAAAGGAGCTGTTTGGCTCTCATAGAGGTCAAGGCGGCGGTTAATGGCATCGGGGGTGTCGTCGTCGCGTAATACGACGTCGCCTCCGCAGGTGTCACAGGTCCAGGGTGAGCGAACGACCCCAGTGACCGTGTAGTTGGCCCCGCAGTCGCGACAGACGCGCCGCACTGAGAGTCGGCTCAATACAAGGTCACGTGGCACCACTAAATCGACCGCGCCTAATAAGGGCAGATCTTGAGCAATGAGGTCGAGTGCTTCTGCTTGTACCACTGTTCGCGGGAAGCCATCCAAAATGTAGCCACGCTGTTGTGTATCAACCTTGTTCAATCGCTCACGCACAACTTCAATAATGAGTTCATCACTCACTAGTCCACCACCACCAATAGTTTTTTCCACGCTGCGACCTAATGCAGAATCTTCCCGAACTGCCGCACGCAACATATCTCCGGTAGAGATATGGGGAACAACGTAGTGACGCGATAAACGCAAACACTGTGTGCCTTTACCTGCGCCTTGGCGCCCAAGTAACACGATGCGTATGCCGCTGCTCATTAGCTTGCGAGGTGTCCTATGGAAATCCTTTTAGCAATGCCGCAGCACTACTTCAAGAAGCCCTCGTAATTACGCAACATCAATTGGCTGTCGATTTGACGCATCAATTCGAGCGCCACACCCACTGCAATGAGCACAGTTGTTCCGGCAAATGGGAATGACTGCACATCACCTACCCACAAAATGATGTACGGCAAGATTGCAATAAACGCTACGAAAAGTGCTCCTGGCAACGTAATTCGGTTCACTGTTTTTGCAAAGAACCGTTCGGTTTGCGGGCCAGGTCGAATACCTGGAATAAACCCACCCTGACGACGCAACTGATCGGCCTGACGGATGGGGTCGAATGCAATGGAGTTGTAGAAGTAGGCGAAAGCCACAATGAAACCGAAGAAAACTGTGATGTACAACATGTTTTGGCTATTCACCAAATAGTCGTTCACGAATTTGGCAATGCTGCCGCGCCAGCCTTCGGCGCTGCCCAACATGTTTGAAAAGAGCACAGGGAGCAACAAAATAGAAGAGGCGAAGATAATAGGAACAACGCCGGCCTGGTTGACCTTCAGCGGAATGTATGTGCTTTGACCGCCATACATACGCCTACCAACTACACGCTTTGCGAACTGCACTGGTATGCGGCGTTGTCCAAGTTCTACTCGCACTACTGCCGCAAGAATTCCGATGGAAGCAATAACAAGAATTGCGAACACAATAAATTTCTTGCTCTGCAAAATGGAGTAGTAGCTGTATGGCAAACCGCTCACAATAGAAGCAAAAATAACCATTGACATTCCGTTGCCAATACCACGCTGACTAATGAGTTCGCCGAGCCACATCAGAAATGCGGTTCCTGCAACTAGCGATGGAATGACCAAGAGCGCACGCGGCATGAACGGGTCAAGTAGAACAACATCGGGAGCTTGTGTAGCGGCTCCAAAGAATGCCGAACCACGTCCTTGTCCAAAAATAAAAGTGAGTCCGGCACCTTGCAGCGTGGCAATACCAATGGCTACATAACGGGTCCACTGAGTAATTTTGCGTTGCCCTGTGGCACCTTCTTGTTGCCATTCCTCAAGTTTGGGAATAACTACTTGCAACACTTGCATGATGATGCTCGCAGTGATGTAAGGCATAATGCCCAACGCGAAGATTGAGAAAGACCCGAAAGCGCCTCCCGAGAACAAGTTCAAAAAGCCCAAGGCTCCTTGCGAATTTGCAGCTTCACGCAGTTGCCGGACGGCACCTGAATCGACGCCGGGGACTCGCAATGCAACACCGAATCGGTACACCATCACAATGAAAAGTGTGAAGATGATTTTGTTGCGCAGGTCAGCGACCTTGAAGATGTTCTTCAGGTTCGACAGCACGGACGCTCCTTTAAGCCTTGTTGAAAGATGGTAACGAAAAAACTTTTAACGGTTGGTGAACTGGTTGCCCTTAGCAGGCGGACGCACACCTTTGTACGACGGAGGCAAAATGGTAACAGTGCCACCTGCAGCAACAATTGCAGCTTCTGCTGCTTTAGAAACAGCATGTGCATGCACATTCACTGCACGAGTAATTTGACCGCGGGCAAGAATTTTTACTGCTTGACCTTTATGAGCTGCACCACCAGCCACCATGATTGCTGGGGTGACGTCTGTTTCGGTGAGTTCATTTAAAGCATCAAGATTCACGGCGTAATATTCCACGCGGAAAGGGTTATTAAAGCCCTTCAACTTTGGAACGCGTTGCTTCAAAGGCATTTGTCCACCTTCAAAACCACGAGCAACCGTGTTACGTGCATACTGACCCTTGGTACCACGGCCGGCAGTTTTGCCGCCACGACCACCAATACCGCGAGCTACACGCTTGCGACGCTTATTAGACCCTGGGGCCGGAGCGAGTTCATCGACGCGCATGGCTTAGTTCTCCTTCACTTCAATGAGGTGTGGAACACGTGCGATCATGCCACGAATTTCGGGGCGGTCAGGCAAGGTATTGGTATTACCAATACGTCCAAGCCCAAGAGCACGCAAGGTGCCCACGGCCTTTGGCTTTGCTCCAATTTTGGAACGAATTTGTGTAACGGTGACGGTTTTCTCAGACATGACTAGTGACTTCCTCCTGAAGCACGACGCTCGTTATAAGCGCGCAACATTCCCTTTGGAACAAAATCTTCTGCAAGAAGACCGCGACGTGCAGCAATAACATCGGGGCGTTGCAAAGCTTGCAAACCCTGAATGGTGGCGCGAGCAACGTTAATGGCATTAGCTGAACCCAACGACTTTGCAAGTACGTCGTGAATGCCTGCTTCTTCCAAGATAATTCGAGCAGCACCGCCGGCAATAACGCCCGTACCAGGTGTTGCTGGCTTCAAAAGAACTCGTCCTGCACCCATCACGCCGATAACAGGGTGAGTGATGGTGGAACCTGCAAGAGCAACATCGAAAAGATTCTTCTTTGCTTCTTCGGTTCCTTTTTGAATTGCAAGTGGAACTTCTTTTGCCTTGCCATAGCCAAGACCTACACGGCCGTTGCCATCGCCCACTACAACGAGTGCAGTGAAGGAAAAGCGACGTCCGCCCTTAACAACCTTTGCAACACGGTTGATAGTGATGACGCGTGATTCACGCAGACCACCTGGTTCAACCTCTGCTGGCGCATTGTTGTTGCCTTTGTTGTATGTGACGTTACTCATTAGAACTCCAACCCTGCTGCGCGGGCTGCTTCAGCAACCGCTGCGACTCTGCCGTGATACTTGTAACCACCACGGTCGTATACAACTTTGCTGACGCCAGCAGCTTTAGCGCGTTCTGCTACTGCTTGACCAACGCGAGTTGCTGCACTGACATTGGCGCCAGTTTCTGAACCGCGAACTGATGGTTCAGTTGTTGATGCCGAAGCAACCGTGCGACCAAGATCGTCGTCGATGAGTTGCACCGTAATGTTTTTGTTGCTGCGATGAACTGCCAAGCGAGGACGCTCGGCAGTTCCGTAGACCTTTTTGCGCACGCGACGGTGACGACGCAGGCGTGATTCGCGGCGCTGTTGTCCAACGTTTCCCATAATGCGGTCTCCTTACTTCTTTCCGGCTTTGCCAGCTTTGCGGATGACCCGCTCGCCGACATAACGAACACCCTTGCCCTTATATGGCTCAGGCTTGCGAATGGAACGGATGTTGGCGGCAACTTGCCCGACAACTTCTTTGTTAATACCTTTTACGATAACTCGTGTTGGCACTGGCACTTCGAAGGTGATTCCTTCAGGAGCATCGATAAGAACAGGGTGAGAAAAACCAAGTGCAAGACGCAACTTGTTATCTCCTTGTGGTTCTGCGCGATAACCCACGCCCACAATTTCCAATTCTTTAACGAATCCTGTTGTAACACCTTCAACCATGTTGGCTACAAGTGTGCGAGTCAGGCCATGAAGTGCACGATTATCGCGCTCGTCATTTGGACGCTCTACAAAAATGATGGACTCTTCTTTGCGAACGATGATGTCACCAGGAATAGGTCGCGAGAGAGTTCCCTTTGAACCTTTTACTGTGACATTGCCTTGCGCAATGGTGACTTCAACACCACTTGGGATGGCGATGGGAGATTTACCGATACGTGACATGATGAGTCTCCTTAATCACCAAACGAAGCAGAGCACTTCGCCGCCCACTTTGCGCCTACGCGCTTCGCGGTCGGTCATAAGCCCATGACTAGTGGATAGGACGGCAACGCCAAGGCCACCCAAAACGCGGGGAACCGAAGTGGCGTTGCGATAAACACGAAGACCAGGAGTCGACACGCGCTTTAAACCAGAAATGGTGCGATGTCGGTCGGCTGAGTACTTCAAGATTACGGTGAGTTCTTCGCCTGGGCCTTTGCGAGCAGGTGCGATCGAGAAGCTCTCGATATACCCCTCTTTTTTCAGCACTTCAGCAAGAGCACGCTTTTGTTTGGAAGACGGCATGATAACTTCATCACGCATTACCGTATTGGCATTGCGGATGCGAGTAAGCATGTCGGCGATTGGGTCAGTCATCATAGTGTTACCTCACCAACTCGCCTTCGTTACACCTGGTACTTCACCTGCATGAATGAGTTCACGCAAGCAAAGACGGCATAAACCGAACTTCCGGAATACTGCACGAGCACGACCGCAACGCTTGCAGCGTGTATAGCCCCGTACTTTGTACTTGGGCTTGGCGTTTGCCTTATTGATCAATGATTTTTTTGCCATTGTTATATTTGCCCTCTAATTACTTCTTGCCCTTGCCGGGGCCACCAGGACCACGACGACGAACGACTTTTTTAGGCTTAGGACCAGCGTCCTTGCCACGCTTGAACGGAAACCCGAATGCATCGAGTAATGCTTTGCCCTCATCATCAGATGTGGCGGTGGTGACAATAGTGATATCCATTCCGTGTGGAGCATCAACCTTGTCGTATTCGATTTCGGGGAACATGATTTGTTCAGCGAGACCAAAGGTGTAATTGCCGCGACCATCCCACGAATGAGCTGGCAGTCCGCGGAAGTCGCGGATACGAGGAATTGCCACCGACACGAGACGGTCGAAGAATTCCCACATACGGTCGCCGCGGAGTGTGACCTTGCAACCAATGGCCTGATCTTCACGCAACTTAAATTGTGCGATGGAGATTTTCGACTTGGTCACAATTGGCTTTTGTCCACTGATTTTTGTGAGGTCTGCAACAGCGCCTTCGAGCAACGATGGTTGCTGCGTAGCGCGGCCAACACCCATGTTGATCACGATTTTTTCAAGCGTTGGAACTTGCATCACATTTTTGATGTCGAGTTGAGTTTGCAGAAGCGGTTTGATTTCGCCCTGGTACTTCAACTTCAAACGGGGGGACGTAGATGTAGTCATCAGATCTCCTCACCAGTTGTCTTTGCGATACGCACTTTGGTGCCATCAGCTTTGATTTTGTAACCCACGCGAGTTGGCTTACCTTTATGTACAAGCATCACGTTTGAAGCATCGACAGGAACTTCCTTGTCGATGATTCCACCCTGCTGATTTGCAGCACGAGCTTTGGTGTGACGCTTAGCAATATTGAGACCACCAATGAGCACTTTGTTCAACTTCGGAAGAACAGCTTGGATTTCTCCTTGTTCACCCTTGTTTTTGCCAGCGATGACAACAATGGTGTCGCCTTTTTTGAGTTTCATTTAGAGCACCTCCGGTGCCAGGGAAACGATACGCATGAATTTCTTGTCGCGAAGTTCACGGCCAACTGGGCCAAAAATACGTGTTCCACGTGGTGTGAGATCTTCTTTAATAAGCACTGCTGCGTTTTCGTCGAAACGAATGTAACTGCCGTCTGGACGGCGCTTTTCTTTTTTCGTTCGCACTACTACGCAACGAACTACTTCACCTTTTTTGACACCAGCACCAGGGATGGCATCTTTAACGGTTCCGATGAAAACGTCACCAATAGATGCGTAACGGCGGCGAGTACCACCGAGCACTTTGATAACGAGAACTTCACGTGCGCCACTGTTGTCGGCAACACGAAGTCGAGACTCTTGCTGAATCACTTTGCACGCTCCAAAACTTCTATAACGCGCCAGCGCTTCTGCTTGGACAAAGGACGAATTTCCATGACACGAACACGGTCACCAATATTGACGTCATTGGTTTCATCGTGTGCATAGAGCTTCTTGGTGCGAAGTACAAACTTTGAGTACTTCGGGTGACGAACGCGTTCAACAACCGCGATGACCGCTGTCTTGTCCATTTTGTTGGACACGACAACGCCTTCGCGTACTTTGCGCGCGTTACGTTCTGCGACAGTTTCTACAGTCATAGTTTCCCTTACTTCCCTGCTCCGCTCGCGGCAGCAATTTCGCGCTGACGAATGAGCATGTTGAGTCGGGCGATGTGCCGGCGAACTTTACGGAGTTCGCTTGTTTTATCGAGCTGACCAGTGGCATTGCGGAAACGCAAGTTGAGTGCTTCTTGTTTTGAAGCGCGCAACTCTTGCACCAACGCTGCGAGGTCGAGTTCGAGAAGGTCATTAATTTTATTTGCCATGATCAGATTGGCTCCTCACGCGTAATAATGCGTGCCTTGATGGGCAACTTCTGTACTGCACGTTCAAGTGCTTCACGAGCAGTTGTCTCTGATGGGTAAGACAATTCGAAAAGAATGCGACCTGGTTTCACAACAGCAACCCAAAATTCTGGGTTACCTTTTCCTGAACCCATGCGAGTTTCCGCAGGCTTCTTCGTGACAGGCTTGTCTGGGAACACGTTGATCCAGACTTTGCCACCACGCTTGATATGGCGGGTCATGGCAATACGAGCAGCTTCAATTTGACGAGCAGTTAACCAACCTGGCTCGAGAGCTTGAATACCGTATTCGCCAAATGCGAGTTCGGTTGCACCTTTTGACATACCACCAGTGCGACCACGGTGGTGTTTGCGATGTTTTACTTTACGAGGCATCAACATGTTGTTTAGTCCTCCGCGCCGCGGAAATGCGGTGTCTCGTGAGCATCGGTGATTCGACGCTCGATGTCTTCTTCTTCAGCAAGCAAACGTTCAAATTCTGGGTCTGCTTCTTTAATGAGCGGTGCTACTTCTGGCTCAAGAACATCGACGCTCTTTGGCCCAGCACTCGAAACTACTTTGCGACCAGCTTGTGACTGACCAG
Organism: Bifidobacterium breve; assembly: GCA_945886445.1. GTDB lineage: Bacteria > Actinomycetota > Acidimicrobiia > Acidimicrobiales > Ilumatobacteraceae > F1-20-MAGs119. Next base: position 4,201 of record CAMCZG010000022.1, on the reverse strand, counting down.
AGGTTTCGCCAACTGCCATTGCGGCTTCACGAGTAATTTTGTCGTCGTTCTGGCTCTTGTAAGGAAGAATGTCGCCCTTGTACAGCCACACCTTGATACCAATACGACCAGATGACGTACGAGCCTCGCGGAACCCATAATCGATGTCGGCGCGCAAAGTATGAAGAGGTACACGGCCTTCGCGGTACCACTCTGTGCGGCTCATTTCTGCGCCACCCAAACGACCTGAGCACTGAATACGAATGCCTAGGACACCATTTTTCTGTGCATTCTGTACAGCGCGCTTCATAGCGCGACGAAATGCAATGCGGTTCACCAATTGATCGGCCACACCTTGTGCAACTAAAGCAGCGTCAAGTTCAGCTGTTTTAATTTCAACAATGTTGAGTTGTACTTTTTGATTGCCTGTAATGCGGGTAAGACCGGTGCGCAGCTCGTCGGCTTTTGCACCCTTACGACCAATGACGATGCCAGGACGTGCGGTGTGCACGTCGATACGCAACTTGTCGCGGGTCCGCTCTACTTCAATGCGACTTACTGCGCCGTCAGACAAAGCTCCCATAAGGTACTCACGAATTTTCCAGTCTTCGGTGAGATATTCCTTATATTCGCGTGTGCTGAACCAGCGGCTCTTCCAGTCGGTAGTGATACCGAGGCGGAAGCCGTAGGGATTGACCTTCTGGCCCATCAGTTCTCCTCGTTCGTTTCTGGAGCGTCAGTTGTTGACGTGTTGTCAGATTCTGTTGTTTCTGCAGCGCTCGCTGCAGCACGTTGCCGGCTGCGCTCAACGCGAGCACGACGCGCAGCAGTTGCTGGTGCCACTCCGCGGCCAGCATTTTTTGCCTGCAAAACTGCAAGGCGATCGTCACCAAGTTGAGCAACGACCACAGTGATGTGGCAAGTGCGCTTGTTGATACGACCAGCACGACCTTTTGCGCGAGGACGGAAACGCTTCAGCGTTGGCCCCTCATCAGCAAAACATGCCTTGATGTAAAGTACTTCAGGGTCGAGTTCATCGTTATTTTGTGCGTTAGCTACCGCAGAAGCAAGTAACTTGCGCACCACGTGTGCTGCTTCACGAGTAGTGAATTGCAAAATCTCGTCGGCAGATTGCACATCTTTCTCACGAATGAGATCGAGCACAGGGCGAACTTTTTTGGCCGACATGCGTACCCAACGGGCAACTGCTTTCGTACCTGTTTTCTCGCCTGCTACGAACGAGAACTCATTGAGCTTTGGTCCGGTCATTACTTGCCCTTCACATTCTTTTCTTGGCCAGCGTGGAAACGGAAGGTACGTGTTGGTGCAAATTCACCAAGTTTGTGACCCACCATTGATTCGCTGATGTAGACAGGAACATGCTTGCGTCCGTCGTGAACACCGATGGTGTGACCCACCATGTCGGGAATGACTGTGGAACGACGTGACCAAGTTTTGATGATGCGACGCTCTGTTTCAGAGTTCATTGCATCGACCTTCTTGAGCAAGTGCTCGTCGATGAATGGACCTTTTTTAAGACTGCGAGACATGGATTACCTCCGACCCTTGCCGGAACGACGCCGGCGAACAATGAGTTGCTGTGATGGCTTGTTCTTGTCGCGTGTACGACGCTCGGGCTTACCCCAAGGCGACACTGCAGGACGACCACCAGAAGTTTTACCTTCGCCACCACCAAGTGGGTGGTCGACAGGGTTCATGGCAACACCACGAGTTTGTGGCTTGACACCCTTCCAGCGGTTACGACCAGCCTTACCAATTTTGATGAGCTCGTGCTCAGAGTTGCCAACTTCGCCAACAGTGGCGCGGCAATCGATGAGTACTCGACGCATTTCTGTACTTGGCATACGCAAAGTGGCGAACTCGCCTTCCTTTGCAACAAGTTGAACTGCCATACCTGCAGAGCGCGCAATTTTGCCACCCTGACCTGGACGCAATTCAACGTTGTGCACCGTGGTACCAACAGGCATGTAGCGCAACGGCATTGCATTGCCTGGCTTGATGTCTGCACCTTGACCAGAAGAAACATGCTGACCTACTTCAAGACCCTTAGGAGCCAAGATGTATGCCTTTTCACCGTCGGCGTAGTGCAAAAGTGCAATACGGCACGTGCGGTTTGGATCGTATTCAATGGCAACTACTTTTGCCGTAGTGGCATCTTTGTTGCGCTTGAAGTCGACGATGCGATACTGCTGCTTATGGCCACCACCACGGTGACGAGCAGTCTTGCGACCATACGAGTTACGTCCACCAGTACGTGGACTTGGAGCGAGAAGTGTCTTTTCAGGAGTGCTCTTTGTGATATCTGCGAAATCAGAGACTGTCTGAAAGCGACGACCGGCGCTCGTTGGTTTACGTTTGCGAATTCCCATGACGTGGTTCCTTGGTTCCTAACGATCAGCTCTCGAACAACGGAATTTCGTTGCCGGCTACAAGCGTGACGATTGCGCGCTTTGAATCTTTACGTGCGCCAACGCGGTTAGTACCACGTGTGCGACGTACTTTGCCCTTACGGTTCATTGTGTTCACTTTTGCTACCTTGACGCCCCAAATGGCTTCGATTGCATCGTGAATTTCTGGCTTGCTTGCCGCAGGTGAAACTTCAAAGGTATACACGCCACGTTCAATGAGGGCATATGACTTCTCGGAAACAATCGGCTTCAAGATGATGTCGCGGGGATCTTTCATCACTGAGCTTCTTTCTGAACTGGAAGGGTGGCCTTCGAAAAGATGATCCACTCATTGCACAACACGTCATACGCGTTGAGCTCGTTCACTTGAATAACTTGTGCGTGGTACAAGTTGCGGAAACTTTTTGCTACTGCAATGTCATTTTTGTCGACCACAATAAGAACTGATGTTTTAATACCGAGTGCTTCTAACGTTGCAATTGCTTTTTTGGTGCTTGGCTCGGCGAAGCCCCATTCGTCGACAACCAAAAGACGCTCTGTGTTAACGCGATCTGAAAGTGCAGACTTCAATGCAAGGCGCACCATTTTTTTCGGTGTGCGTTGTGTGTATTTACGAGGCTTTGGCCCCAGAGCAATACCACCACCGCTGAAATGAGGTGAACGTGTTGAACCCTGACGAGCTCCACCGCCACCTTTTTGATTTCCTGGCTTATGACCACCACCGGAAACTTCAGCACGAGTTTTGGTGCTTTGCGTACCCGCACGACGATGTGCGAGTTGTGCAGTAACAACTTGGTGCATGACAGGAACATTTGGCTGAACACCAAATGTGGCTGCGTCGAGTTCAACTGTTCCGGAATCTTTACCTGAAGTGTTTTTAATAGTTATGGTTGTCATGACTTCACTTCGCCTTCACTGCGTTGCGAACAATAACAACGCCACCATTTGGCCCGGGAACCGAACCCTTTACCAACAACAAACCACGCTCCATATCGGCTTGGACAACTTCCAAGTTGAGTGTGGTGACTTGGTCATGACCCATGTGGCCAGCCATTTTCAAACCTTTGAAAACGCGACCAGGAAATGAACATGATCCAATTGACCCTGGGGCACGGTGATGCTTGTGGTTACCATGGCTTGCGCCTTGACCAGAGAAGTTGTGACGCTTCATACCACCGGCAAAACCTTTACCGCGGCTCACTGCAGTGACGTCGACTCGTTCGCCAACTATCAATGTGTCGACGGCAATTTCTTGACCGACAACAAAGCCATCGATGGAGTCGAGTCGCAACTCGACCACACGACGACCAGGAGCAACGCCCGCTGATGCAAAATGCCCAGCTTCTGGCTTGGTTAATTTCTTTGCGTCCTTGGAGCCATAGGTAACTTGCACGGCGGTGTAACCGTCGCGCTCACCTGTTTTGACTTGGACAACGCGAGCGGGTTCGACACGAAGCACAGTGACGGGGATGACGCGCTGGTCATCGCCCCACACTTGTGTCATGCCGACCTTTTCGCCGACGATCGCTTTTTGTGCCATATCGGCAGCCCTCTTCGTTGTTGTATTAGTGGGTTGTTGTAACTTCTAGTTGTCTATTCACGCAAATGCTCCGCGCGGCAAGCCGGCGGAGCACGTATTTAAGTTGTTGCTATGTGGTACCCGCCGGACGGGCGCACATAGACGTCGGTTGTAAAACAGTTGCCGTGAGGTCTCCCCTTGGGCAGACGGAAACTCTATCGGGAGGAACCTCTTGTCCCACCTGCCAATTGAGGAAGGGTTCTCGGCGCGGTAT
>CAMCZG010000021.1 GCA_945886445.1 Bifidobacterium breve | reverse complement strand
CCCACCGATGCTCGTGCTTTTGCCGAAGCATCATCGGCAGTGCGCCCAACAGGCCCCGAAGTGGGCGAAATTGCAGACGGTGTTTTGCAAGGCGCTGACGGTGAGTTGGAATATCGGTTGTATCGCCCTGCAACACCCGGCCCACACCCTATTGCCGTGTATTTCCACGGCGGTGGTTGGGTATTTGGTAGCCACACATCTGACGACCCACTGTGTCGCGACTTGTGTGCGCAGTCGAACACTCTCATTATTTCGGTGAATTACCGACATGCTCCTGAAGCGCCGTTTCCTGCAGCAGCGGAAGATGGCTTTGCTGCATTGAAATGGGTGCACGCCAATGCTGCGGCCCTAGGCGGCATTTCAGAAAAAATTGCAGTGGCTGGTTGGAGTGCTGGTGGCAACGTTGCTGCAGTTACTGCACAAATGTCTCGCGACAAAGGTGGGCCACAACTCAGTGGTCAACTCTTGTTGTGCCCTGTGACCGATGGTTCGCAACAACACGCTTCACATAAAGAAAATGGTGAGCGTTTTATTCTCACCAAGTCACTCATGGAATGGTTTTGGAATCACTATGCCACTCCAGAGCAACGCAAGAACCCGCAAGCTTCACCATTGCTTGCTGCATCACTTGCGGGGTTGCCGCCAACAATGTTGGTGACATGTCAGTTCGACCCTTTACGCGATGAAGGCAATGCCTATGCCCGTGCGCTCATGCAAGCAGGAGTGAAGGTAGAACACGTGGAAGCTCGCGGACACATTCACACCTCAATCACTATGGTCGACATGTTGCCATCGGGCGCTCCGCATCGGCGCGAAATGGCGCGAGCATTACGTGGGTTTTTTAGCTAGTCGTTGCTCGATACTGCAGGATTTCCACCGATGATCGATGCGATTTCATCGGCTAATTGAGGTGTGGCAGCAGCGATACCGCTCCACCTCAGGGTGAGGTCAGGCGAGAAGGAGAGGGGCCTTCCTTGTGCATCCTTCAATGCGCCACCAGACTTTTCAACGATGAGTGATACTGCCGCAATGTCAACAATGCGGTGAATGTCGCCGCCTGGATCACAGAATGCATCAATTGCTCCATCGGCAACAAGACACGCTTCGATAACAGAAGAACCAAGAATGCGTACGCGTTCAGAAGTTTGCGCGAGAACAGACCAGGTGTTCCATGTGCTTGGGCGCGGTCGCAACATTGATAGTGCGGCGCCTGCCAGTTTGGTGCGCCCAGTTGTGCGTTGAACCACAGCGTCATCACAATGTGCTCGCCATGAATAGTTTGTACCGAGCCAAGTAACGAGCGACTCAACAATGATGTCGTCTTCCACAATTGCTGCAGAAAAACCAGAAATCGGTACACCTGCAGCAGAGTTCGCTGTGCCGTCTACCGGGTCAAGTACAACTGTGTATGCAGACCCGCGGTCAATCCAGCCGACTTCTTCAGAAAGCACATTGATTTTAAACTTCTCGGCTACTGCGAGCACGGGCTCTTCAATAAATTGATCAAGGAACATCGTTGGTGTTCCATCACCACCGATTCCGATGTCGGCACTACGTTGTGCTGAAGTGAGATTCGTCATTGCGAACTGGTAAGCATTTTCCGCCACTGATGCCATTTCGCTGAGAAGACTTGAGAATTGAGTCATGTCACGAATCCTGAAGGGCCAGGCTAGGGATACTCGCGGTGCTCGCTCTAAATGTTCCGATAACTGCAGGGTTCTCGCAATTGAGATGACATATCGTGAGGTCTGCTCTTGCACCAACTTCCAAGAATCCACGATCCGCAAGTCCTACAGTTTCTGCCGGCCCGGAAGTAACTAAGCGAACTGCATCGGGAATTGAACAGATGCCCGTTTGAACAAGTATTCCCAGTGCACCGATCATGGCAAACGGGAGATAGTCCGATGACAAACCATCGCACAGCCCGAGCGAGATGAGTTCTGCTGCAGACACATTGCCATTATGGCTACGCCCACGAAGCACGTTTGGCGCACCACAAACTGTGCGGAGCCCAGAATCTTTGGCAGCCTTGGCTGCTGCAACTGTGGTGGGAAATTCTGCAATTGACGCATTCCACGTCAGCGCTTCTGCAATGTCCTCTGGCGTTGTGGGGTCGTGCGCAATGAGTCGAATATGACCTGCTGCAGCTTTTGCGGTGAGCCAAGAAAGGGCTATTGCACGTTGGTGAATGAGCGCATCACGTTCCGCAATCAGCGCATCAACTTGTGCACGAGCTGTTTCAAGATCAATCTTTCGCGTCCCCATCACATATTGTTCAAATGAAGATCGATCTTTGTACTGGCCTTGCCCAGGCGTATGGTCTTCAAAACTGACAAGTGGATTCGGTTCTATAAGTCGGTCGGTGTCTAGGCGAGCAACTAAGGCATCAAACCCTGCAGCGTCGCGTGCGTCCAACCTGTACAGAACTCTGTTGTCTATGAGCGCACTCTCATTTGAGTATCCATAGATCAGGTCAACAAAAGCGTTAGCTCCGTCAACGGTTCGATTTCCATCATTTTCAAAGCCGATGCCGTGGAAGAGAGTTGTGATTCCCGCGGCACGAACTTTTGATTCGAAAGATCTGAGACTGAATCCAAGTGGTAATTGAGCACCAGGACGTGGTCGAGGTTCGGGCTCGAGGCCGTCACTGTGAGTGTCGACAATTCCGGGGATACAAAAAGCACCACGCCCGTCAAAAGTTTCGCCAAGATTCCCAAGCGAGGGTCCGATTTCTATGACAATTCCATCTTCAACCACAATGCGTGCATCTTTGATTACTTCATCACGCTTCACCGCGGTCACATTGCTAATAATAAATCTGGTCATGGGTGAACATCCGTTGGTTCGAGTTGAGGGAGAATGGAATGAACTGGACCATCGTCAATGAGATGTCCATGCGACATGACAACAATTCGCGTCGCAAGCCGAGCGATTGCATCGAGGTCATGAAAAACTGCAAGTACTGCCACGCCGGCCTCGGACAATTGCGAAATGAGATCAATAGCCCTCTCGCGATTTTCAGGGTCAAGTGCTGAGACCGGTTCGTCAAGTAGGAGCAGGCGTGGAGGTGAAATTAAACCAGCAGCGATATTCACTCGTTGCTTTTCGCCACCCGATAAGACTGATGTATGTATTTCCCATAAAGATTCGGCTATGTTGAGTCGCCGTAAAGATATCGCTGCTTGCTCACGAGCATCGTTGCGTGTCATTCCTCGCGAGACACCTGCTCGTGTAACTAGATCGATGACGGCACGTCGAGGCTGCGCACGCAAGAATTGCGATACGTAGCCAATTTCTCTGCCGCGTAATGCAACTACCTCAGGGTCGGTAAGTTTTCCTAAATCAACCCAATCGCCACTGCTCAAACAAAAATTTATTTCACCACTCGTCAAAGTGTATGTTCGATAAAGAAGTCGAAGCAATGTTGATTTACCGGCACCAGACGACCCTGCTAGCGCAACGTGTTCCCCTGGTGCAATAGAAAATGACACATTTTGAAGCGCTGTTACTTCGCGCCCGTCAATGTTGTGAAGAACGAAAGTTTTTGAAACATCACAGACATTAATTAGTGGAGAGTTCATAGGTTGCTCCTCATGAGCGGGCCGCTGTGACAAGTTTTTGGCTGTACGGGTGTTGTGGGTCTTCCAAAAGTTGGTCAGTTAAGGCGTCTTCTACTACGCGACCGTGTTGCATGACAATGCAACGCTGAGTCAACATCTCAATTACTCCAAAGTCGTGTGAAACCACTACAACGGCAAGGTCAAGTTCTTCTAACAGTCCTCGAATGAGGTCGAGCACTCCAGAGGCGATACTTGCATCTAAACCTGTGGTCGGTTCATCGAGCAAAACAATTGGTGGATTGTTGGCGAGAGCTCGTGCAATTTGAACGCGTTGGCGCATTCCACCTGAAAAATTGCGAACAATGTCGTCCATGCGATCAAGTGGAACTTCGGTGCGGTCCAAAAGATCACGGGCGCGCACTCGAATAGCCTCAAAGTTGCGCCATCCTGCTGCAGTGAGAGGGTCCGCGATGTTGCCACCTGCAGTAACGCCTAACGACAATCCTTCTGCTGGGTCTTGATAGACAACCGACAATTGGTCAATACGCAATTTTCGTCGTGCTGCAGGGCTCAAATCGAGAACATTGGTTCGCCCTTCGTCGTGGCACATCAAATGCACTGAGCCGGCAGAAGATGGCTGATCGCCAGCTATGCAGCGAAGGACAGTCGACTTTCCAGAACCTGATTCGCCAACAATGCCAAGAGCCTCTCCGGCCGCAACATCGAAATTGACATCCCACGCTGCAACAATCGAGCCGCTGAGCGGATCTCGGGCCGTTCCAAACTCTGGTCCTGTGCGTGCAATTGCGCCTTCGTCAATGGGGCCAAAAAACTTCGAGAGCCCGCGCACTCGAATGGCGGCTTGTGGCGTGATGATTGGAGATTTAGTCATAGTCATTTCGTTCTCTTTCGACGGCACCATGCCGTGTCACTGCATGACCAACGCGATTCAGATCCGGGAGTCTCAACAAGGAAAGTTTCCTCAGATCCACAGAGCCGACACTTTGCGCCATTGCTCGCCTCTACTTCGAATGGCACGTCTTCAAAGGTCAGTGGCTCTACATCGGTAAATGGAGGAATCGCATAAACACGCTTTTCTCGGCCTGCGCCGAAGAGGGTGAGAAACTCTGCTTGGTGAAGCCGTGGTATGTCCCAGCGAGGTATTGGTGTTGTAGCCATTACATAACGTTGTGCAACAAGGCATGGATACCCAGTTGTTTGAGTGATGACCCCGTTGCGCACCTTGTCTTCATAAAGGCTTACCCACATTTTTGAGTAGTCACCTTCAGCGTGCATGCGTTCAAGTTCCTTCATATTGCGTTCAATTCCGCGAAGTGGCTCAGGCACCGGAACTTGAAGTACAAGAATGTGGTCGCTTGTCATTGCATCTTCCGGAATGCGGTGACGACTTTGAACAATTGTCGCCTCATCGGTTTCCGAAGTTTCCTCGATACCTGTTGATGACGTAATGAGCCGACGCAAGTTGACCGCATTCACTCCTTCGTCGTCTCCTTGGTCAATCACCTTGATGGTGTCGTTGACTCCAACAATCGCCAATGAAATTTGTAATCCGCCAGAACCCCAACCACGAGCTACTGGCATCTCGCGTGATCCAAATGGAACTTGGAATCCTGGAATACAAACAGCCTGAAGTAACGCTCTTCGAATTTCACGCTTGGACTCTTCGTCAAGAAGTGCAAAGGGCACTGACTGTGGTGGTCCAGCAATTTCATCAACTGTTGAACTCATGGTTTTGACTCCGTCGGCGCCGACTGTAATCGCGCTTGTCGAACTGCAATTTTGCGTTCAATCATTGAGCGGAATGTCACGTAGTGCGGCAATTTGAGGTGTTCGAGAAAGCCTGATGAATCAAGTCCGTCTGTAGTCATCAAAATTGATTGTTCAAGTTCTGAACGTTGGTCATCGCGATGGCACGCAATATCCAGATTCGCCATGGCAATTGCCTTGCGCTCGTTCTGACCAAAACATAAGCCGTAACCGATATCGAACAAGGCGCGGTCTTCGTCAATGCCATCAAGGTCTTCAATGGCTTCAACTTCCGTCACTCTGTACTCGCCAATTTTTACCGGATTACGTGTAACAGGATGAGTGACCGTAATGGGCATTGCGCCGTGGCGCACTTCGCCAAGTGTGACTTCATGAAGATAACCATCGGGCCCAAGGATGTTTCGATACCACTGTCCGACGAGTGCACCAGTTTCAGCACGCGCCATGGTTGACAAGCGTGCCGATCTTGGTGCAGGAGGCTTGGCGGGCATGCGTGTGATGTCGAATGGTTCCGAATCATCTGTGCGTCGACGATCGACGAGAAGCTGCATATCGCGCAGTACATCGCTCATGCGTTGCATGGGAGGTATCACGTCTAAAGGTTCATCTGCAGGTGTTCCCGAGGCGGGCTGCACTTTTGGTTTTGTCTCGCGACGTGTGGTGCTCAGCATGCGAGCCGTGTAGTCAGTGCTGCGACCTAGTATTTGTGGGCCGCCAGGTTCACGAAATGCAGGCACAATGCGTCGTTCGGGAATCATGTCATCGGCATCAACCACCTCAGAAATTCCGATTCGTGGAAGAGTAGATTTAAATGCGCGCAGTAAGTGAACCGCTTCAATGACGTCACCTTCCGCCTGACGTAACGCTTGAGCAGCTAATTCTGGAGCCCATAGACCCGCTTCTCCCATTACTCGATCAACGAGTAACCGAAGTCGTCCGGTGACTTGGTCAGTTTCAAGAGGCGAACTCGGATGTCCGTCGCGCAGTTCCTGCACCAAATTTTCAGCAAACTCAATTGCTGCAAGGCCACCTCGGGCTGCTGCGTATCCCATGTCAGTGCTCCAATACTTTCTCGTCGTGTTGAGCCATCACACCTGTGATGTTGCTTGTGCGAGGAATTCCAACAACTTGTCCAAAGTCATCGACAAGCCAAATGTCAAAGCCCATTGGCCACGAGTCACTTCGTGCACCTAAAAGTTGTTGCAAACTCGAAAGTTCGTCGGTTGCCCATTCAACTGAGACATTTCGCACCATTGGTACTCCGGGACCAGCGATAGAGAATATTGATTCCCTAGTAGTGCCAGGAACGAGGCGGCCTGAAATTTGGTATGAAATCTGGCAGCCACCATCTGGGCGATGAGGAGAACCACGTCGAATTGTGCTTGCATCTGGCACATGCCCAGATAAGGCCGCAATGAATGCGGCAAACTCGGGTTCAACGCTCCGGCCAAACGTTGCACGTTCAACAGCAATGGAAGTTGCAACAGATTCGCCGCCACAAATTGAAAAGGGAACATCGTGGCTGACGAGCGCTGCAAGAGGCGCAAGTACAGGTGTAAATCGATGCGACACGGTTTGGGGGAGGTGATGGATTGTTCCAGGCTGACTTAATGCATCAAGAAGAGTCCTAAAAACTTCTTGAGACTCATGCACGTTGAGAACGAGATTTGCGTATAGCGCAATTTCTGCTTGATTAGTCATCTGTCTAGTCCAACTCTTCAAATTGGATCGCAGTTGACAGCACTTGTGTTGTCTTTAACGATCGCTCAGTTGACTCATGTAGCACTGTCGCTTGAAGCAAGTCTTCAAGCATGGTTAAGTGAAGGGCATCGGTCTCAGGCGTTGATTGTGCAACCCAGCCGTCAAGAATGGCCGCGGCCACGGCTCCATGAGGGTCATTTCCCGTTCTCATTGCCCACCCGAGTGAGGATCCAACTGCAACCTCTGCGACTGTTACAAGTGCGTCGCCAAGAATGAATCTTTCCTGGCAAATCGGCTCTCGAACTTGTAATTGAACAGTGCCGACCTCAGGGGAGCGCACGGCTCGAACATTCTTTACTACACCAACTTCTAGGAGTGTGTCAACAAATGAAGTGAGGTCTTGCGTTGCACAATGAGACAAGATTTCACAAATTGCTTCCCGCGTGAACTTCATGCGACCACAGTAAACAACCAATGTGAAGTGAAAACCAAGAACCGAAGTTCTTCAGCAACTGGAATGTGGAATTTAGATGAACGAGATTTTCATTGGAAAATAAATGTTGAACATCTCCAAATGTTTACTTACTACACACTCAGAAGTAAGACACTGCTCAACTTGCATTTCTTCTGATCGTCTACTTTCACCGCATGGAAAAATTCAAAAAAATTCGGATACAGGTCGTGGTTGCTGCACTCAGCATCGGTGGTGTCGCAGTAACGGCTATCGGTAACACAGTGGCGCCGGTTTCTGCAGACGCAACTAATGGCGCTGGCCTTCGCTTTCTCGGGCGCTGGACAAGTGGCAGTGGTCTTGGTGGAGCTGAAATATCTGCATACGACGCAGCGAGTCAAAGACTTTTTGTGACCAATGGTAAAACGAATCAAATTGACATCGTTGATATCTCAAAGCCTGGCAAGACGAAAAAAGTCAAGTCAATTGATTTAGCCGCCAAGGGTGCAACTGGAATTCACAGTGTTGCTACAAAGAATGGTCTTGTAGCCATCGCAACTTCTGTCGACGGCAACGCACAAGGAAATGGCAAGATCTTCTTCACCGATACAAATGGAAAGTTAACAAAAGGTGTTGAGAGTGGAATTGAAGTAGGCGCCCTTCCAGACCACGTTTCGTTCTCACCAGACGGCCGTTACGTATTGTCGGCAAATGAAGGCGAGCCAAAGTCTTATTGCAAAGCAGCCGATGGCACACTGCCCGTGACAACCGATCCATATGGAACGGTGTCAATCATTGACGTTGGTGGTGTCAAGCCCAGTGCTGCAACCACTATCAACTTTGAAGCGTTCAATGACCGCGCAACATCACTTGTGTTCGGAGGTGGACGTGTATTTGGTCCGGGTGCGACATTGGCACAAGACCTTGAGCCTGAATACATCACCATGTCGAGCGATAGCAAGTATGCCTACGTGACGTTGCAAGAAAATAATGCAATTGCAACCATTGACATGGCAACAAAGTCAGTACTTGCCATCAGCGGATTGAATTATAAAAAGCACGCTGACAACAACAAGGGTCTTGATGCAATCAGCGATAAGGGACCACTTGTAGTGAGCCAAACAGTGCTCGGTATGTACCAGCCCGATGCAATCGCGACACTCGTTGGCCCAGATGGCACCGAGTACCTCGTGACGGCTAACGAAGGCGATGCGCGAGAGTGGCCATGCTTGTTGGGCGGAACCGACGTGGCAAAAGCCGAAGGAGAAGAAATGAAACTTTCTTCTGCTGCAGATTCTACAGACGCAACAATTACAGCTTTAGGAAAAGTATTCGGATCGCTTGGCGTAACACCGTTTGCTCCTTCAAATCCTCGTCTTTCAACAATCACCTCGTCTACAAAGGTGAAACTTGCACACTCGTTCGGGGCTCGCTCTTTTTCAATCTGGCAGCCGGCAGTTGGGACCGAAGGAACCGACACCATGACCCAAGTGTGGGACTCTGGCCAACAACTCGAAGCACTCACTGCTGTTCGACGCCCCTTGCAGTTCAATGCAGACTGGGACACAACAACCGGTGCAATTAAGGCAGTGGATGCACGCTCAACCAAAAAAGGTCCAGAGCCTGAAGGTGTTGCAGTGGGCAAAGCCTATGGAAAAACTTGGATTGCAGTAGGCATGGAACGCGACGGAGGAGTTGCTCTTTACGATGCTTCCAATCCAGTAGCACCTGAATTTGTGGACTACATCAATACATCAGATCCGAACGGAAACCTCAATACCGGTAATGCCGGTGACGTTTCGCCAGAAGGAATTCTCTTTGTCTCAGAAGAAGAGAGCCCAACAGGTGCTGCACTCGTTGTGGTTTCCTTCGAACTGTCAGGAACGGTCGCAATTTATGAAATCCCTCGTAAGACGCCTTCCAAAATTGCACGAGTTACGACCAAAGTAGAAGCAGGAAAAGTGAAGTTAAGTTTCAAAAAGCCTGATACCGCTGGCTGGAACAGCGATGTGACGTACCAACTGAAGTGCTCATCGTCACGAGGCGCACTCGTTGCCAGCAGCACAACAAACAAGTTGATTGCAACTGTTCCAACATCGCTCCGTGGAGTGACGGCAACTTGTGAAGTCTTCGCCAAAACATCACTTGGTCGAGGCGCTAAGGGCAACAAATTTGAAGTGAAATTGAAATAATTCAAACAACTACAACAAATCCTGGAGGACAAAATGAAAAAAAATTCTATTAGAAAAGTAGTTGCAGTAATGGCTACAACCATGACATCGATGTTTATGGTGTCATCTCAAGTGAACGCAAGTGCAGTTACGCCAACAGCTGGTAAGAGTTGCACAAAAGCTCAGTATGGAAAAGTACTGAAGGTCAAACCAGCTTCAATTCAATGTACTTATAACGGGAAAACGAAAAAGTACTCTTGGACGCGAGTTGCAATGACCGCAAGCACCGTTAAGCCAATTGATATTACAAAGCTTGATAAAAAAGGCTGGCCAAAAAAATTCATCATTGGTGGTGTTCCGGCAGAAAATGCAACGACAATGCAAACCAAATGGAAAGGCATGGTCGACCTCTTCAAGACAGAATTGGGAGTAGAGGTTGAGTTCTACAGCGCATCTTCTTATGCGGGTGTTATTGAGGCATCAATTTCAAAAAAGATTGACTTTGTAGCCTGGGGTGCGATGTCGTACATCGTTGCGAAGCTCAACGGTGCCAAAATTGAACCAGTTGGACTCAGCAAGTATGTAGACGGAACAACTTCCTACACATCAAAATTATGGACACGTACCGGAAGCAGCATTACGGGAATTAAAGATCTCAAAGGCAAAAAAGTCTGTTTGGTATCGGCAACTTCAACTTCAGGCGGCCTAGTGCCTACAGAAGGAATTCTCAATGCTGGCATGACGCTGAAGGATATGACCACTTCATTTGAGGGTACTCATGACAACTCGATGCTGGGGCTTTCCACAAACAAGTGCGAAGCATCGTTTGCATGTTGCGTCATCATTGGCGAGTCAACTCTGAAAGATATGAAGGCAGCCGATTACAAAATGGTTTGGGAGTCGGGTGCTATTCCGAATGGACCTTTCTCTCTGAACAGCACATTGCCCGCATCTTTTAAAGCAGCAGTGAAAGATATTGTTTTGAAGAAATTGAACAAGGAATATTTCGTTGAAAAAGGTTTCAACGGTTGCACTGCTGTGGCTACATGCATCATTATTGAAGACAAGAACACTGCATCAGTCATGGAAGTCAAGGACTCCTTCTATGACTACATTCGTGCAATGTGTGAGGCAACCAAGAGCTCATCTTGCAAGGCATAAACGCTGTTGAGAGTGACGCGGTGATTTCCATCGCGTCACTCTCCAAGCGGTTTCCAAACGGAACTCTTGCTGTCGACGGCGTCTCGTTTGATGTGCCTGAAGGACAAGTTCTAGGGCTCCTTGGTTTGTCAGGGTCTGGGAAGTCAACATTGATGAGACTTCTCAATGGTCTACACACACCTACATCTGGTCACGCAAAGATCTTGGGGACTATTGTCGATCAGTGCTCCTCGTCAGAGTTACGTGTTCTTCGACGAGATATTGGATTCGTATTCCAACAATTCGGTCTTGTCGGGCGAATGACGTGTATGGAGAATGTACTTGTGGGTGCACTTGGTCAACTTCGCGGACCACGGTTTGGCATTCGCTCATATTCGAAAGTGCTTCGACGTCAAGCTTTGGAGCATCTCGATCGTGTTGGGCTTGCTTCGCAAGTTTTCCAGCGGGCAGATACTTTGTCGGGCGGGCAAATGCAGCGAGTGGCCATTGCGCGTAGCTTGATGCAGAAGCCCAAAATTCTTCTTGCAGATGAACCAGTTGCATCTCTTGATCCAGAGTCGTCTGTTCAAGTGCTAGAGCTTCTCACCAGAATTGCGCGAGAAGACAATATGACAGTTGTTTGCAGTTTGCACCAGGTGGAACTTGCTGTGGGTCGCACAGATCGGCTTGTGGGTCTTCGTGATGGCCGAGTAGTGCTTGACACCTTGACGACAGCTGAAACTGACCCAGAGTCAATTATGCATCTATATCGCCGCACCGGTACCGCAGAAGTGGCATTAACCGAAGAGAAAGAATACGCATGACTAAAAGTGGTGAGACATTGCCACTTGCACCAAAGATTGATGTTTCATACATCAGCAAGATCGTCATTGTTGTAACTTTTCTTGCTCTATTTTTGTGGAGTTGGATCAAGATTGATATGTCGATCTTTGAATTTTTCTCAGATTTTCAGAATGTGATTAATCTTTTTCGCAGGATGTACCCTCCGGATTTCGCTGAAATTTCAACAGTGATTTCCGCAATGGTGGAAACTTTGTGGATTGCACTTCTCGGAACATTGGGTGCTGTTTTATTAAGTTACCCATTAGCCCTTTTAGCTGCTTCAAACACTTCACCCAATCGAGCACTGCGAGCCTTCAGTCGTGGCGCCATTACTCTCAGTCGTGCGGTGCCAGAAATAATATTGGCAGCAATTTTTGTGGTTGCATTTGGCACTGGGCCATTTCCTGGAGTTCTCGCATTGGCGTTGCATTCTGTCGGAATGGTCGGTCGGCTGTTTGCAGATGCCCTGGAAAATGCAGATGAGGCTCCTCGCGAAGCACTGATGGCAGTGGGCTCAACGAAACGACAAACAATCAGGTCTTCACTTATTCCGCAAGCTTTGCCCTCAATGATTGCTACTGCATTATTTCGCTTTGAAATCAATTTGCGCGGATCTGCGGTGCTGGGTCTCGTGGGTGCTGGTGGTATTGGAACAATTATTTCGGAGTCTCTAGAGACCATCCAGTATCGGCCGGCGTTGGCCGCAGTAACGGTGCTTTTTGTCGTCATATTGTTGACAGAACTTGCCTCAAATGCGATTCGGCAGTCACTCATTGGAACTGCAGCAAACATAGGTCTGCAAAGTCAACACACGCGGCTATGGGTAAGGCTGAAGCAACGTCGAGATACGCAGGTTCTGAACGACTCTTTAGCGCGCCGCAGCGTCGTACAACCGTGGACATCTGAAAGGCTTTTCCGCTTGGGCGCCATGTCGTTGGTGACACTATTGATTCTTGTTGCTATTACCACGGTAGATATCAATTGGTTCCAAATGTTGGGAAATATTGACCGGGTCCAAATTGTGTTGAAACAAATGGTTCCACCGTCTTTTGCTGGTGAACGATCAATGTTGATCTCCGGTCTTATTGAGTCAATAGCAATTTCGATAGTTGCAACAACTTTGGGTGTCGTCGTGGCTCTACCCATTGGCGTGCTCATGGCGAGAAATCTCAATGTGCGGAAGTGGTTTTCCACATTAATGCGCATCATCGTCTTGGCTGTGCGTGGAATTCCTGAACTGATTATTGCCGTTATCTTTGTGAGCGCAATGGGCCTTGGTCCGGTATCGGGAACACTCGCAATGTCCATCGCCGTGATGGTCTTTGGTGGAAAGTTGTTTGCAGACTCCTTAGAGGAAGTGAGTCCCGCCCCCCGAGAAGCTTTGGTGTCGGTTGGCGCATCTCGAAGCCAGGAATTTGTATCGGCAGTCATCCCTCAGTTTGTGCCATCTTTCATTGCGCATCTGTTCTATATGTTTGATGTGTTTTTTCGGTCGTCGACCATTCTGGGCATCGTTGGCGGTGGTGGAATTGGTTTTCTTCTCATCTCGTCAATTCGCGTATATGAATTCCAGCTCACTCTTACGATTATCATTTCGGTATTCGCAATTGTTCTCGTAATCGAGTGGTTGGGGCTAATGATGAAACGCCTATATCGCTAGTCAATAAATCGCTTATTATTGTTGCGAGCGGATAGTGTCGTCCAATGTCACGTTTTCACTTTTGCCGTCAAGTTTTTATAGCAGTAGCTCTTTTCGCAGGTGGGTCAGTTCTTGTCTCGTGCGGGAGCGATTCCCCAAGCAATGACACTGTGCCGGCAACCGCCGATACCGCAGTAGATGGTGCGTCGGGCACTACCGAGCCTGCGAAAACGGAAGAACCAAAAGTAACTTTGCCGAAGGTGGCTCCCACCAAGTTGGTCATTACCGATATCACTGACGGCACAGGTGCCGGAGCGGCAGTGGGCGACCTCATCGCAGTTCACTATGTAGGTGTACTGAGTTCCGATGGCACTCGCTTCGATGGCAACTTTGGTTCAAGTCCGTTTAGCCTCACGCTCGGCAAAGGCCAAGTCATCAAAGGTTGGGACGAAGGTCTCTTAGGAATGAAAACAGGTGGCATGCGCCAACTCGATATTCCTGCAGACCTTGCTTATGGAGACGCCGGTTCGGGTTCTGTTATCAAGCCTGGGGCGGCGCTGTCTTTCGTAGTGGAAATGGTCGGCATCATTCCGGCAACCAACCCAGCCGATGAACCCAAACTCACTATTGCCGGGGCAGCCGCATCATCAACCCTGCAAAGTAAAGATCTTGTAGAGGGCAAGGGCGAAGCCATTGCTGCGGGCGACACAGTTGCCCTTCATATTGTCGCGTACCGCGGTGATACGGGCGAGAAAATCACCAGCACTTGGCCAGAGGGTGCTCCGGTCAGCCTCACCTTGGAAGAGGGCGGCTCTTTGCCAGGCATTATTAAAGGTGTTCCAGGAATGAAAGTGGGAGGACGTCGTCAAATGACCATTCCTTATGCCGATGCCTTTGGGGCAGACGGCAACAAGGAAATGAAATTGCCGGCAAAAACCGACCTCGTGCTCGTGGTCGACCTCATCGCTGCGCCGTAATTCTGCCTTTTGCCCCAGACGGGGCTGACTTGTAACCATGGGATTCAGAAGTAAGATAAATACATGTTTAATCATGGCAATTTTGTCAAACAGCGGCCCTCAGCATCTCGTGCTGCGCTGACGTTTTTACTTTTATTTGCCTTGGGCCTTGGAGTCGTGAGTTGCGGTAGTTCCTCTTCTGATTCCAGACAACGCAATGCCACCCTCGTTGCGGGTACTAAATGTAAAACAGCTGGTCAGGTAAAAACCATTTCAAAACAGAAGGTCGTTTGCGCAACGTTGCCCACAGGAAAATTTTGGTATGGAATTGCGAAAGAAAAATCAACATGGGTCTGTATCAAACTTGGTGGCACCCGTAAACAAGTTGGTGTTTTCTCGGTGTGTGGAAAAAATAGTAAAGGCAAACGCCATTGGTTCTTTACCGATGTACTGATGCAAGCACCAAAAGGTTTAGCAACGTCTGACCCAGGAGCAATTGAATATGTCGAGAAGCTCAACCCAACAGGTGATTCCATTCCATTGCCAGACAACCCTGCTGCACTTGGAATAGGTGAAACCACAACAACAACGCTGACTGGTGAAACTACAACAACGCTGACTGGTGAAACAACAACAACACTGACTGGTGAAACCACGACAACTGTTCTCGGCGATACAACTGTTCCGGCTGAAGTCACAACGACAACTGAATTTATTGCACCTGAAGTGAAGTGCACAGCAAAGGTGGGCGACACCGGGCCCGGTGGTGGCCTTGTGTTCATTGATGCATCGACTGTAGGAAACAACAGTGGAGAGTGCTTTGAAGCTGCACCTGCAACGTGGGCGTTGCCATGGGGTTGTGAGAACTCGGACGTAGAGCCATCAACAGGCCTTGCAATAGGACGAGGTAAAGAAAATACTGTAGCAATGCTTGACTTGTGCGAACGCGGAGAAGTTCTTCCACCGTTAAACGCAGCAAGCTTCGCCGACCAACTTCGTGCGGGAGGCAAAGACGATTGGTTCTTGCCATCGCAAGATGAACTCAAAGAACTGTATGAACAACGCAAACTCTTTGCAGTTTGTGGAACAGGTAAATGTGCAGCAGATCTTGCTGCAAGCATTTATTGGAGTTCATCGGACGGAGGCGCAAGCGATGCAGTTGCCATCAACTTTGTTGCGGGCAGTGACCCGGTAAATGAACCGCAAAAAACAATCCATTTCGTACGCCCAGTGAGGTCATTCAAGTGAAACTTCTCGACCACACCTCACAACGTTCATCGTTACGTCAACCTGTAGCACTTGTTGCCTTTGGCATCGTTGCTGCCATGGCAATTGGCCTTGCTGGTTGCGGTAGTTCATCAGATAGCCGTCAGCGCAACAGTGAACTCACTCCCACCGACATTGCGTGTGCCGATGGCGGCGCATGCGTTGCTGGCGATACAGGCCCTGGCGGCGGAATTGTATTTATTACACCTGCAACCGAGGGCAATACTCGTGCTGACTATTACTTGGAAGCAGCACCACTCAATGGGTTGGCTGCAGAAAATTGTCGAGAAGGTAGCCAAGAAACTGGAATAGGCGAGGGTAAGAGCAACACAGAAAAAGCGTTGACGCTGTGTAGTTCAAACGATGGACTCAATGCAATTCAACTCGTTGATGATTTGGTATTCAATGGCCTTGACGACTGGTTCTTGCCATCGCAAAACGAACTGGTAGCACTTTCTCAGAGTAAAGATCTTTTTGTTTGCCCAGAAAACGGCTTGTGTTCCACCAACTTCACTGCTGAAACGTACTGGAGCTCAACGTACTCAGCTGGGGATCAACCAATTGCACTGAACTTTGCAATAGCCGATAGCCAACCAGTGGCCGCAGATGGCGCAAGTAATTTTGGTGTGCGCCCCGTTCGTGCGTTCTCTACATTGCCAGCAGCACCAACCGATGTCGTCGGAATCACTGGACAAAAATCGGTTCCATTAAAATGGACAGAACCGCTACCGAATAGCAGTAGCGCCATTACGAGTTACAAAGTCCTGCAATCATCAAATGGCGGCTCTACTTGGATCCCAGGTGTATTGGGTGCCGACAAAGTTGTTACAGGTCTTAAAGATGGAACCTCATACAGCTTCAAAGTTGCTGCGGTGAACAAAATGGGAACCGGCGCATATTCTGAACCTTCAAAACAGGTCCGTACCGAATTAGCACCTTGTGCTCCTTCATCAGCAGAAGTAGGCACAAACACAGTGCTTACCTTCAGTGCAGAAGAAAGCTGTACCTGGATAGTTCCCGCAGGAGTTACTTCAATTGACACATTGGTCGTTGGTGGCGGCGCCGGTGGTGCTAACCAAGGTGCAGGCGCCGGTGGTGGTGGCGGTGGCTCAATGCTCAATGGAATTGCTGTTGAACCGGGCGCAAATATTGTGACCACAGTTGGCCAAGGTGGCGTGGGTGCAACAAGTGGCCCCGACGTTGCTGCAGGAAATGGTTTCGATTCTTCGTTGCTCATTGGCGAAAGAGAAATTGCTGTTAACGGTGGAGCTGGATTTTTCGGCGGCAATGCATATTTCATAGGTGGCGATGCTGGTAAATCTGGTTACTCAAACTATTTTAGTGGTCAAAAAATTGTTTACGGTGCAGGTGGCAGTACTGCTGCCAACACCACTGCTGCAACGGCGGCAACGTCATCGGGAAATGGTGGCAGCACCGTAGCCGACAACACTGCAGGCGGCGCAGGTGGTTCAGGTGTAGTTGTCATTCGCTATGCAACCGACCCTTTAAATGCATTCCCTGCATCGTTCGGAACTCCGTTTGCCCGTTACGTAGCGGGCGATTATCAGTCGGAAGATACTGCTCGCACCGCCTGGGTCGATTCTTCAGGAAATGGTCGTGCTGCGGTTGATGTAACCGGAGCACCAAAGATTGAAGTGGGAACCGGCAATGGGGCAACAGGAAATATTGTTGCAGTTGCAGGTGGCACCGGCGATGCCGTTACTTTCCCAGACGCAGTGCTGCCACAGAAATACACCTTGTTCCACGTATCGCGCTACGCCGGCGAAAACCAAGGTCGCATTATTGCAAGTAACAAGGGCGACTGGTACTCAGGGTTTGTTGACGATAAAGATGGTGGCAAAGTAGGCGTTGCCAAGCACAACTCGGTCATGAAAGACGATGGTGGTGAATCACATAGCAACTGGTTGTTGTCGTCCGATCAGAATGCTGTGTATCGCGCCAATGGCGTGCAGGTCTCCA
Source organism: Bifidobacterium breve (assembly GCA_945886445.1). Classification (GTDB taxonomy): domain Bacteria; phylum Actinomycetota; class Acidimicrobiia; order Acidimicrobiales; family Ilumatobacteraceae; genus F1-20-MAGs119. Next base: position 12,550 of record CAMCZG010000021.1, on the reverse strand, counting down.
CGAAGACAAATGGCATGTCATTTAAGGGGCCACTGACCGTAAACGGCAGCAATGGTGGGCCCAAGCAGGAATCCGATTGGCAAGTAGCTGAAGTTCTTGTTTATGAAGGCGAGCTCACGTTGGCTCAAATTCAGCAGATGGAAAACTATTTTGCTCGTACATATGGCTTGCAAGGAAAGAATGCTGCTGGGGTCAACGTTGGTATTTTGAGCACGAAGGCTATTAAGGCAAAGCAAAAAGATGAAAAGTCCATTGATCTCACATGGACCCCGCCAACCGATACCACCAACCTCGATGACTATGTAGTTGAGTTTTCTACCGATAAAAAAACATGGAAATTGTATGATCACACGCCAACTACCAATAACAAGATCACCGTTCTTGGCCTTGATGACGTTTCGGAATACGACTTCCGTGTAACTCCTAGTTATGCAGATGTCACCAACGAACAAACCGATGCGGGCGCAGAAGCAGTTGCTATTAAAACCATTGCTCGTGCTCCAACCGATGTGTCGGGTGTGCCTGGCGATAGCAAGGTGACGGTTTCATGGACTGCACCAACCGCAACAGGTAATACAGCAATTACTCGCTATGAAGTGAAATACTCCACTGCAGTTGATGGTGAGTACGTCACGTTCGATGACCAAACCATTTCCAAGAGCCCTGCGGTTGTTGATGGTCTCAAAAACGGTGTTCCATACTTCTTCAAAGTGGCAGCAGTGAACACCGCTGGCCCTGGAGACGACTCCGATCCTTCCGTTGCAGTCACACCGCGCACTTTTCCAGGTGTGCCTACCGAGGTGAAGTCAAAACCCGATAAAACGGGTGGAGTAGATGTTTCCTGGGGTGTGCCAACGTTTGATGGCGGATCAGTTATTACTGCATACGTAGTGAAGTCGTGTTTAGGCACACAATGCTCTACACAGGAAACTGACGGCGGAACAAAAAAACTGTCACTCATCAATTTGGAAATTGGCAAGGAGTATACGTTCCAGGTGGCAGCAAAAAACGTAGCCGGGCCCGGGCCATATTCCGACAGTAAAACCGCAACAACTCCTCGTGTGAAGCCAGGTGTGCCAGTAGATGTTGTTGGCGAAGCTGGAAAAGCTGAGGTTGCTCTCACATGGTCAGCACCTGAAGTTTCTGGTGGCTCTGACATTACGAGTTACACAGTAGAAATCTGCCAGCCTGGCAAGTGCAATGACCCAGTAGACATGGAATCTGCAGCTACGAAAAAAACCTTTACTGGTCTCACCAATGGTGTTGCTTATACGTTCCGTGTTGCGGCTACTAATGAAGCAGACATCGGGGCGTATTCATCACCCTCTGCTCCAATTACCCCACGTACTGTTCCTGATGCGCCAACCGACCTTGTTGTTGCCCCAGATAAGTCAGGAAAGTTGGAAGTTAAATGGGATTTCCCAGTATTTGATGGTGGTGCCAACATCACCGATTACGTCATTCAGTATCTAAACGATGCTGGCGGGGGATGGGTGGACTTTGTTCACCGCCCTTCTAAACAAAAATCCGCAACTCTGGAAAAACTCACAGTTGGAGCCAAATACCTTGTGCGTGTTGCTGCGTTCAATATTGCAGGAGCAGGAGAGTTTGCGACTACAACAACTGTTGTTATGCCACGTACCCCACCTGCTACACCAATCGACGTTGCTGGCGTGCCCGAGAACAAACTTGTCGACCTCACCTGGACCGCTCCACAAAATAATGGTTCAGATATTTCTGACTACGTTGTGCGTTACTGCGTGAAAGAGGTCTGCACCACTTTTGAAGACGGCGAATCAGCCAAAGCGCTAGCGCAAGTGAAAGAACTCTCCAATGGCACCGAGTACACCTTCGAAGTCGCAGCAGTTAACGACGCTGGCCGGGGTGAATTCTCGGCACCTTTTAAAATCACGCCGCGAACAATTCCAGGTGCACCAAGGAACGTCGAGGGAAAAATCGACAACGACGGAAAAGTTGTAGTTACATGGGAGGCACCTACCGATAACGGTGGAAACGACATCACGGACTACATCGTAAAATCGTGTAAAGGCGAAACTTGCTCTGTTGCAGCCGACTCAACCACGAATACCGTGAGTGCAACTCTCAGTGGTCTCTCGCTACGCACGTCTTATAGGTTTATTGTTGTAGCGAAAAATGACGCTGGAACCGGCCCGGATTCGGAAAAATCTGCTCCTGCAATTCTTCAAAAGTTGCCTTCCGTACCTATTCAGCCAACTGCTGTTCCTGACAAAACGGGTGGGGTAGTAGTTACTTGGATTGCGCCAGAAGATGGCGGTGTAGATATTTTCGACTACGTCGTGGAGTATTGTGACGTATCAAATGAGTGTAAAGAATTTGCGCACACTGCTTCTACAAGCGTAACCATCACGGTGACTGGTCTTGCTACTGGTTCACCATTCACCTTTAAGGTTCGGGCAAAGAATGCTGTAGGACTCGGTGGGTTCTCGCCCAACTCCGAACGAGCAATTCCACACGTAGTGCCCGATGCGCCCACCAATGTTGAGGCGGCCGCGAACGATGAAGGTGTTATTGCCCTCAAGTGGAAAGCTCCAGAATTTACTGGTGGGGCGCCGTTAACTGGTTTTGTTGTGCAGGCCTGCACCGGGCAAAACTGCGCAGTAGTTGCTGAGCTAGATACTGCTAGCGCCACTTCGGTATCAATTAACGATCTTGTTACTGGAACGTTATACACATTCAAAGTTGCTGCAAAGAATATTGCTGGTGTTGGTGAGTATTCCGTTGCGCCTGCACGAATTGCACCACGCTCACTTCCTGGAGTTCCGCGCACAGTGGATGCTGTCGCTAATAACACAGGAGGAATTCGTGTTACGTGGCTCGTGCCGTTGTCGACCGGCGGAATTGACATTACGGGATACAAAATTCAGTCGTGTCTCGATGACAAGTGTTCCGATGCTGCTACCTCTGATGGAGAAGAACTCGCTGTTGTTGTAGAGAAGTTGACACTCGGCAAGGAGTACACCTTCACAGTTGCTGCCGAAAACGAAATTGGATTCGGCGCATACTCGGCTCCTTCAAACAAAGCAACTCCTCGTACGCCGCCACCAGCTCCAACAGCAGTTACAGCTGTAGTGAACATGGTGGGTGGGGTAGATGTTTCGTGGAAGGCACCAGAACAAAACAATGGTGCGAAAATAGATGGTTACACAGTTTCGGTTTGTGAATATACAGAGCCAGTTGTTGTGGAAGCTAAAAGTAATCAAACTCCTATCACTACGAGGCCGGCTTGCACCGTGGTTGCTGACACCCTGGGCACCAATCTTGCGGTCAGTACTCTTGTAGCGGGACAGGCCTATATCTTCACGGTCGCTGCAATCAACATTGCTCGAACGGGAACATATTCAGACCCATCAGATCCGGTCACTCCGCATGTTGTTGCCGATGCTCCAAAAAATGTTCTGGCAGTAGTAGGGGAACGTGGTGCGGTTTCCGTGAAGTGGGACGCTCCCGATTTTAATGGTGGCGCGAAGATCACCGATTATTTGGTGAAGGTATGCACCGATGCAGGTTGCGTCGCCTACTCCGATGATGAGTCAGATCTTGCAACTGCTGCAGTGGCAAACCTCACTGTGGGCACCAGCTACACCTTCGTTGTTGCTGCAGTAAACGCTTCCGGAACAGGTGCCTATTCAGATCCTTCTGCTCCAGTTACTCCTCGCACGTTGCCACAGCCTCCAACCGGGGTGAATGCGACGCCAAACAATTCTGGTGGAATCACAGCTACTTGGATTGCGCCCACCATTACTGGTGGTGCAGCAGTTTCGGGTTATGACGTGCGCGCTTGTCTCGCAGAAGATCAGAAGTGTTCAGGCCCAGTGCGTATGACCGACCTCAAAGTACTCAGCACCGCCCTCACAGAAGATTTCACGCTAGGTAGTACGTATTACGTGGAAGTTTCTGCAGTCAATGTGGCTGGCAGCAGCGAATACTCCGAGCCTTCAAATAAGGTTGTCGTTCGTAAAACTCCCGATGCTCCAACTGCTGTGAAAGCAGAAGCCAACAAGTTCGGTGGAATTCAACTGTCATGGACCGTTCCACCGTTTAGCGGTGCGGCAATTACCGACTACCTCGTACAGGCTTGCGTGTTAGGTAAGTGTGGGCTTGTTGAAGACGGCTTGAGCAGCAGTAATCCCACAACAATTTCTGGCCTTAGAGTGGGAGAGAGATACAGATTCATTGTTGCTGCAGTGAATGATGCAGGAAAGGGAACAGATTCAGACCTCTCAAATGACGCCATTCCCCGATTGTTGCCGGGTGCTCCTACGCAAGTGAGTGCTATTGCAGACAAATTAGGAAATATTGACGTCAGGTGGACAGCCCCAAGTGGGAATGGTGCTGAGATTACGGATTACGTGATCCAGTCGTGCGCTGTAAAAGTTTGTACAACATTTGACGATGGCACCTCGACGACAACACCGGTGCAAGTAACGAAGTTGCCCCTAGGTGTTGCGGTGACATTCCAAGTGGCAGCAGTGAATGCTGCTGGTACAGGCGAATATTCGGCACCTTCGAATGACGTGGTGCCAGCTTCGCCGCCGGGACCTCCAACTGGGCTTGATGGCACAGCTGATAACACATTTGTAAACCTCAAATGGACCGCCCCAGTAGTTACCGGTGGTTTCGATATTAGTGACTATGTCGTGCAGGTATGTGTTGGTGAAAAATGCGTTGCTGCCGACGATGGCTCATCGACAAATACCACTGCAAAAATTGCATTGCTGAAGAACGGCCTGGACTATAAGTTCACTGTTGCTGCAGTCAACAGCATCGGCAAGGGAGCCGCATCAGAGGAATCGCGTGCTATTACTCCGCGAACTACTCCTGGTGCTCCTACCAATTTGTTAGCTACAGCTAACTTCAATCGACAGAAATTCGTGGAATGGAAAAACCCGACAGACAATGGCGGCGCATCTATTACTAGTTACCGCGTGGAGTGGTGCATCGACCCCAACGGCTGTAGTTATGGTTTTTTTGGAGCCGCCTACGCACCTAATCTACAAGAAAATGCGTACACCGAAGGAACAACCTTACCTAAAGTCCAAATTTTAAACAGCGATAATCAAGACACTTCCTTTAAGCATCGCGTATCTGTCAAGAACGAAGCCGGTTGGGGGCCATGGTCGCAACTTTCAAACGCTGTCATTGCGCGTAGTGCACCAAACAAGCCAGACAAACCTATTGCAACTGAGGACAAAACCGGTGGAATAGTGCTCACATGGACCGCCCCATCTGCAAATAATGAAGCAATTACCGGCTACGTCATTAAGGCGTGTGCCGATAAAGAATGTGTTGTTGTCGGCGATGGTATTGGTGTATTTCCTACAAAAACAATTACTGGTCTCACATTGGGCAAGGAATACACCTTTACTGTTGCTGCAACCAACCTCGCAGGAACAAGTACCGATTCCCCGCCCTCGAATGGTGCAACTCCTCGCACGGTTCCCGATGCTCCAACCAGTATTCTTGCAACAATTGATGATGAAGGCCAAGTAGCGCTTTCCTGGAATGCTCCTCTAAATAAACGTGGTAATGCAATTAGCGATTACGCAGTTCAGTCGTGCATCGACACGAAATGCACCACAGTTAAAGACGCTGTCTCGCCCGAACTTGAAGCAACCGTCACTGGTCTAACCAATGGAATTGCTTACACATTCAAAGTTGCAGCAATCAATGCTGCGGGCACGGGCGCATACTCGAGCGGTTCGAGCAGCGTGACACCGCGTACGGTTGCTGGCGTTCCAACAGGGGTAGTGGGTACTGCGGAAAATATGGAAGTAAAGCTTGAATGGGTTGTCCCATTGAACAACGGTGGCAGTGAAATTACCGATTACACCGTGCAATCGTGTAAAGGCGAAACCTGCGTCACTTTTGTCGACGCAGTTTCGTCACTCACCACCACAACGGTGACGGAGTTGCAGAACGGTACTGCCTATACCTTCCGTGTAGCTGCAGTGAATGCTGCAAAGAGTGGAAGCTATTCCGATGAGTCAAAACCTGTCACGCCACGCACGGTTCCGGGTGCACCAACAGAGGTGAAAGCTGAGTCCGATAACACGGGTGGTGTTGATGTGTCATGGACCGCGCCAACCGATAAAGGAGGTAACGCAATATCTGACTACACGGTGCAGTCATGTTTGATTACATGTACTTCGCTTACGCGATTAGCGTCTACAACTGTAACTGTTGCTGCGACTTGTGCAACCGGGGGTACGTGTCGTGTGGGTGATGCGGGTCCTGGTGGCGGCAAAGTTTTCTATGTGGCGCCTTCTAATTTTACTTCTACGGGTTCTGCTTGTGGTACCAAATGCAAGTATTTAGAGGCTGCACCGACTGGGTGGATTAAAGCCGCGACTCCTGCTGGACAAACTAACTGTGTAACTCCAGACACAAGTACCGCAGATCCAAAGTGTGAATGGTCAGGAAATACAACAACAAGAATTGGAACAACGTCAACAGCAATAGGTGCTGGTCATGCAAATACTTCCGCGATGATTGGTCAGAGCAACGTTGCAGGTAAAGCCGCAACTGTCGCTCGTGCGTTTCAAGGTGGCGGTAAAACCGATTGGTATTTGCCTTCGAAGGATGAACTGAACCAGGCATATCTGCAGAAATCTGAAATTGGTAGTTTTGCTTCTGTCGACTACTGGAGTTCGTCTGAGACCGACGCGAACGCTGCCTGGTTCTATGGCTTCTACGGGTACGGGGACAACGCGTGGAAGTCGGTCACGTTCTCCGTGCATCCGGTGCGGGCTTTTTCTGATGTAGCAACTGTTGCTGCGACTACTGCTTCGACTACGACATCGGTAAAAGTGACTGGTTTAACCAAGGGAACTGCTTATACCTTTCGTGTTGCTGCCATCAACGGTGCTGGCCTAGGTGGCTGGTCTGACAGATCTGGAAACAGCACTCCTCATTCAGTTCCCGAAGTTCCAAAATGGGAAAAGCTTACTCCGGGAGATAGAGAAGTGAATCTTGAGTGGGTCGCCCCACCAAAGAACGGTAGCGATATCACCACATACGTGGTGAACTCATGTATCGACACTAAGTGCACTCCTTTTGAGCATGGTCCAAACACTGCTACGCAGTTAACCGTGACTGGTCTTAGGAATGGAACGGCGTATACCTTTACAGTGGCTGCAACTAACGGCATTGGCACAGGCGAGGCTTCATTGCCTTCGGCCTCAATTACGCCACGCACAGTTCCTAGTGCACCTATAGATGTGGTTGCAAGTATCGACAACGATGGCAAAGTAATCATCACCTGGAAGGCACCTACCGAAAATGGCGGTAATGCCATCAAGGGCTACATTGTGAAATCTTGTGTGGGGAGCACCTGCTCAGCTGCAGCCGATTCAACTTCAAACACTTTGAGTGCGACAATTAGCGGCCTCGCTTTACGTACGTTGTATACCTTTATTGTTGCCGCAAAGAATGATGCAGGCGTTGGCGCCTTCTCACCGAACTCGCCTGCGCCGCTTCTTCGCAAGTTGCCTTCCGTGCCTGCTAAGCCAACTGCTGTACCTAACAACACTGGTGGGGTAGTGGTTACTTGGGTTGCGCCAGAAGATGGCGGTGCAGACATTTCTGACTATGTCGTGCAGTCATGCACGACATTAAATGTCTGTACAGATTTTGCACATACTGCATCTGCAATTGAAACCATAACGGTGACTGGTCTTGCAACCGGTTCACCATTCACATTCAAGGTTGCCGCAAAAAATGCAGCAGGAACTAGTGGCTTCTCGCCTAATTCTGGTCCTGCAATTCCTCAAGTGGTGCCAGATGCTCCAATATCAATTAGTGCGACCGCTAACGCCTCCGGTGGTGTTGAAGTGAAATGGACGGCACCTACCAAAGATGGCGGTAATGCAATTTCCGATTACGACGTGCAGTCGTGTACCCCTCAAGCGTGTGTGTCTTTTGGGCGGTCATTGGCTTCTAAAGCTACAACACAAACCGTGACCGCACTACAAACAGGAACCGCGTACACCTTCAAAGTGGCTGCAATCAATGCTGCCGGTAAGGGTGCATATTCAACGCCAACACAAAGCGAAGTGACTCCATTTGTTAAGCCTGATGCGCCAACAGAAGTAGTGGCTACTGCAAACAACACTGGTGGCATTGCGGTGACCTGGAAGGCCCCTGTAAATACAGGCGGTATTGCTATTTCCGACTACGACGTGCAGTCGTGTATTTCTACAACGTGTACTTCTTTTGCGCGTGCATCGGCCTCAGCATTGCTCACGCAAACTGTCACTGGCCTCACGAAGGGCACCGCTTACACCTTCAAAGTTGCTGCCATCAATACCGCTGGCACAGGCTTGTACTCATTGCCGTCAGACCCGGCAACACCACGTGTTGTTCCTGGTGCTGTGAGCAAAATTGCAGGCACACCTGGCGACGACAAGGTAGATCTATCATGGACTGCTCCTACCGATAACGGCGGGTCGAGCATTACGAGTTACTCAGTTGCATTCTCAAGTGATGCAGGTTCATCGTGGTCGCAAGATCAATCGGTAAGTACCAATTCGCTTTCTGTTACTGGCCTTTCTGGCGGAACAATTTACCTCTTCCGTGTTGCAGCAAACAATGCCGCCGGTAGAGGAGCAGATGCCACATCTTCAGCAATCCACACAAACCCATTTGTTTGTGCGCCAACCAGAACCATAAGTGGCCTCAATGTTGTAATGACATTTAGCAAAGTAGGAATCTGCGTTTGGACTGTTCCCACTGATGTTTCTTCACTAGACACTTTGATTATGGGTGGCGGTGGCGGTGCCAGCGCTGGTAACTCAGGAGCCGGTGGTGGTGCTGCATCTGTTGTTTCTGGAATTGCCGTAGTACCTGGCGCATCGCTCTACATCACTGTGGGTCAAGGTGGTGTTGCGGGGGCAAGTAGCCCAGCAGTGTCGGCAACTCCTGGTTTCTCGTCGGGCATTGCTATTGGTGCGAAGTCCTACGTATCTAATGGTGGTGCAGCAAGTACTTCAACATCAGCTGGTGCTGGCGGAACATCAACCAGTGGGTTTGCTGGCGGTATTGGTGGAACATCTGCTCTTGGAAAATCAGGAACAAATAGTTACATCACAGGAACTGCAACGGTGTATGGCTCAGGTGGAGCCGGTACCGCATCTGCGTCGGGCACTGCTGGTGCAGCGAATACCGGTAATGGTGGCGGCTCGGGAACAGGTGCAGGCGGAGCTGGTGGGTCTGGTGTGGCATTGTTGCGCTTTGCAGCGGCGCCAGTGAACGCATTCCCAAGTTTCATTGGTCAACCATTTGCTCGCTACGTAGCGAGTGATTACCAAACAACCGACTCGACTCGTAAAACATGGGTTGATTCGTCAGGTAATAACAGGCCGGCTATTTCCGTTGGAGGAACTCCAGGAGTTTCAGCAATCACAGGCAATGGTGCGGGTTCGGTCGTATCGGTCACTGGTGGAACTTCTGACAGCGTGAGGTTCCCCGACGCAGTACTTCCTTCTACCTACACACTTTTCCACGTTGCTCGCTATAGCGGCGCGAACAAGGGCCGCATTTTCAATAGCGCTTCGAATGCGATTTATTCCACTGGCTGGGGGCAGGTCTGTATTTCCAATTGCGATGAGGTCAATTGGCTTTCAGGCTTCTGGGGCGGAGGCGTTGCTATGGCGTATCACAACGGTTGGGTGGCGCCGTACGAGCCACGTAACGCGAACACCAACTGGCAATTGTCATCCGATCAAAACACTGTGTATCGCGCAAATGGTAAGAGCTACACGATCTCTAATTCAGGCTATGTGAATGGCACAATGACAATCAATGCAGGAATGTATGGCGAATACTCAGACTGGAATGTTGCTGAAGTGCTGGTGTACAACAAAGCACTTTCCATCGCAGAAATTCAACAGGTGGAAAACTACCTTGCTCGTACTTATGGATTGAAGGGCACGACAATTGCAGGTGCAGACCTTGGAGTGTTGCAGGCTAAGACTATTAAGGGTGTTCAGAAAACTGAGCAGGGAATAACTGTTTCATGGAACGCCGCAAGCGATAGCACTAACTTGGTCGACTACACACTGGAGTACTCAACCGACAACACCAACTGGACAACTGTTACACGCACAGCTTCAACGGCAACTTCATTTGATGTAACGGGTTTGTCACCTACGCAGAAGTATGCATTCCGTGTAACGCCTAGCTATGGCAATGTCACCAACGAACAAACTGATGTTGGTGACCAGGTTGTGGGCATTAACACACTGTCGGCAGTGCCAACAGAAGTCACGGCGGTTGCTGACGATATCGGTGGAGTAATAGTGAAATGGACGAGGCCTGTAGATGCAGGTAACTCGAGCATTACTGACTACGACATTCAGTCGTGCACAGGGAGCCCATCGGTATGTACTCCAATAACGCATCGTCCTTCTGACGTTACGGAGTTGGTAGTGAAAACCCTTCTAAAGGGCACGTCGTATACCTTCAAAGTAGCTGCCATCAATACTGCTGGTTCTAGCGACTTCTCATTGCCGTCAACTCCTCCTGTTGCTCCGCGTACTAAGCCGGGTGTTCCGACTGTTTCTGGAAAGGTTGATGACAAGGGTGGTGTTGTTGTTACTTGGATTGTGCCTACCAATAACGGTGGTAATGCGATTAGCGAGTATGTGCTGCAGTCGTGCGTGGTTGCAAATCCTTGTGCAGCGGTTACTGGTGTGACTATTGCTTCGGGTATGACAGTGACTGGTTTAACTCCTGGTACGGCTTACACGTTCAAGGTCGCTGCAGTGAATGCGGCTGGTTCGGGCGATCCTGGTGAGTCTTCTCCGGCTGTGATTCCTCGTCGTGCTCCTGACGCGCCAACTGTTGTTGAAGCTAAGGCCGATAACACGGGCGGTGTAGTGGTGAAGTGGATTGCACCAGCCGCTAATGGTGACCCGATTTCTGGTTATGTGCTGCAGTCGTGTGCTGGTGAAATTTGTGCAGCGGTTACTGGTGTGACTATTACTTCGGGTATGACGGTGACTGGGCTTTTTAAAGGCACGGGTTATACGTTCCAGGTTGCTGCAGTGAACGCTGCTAACACCGGTGCGTTCTCAGCGAAGTCGTTGCCTCCGGTGACTCCTCGTGCGGCTCCTGGTATTCCGGCCATTACTTCTGGCATATTGGGTGATGGTCAGGTGACTTTATCGTGGACTGCGCCTGCAGATAATGGTTCGGCAATCTCGAATTACATCGTGCAGTCATGTACCAACAACACCACTATTTGCTCACCTGTTGTACGCGCAGTGTCTCCAACGGCATCACAAATAGTTACAAACCTGAGCAACGGTACGCCCTACACCTTCAAGGTGCAGGCGGTGAATGAGGCCGGCTCAAGTAGTGCCATCACCTCGCTTCCTTACACGCCTCGTCGTGCTCCTGATGCGCCAACAGGAGTGACAGCTACGGTGGATGACAAGGGTGGAGTAACAGTGGAATGGAAGACGCCTACTGGTGCTGGTACTGGTGGTAATGACATTTCTGACTACGACATCCAATCATGCACAGTAAGTCCTGTCGTGTGTGGATCAGTCCCGCATGGACCACCTCTCGCTACGAAGTTGGTAGCAACTCTTACAAAGGGCACGTTTTATACTTTCACAGTAGCTGCAAAAAATACTGCTGGCCTTGGCGCCTACTCATCGCCGTCAACACCTGCTGTTGCACCGCGTACTTCTCCCGATGCGCCTAGCATCACAACGGTGACGGCCGATAGCACTGGTGGAGTAGTCATCACATGGTTGGCCCCATCATTCAATGGTGGGTCTGCAATCACCGAGTACGTACCCGATTTAGCATTGGCCGGTGTTGCATGGGGTCAGTGGGACGCATCGAAACATAAGTTCAAGGTGAACTCCGATGGTCTTTCAGCTGTGGTTACCGGCCTTACTTTGGGAACGCGTTATCACATTGGTTTGCGGGCCAAGAATGCTGCTGGCGTGAGCGCTCTTGATGAATGCCCAAGTACTCCAAACCTCACCGAGGTTGGTGGTTGCGTGGTTATTCCTCGTACTAAGCCGGGTGTGCCGACTGTTTCTGGAAAGGTTGATGACAAGGGTGGTGTTGTTGTTACTTGGATTGCGCCTACCAATAACGGTGGTAATGCGATTAGCGAGTATGTGCTGCAGTTGTGTGAGGGTGTAATGCCTTGTGCAGCGTTTGCTGATGCTCGTTTTGCTTCGGGTACGACGGTGACTGGTTTAACTCCTGGTAAGACTTACACGTTCAAGGTCGCTGCAGTGAATGCGGCTGGTCCGGGCGAATTTGGTGAGTCTGGAAAAGTGATTCCTCGTCGTGCTCCTGACGCGCCGAATGGTGTTGAAGCTAAGGCCGATAACACGGGCGGTGTTGAAGTGAAGTGGATTGCACCAGCCGCTAATGGTGACCCGATTTCTGGTTATGTGCTGCAGTCGTGTGCTGGTGAAATTTGTGCAGCGGTTACTGGTGTGACTATTACTTCGGGTATGACGGTGACGGGGCTTACTAAAGGCAC
>CAMCZG010000020.1 GCA_945886445.1 Bifidobacterium breve | reverse complement strand
GCCTCTATCTCTGAAGTTGAGCCACTTGCATTGTCAGATGGTGTCACTTTTTCATTGACTCGGTTGTCTGGCGTTGAACATTTGCCGAAGAGTCACCGAACGGTCTGACCGCCAAGCTACCTATAAACAAAGGTCTACCATTAATAGATGACATCGTCCGATCGTGCGCTAGACCCAGAAGCCCTGAAGCTTTTTTCCTTTAATGTGTTCTCTCAGTTATCAGGGGCTGTAACCGCGGGCATGATTCACATAGGCGACCAATTAGGTCTCTATCGAATCTTGGCAGCGTCTGACGGTATGACGAGCAACGGTATCGCCGATGCATCAAACCTTTCCGAACGATGGGTAAGAGAGTGGTGCGCCAACCAGGTTGCGGCGCGAATCGTTGTCGCGGAATATTCGTATGAACAGCGCGAAAGTGCAGAGCATGTAGATGAAAACACAACATACAAGCTCTCTCCTGAAGCCGTAGCGGTTCTAGCCAATGAAGAACATCCTGCATTTGGCATGGGCATGTTCCATCGCCTCCCAGCAACATTCGACAGATTGAAAGATCTCCCCGAATCATTTCGTACCGGTAGTGGATTCGATTACGACGCGCACGGCCCAGAAGGTGCCGTTGGCATAGAACGCTCATTTGAACCATGGAGCAATGCTTTCCTTGTCAATCTTGTCTTGCCAGCGATGACAGGCATCGTCGACAAGTTAAAGGCCGGTATCAGCGTTGTTGATATTGGTTGTGGTGCGGGGTCCGCAGTGTTGTTAATGGCTCAAGACTTTCCCCAGAGCACCTTTATTGGAATTGATATTTCTGAGCATGCTCTAGCGAGAGCGTCGGAAAAATTAGCTCAATTGAGCCTGAGCAACGTGAGTTTCATAAATGCGAAAACTGCGGATTTGCCAAAGGAATCTTCTGTCGACTTCGTCACCACATTCGATTGCATTCACGATATGACGTATCCACGAAAAATGATTGCAGATATATACCGGATGTTAAAAGAAGATGGATCATGGCTTCTCGTCGACATTAAAGCTGGCAATACGCTGCAGGAGAACGTCAGTAAAAACCCTATGGCCGCATTAATGTATGGAATCAGTGTTCTCTCTTGCATGGCTTCTGCTTTGTCGGATCACAATGGAGAAGGGCTCGGAACACTTGGTTTTCCATCACTTTTAGCTGAGGATTTCGCACGTCAAGCTGGTTTTAGTTCCTTTCAACAATTAGATATCGCACACTCTGTTAACGCCTTTTATGAGATTCGGAAATAGTTACTTCTTCTTGCAAGCATCAACTGCTTTAACGATGGGAAACGGGTTCACAGCGGCTCCACCTTTGGGGTGAACTTCGAAATGCAGGTGGTTGGTATTCGTGTTGCCAGTTGAACCAACAAATCCAATTACTTGTCCGGCCTTTACTGCAGTTCCAGCGGTAATGCCGGGAGCAATGGAATCGAGGTGGGCGTAGAAGAAGTAAGTTCCATCTGCAGTTGTAAGGCGCAATGCGTTGCCAGATAATGAACTAGTAGCAGCGTCGTAAGCTCGTGTGATGGCGCCATCGCTGACGGCGAGCAACGGTGTTCCACGATTCGCAATGATGTCAACACCTTCGTGCAGACGTGTTGCGCCCCGTGCCTCTTGCCAGGTGTCAATGAAGTAGCAAGCTGGTTGCACAGGAAATACTGCAATTGTTACATCGAGAACTGGGCGGGGGAGAAGACCAAGCTCAATTGCCGTGTCTACGTCAACCTTGCCAGTTGCAACGATGTTCTTTGCCTTTTGGAATGCCGTGATTGAATTTTTTGTTCCAGCACCAAACACACCGTCAGCGCCTCCTTTTACTTCGACGCCGGCAAGAATAAGTGCGTTTTGCAACATCGCAACAGGTTCACCCTTCGCGCCGATGACAGGAAGTGTCTCTGGAGTAAAAGTCAGAACTGCAACCGGGGCGGGGGCAGGAGTTACTACTGGTGTTGCTACCGGTGCTGGTACTGGCGCAACTACTGGTGCAGCTACTGGGGCTGCAGTCAAAAGACCAAGGACTTTGGCAGTTTTGCGGTCAAGGTTTCCTGTTGCCTTCAGGCCAACAACCTTCTGGAATGAACGCAATGTGGCACGTGTGCGAGGGCTGAAAGTTCCGTCGACACCGCCCACAAGGGTGAAACCATTTTTGAGGAGGGCAGTTTGCAACGACTTCACACTCTCGCTGACCTCACCAAACTTTGGCAACCGGACACTTTGAGCCTGAACAGGAGATGACGGTGCGGCCGATACGCCAGTGGCACCAAATGCAGATATCGCGATAGTGGCGACTAATCCGATGGTGAAACCCTTGATTGCTGAGGTGTGAGAAATACGCATGTCTTGCTCCTTGTGTGATCCACAAGAAACAACGGCACCCCTGATGGGAACTTGAGTAAATTCTCACTTAAAATATTTAGATGAACACTCAGAGTAGTTATAACGACATTAAGGTCACTTTCTGTCGTTTCGATATCACTCAGGGCATAAAAAAAGAGACCCACCGCTGGTGGGTCTCTTCGGGCCTGTCGAGCCTATTCGCTTAGTTGCGTTCGATAATTTCCAAAATCCTCTCGGCAAAGAGCCATTCGCCGTCAATTTTCACGTATTGGTCGATGTATTTGGCAAGTAGATCGCCGCGTGTACCGTCGGTACGTTCATAGCGCTCCCGAACGACCACATGGCCCGAACCGGTGCCATTTGCTTCGTCAATGTTGAGGGAGAAGTGTTCCGCAGTTTGAATGGTCCAGTTGAATGCACCCATAGC
Organism: Bifidobacterium breve; assembly: GCA_945886445.1. Classification (GTDB taxonomy): domain Bacteria; phylum Actinomycetota; class Acidimicrobiia; order Acidimicrobiales; family Ilumatobacteraceae; genus F1-20-MAGs119. The sequence continues at coordinate 29,973 of CAMCZG010000020.1, read as the reverse complement.
TGTGGTCCACAGGTCGACGATTGCTTTTTTGCCAAGTACTTCACGACCCATGCCGAGGTTCCAATGTGCATCGACAGACCAAGTAGCCCCCCAAATGCTCGCATCACGACGAATGACCCCGTCGCAATACTGATCAACGAGCCTGCGGATCGCAATTTCTGTTTCGATTGATAATTTGGTCACGCCGTATCTACTTTCATCTCAAGAACTTGTAATAGTTCAAATGGTAGTGACTTTGTTGTCGTCACGGTTTGTCGGAGATTTACCATACGGGTCTAACGTGGTTCTATGTCTTCTACCAAGGTAGTTACCTTTGATGAGTTGTTGAACGAATCGAGTCGCTTTGGTCGAAGCGCTTACATCGCTTCTGTCTCGAAGTCGTCTATTCCTTTCGTTTCGCCAGTGACTTTTTCTTGGTTTGGTGAAGATCTCTTAACTTTTCTCGCAAGCAATGAGCAAAAAGTTAAGAATTGCCGTGTTAATTCTGAGGTCAATATTCATTTTCCTGTTTCGCTGGAAAATAATTGGGACAGTTTTCTGCTGTGGGGGAAAGCACAGATCATCTCAGATACACAAGGCAGAGAGTTCCTTTGGGACAAAATGGGATACGACTGCAACCTCTTTGAACCTGGGGGTCCAAGTGCCGATACGCATGTGTTCATGCAGATTCGCCTGCACAAGGGTCTCATATTGCGCCGCTACGGGATAGACGGTCGAGAGGTGTGGAGACGTGAATCGTAAGATTTCACCACGCGCATACGAAAAGTTGTGCTTTGCTTCGTACGTATCACTTTTCGTTATTGTTATTTCTGGTGGTCTCGTGCGCCTTACTGGTTCCGGATTGGGATGCAGCGACTGGCCGCAATGTAACTCTGAAAGATTTATCGACGTCTCTTCCGTGCACGGAGCAATAGAGCAGATCAATCGGCTCTTCACGGGTGTTGTCGCGGCATTAGTCATTGCTGCAGTTCTTGGTTCATTGTTTCTTGAAGAAAGAAAACCCTCGCTCACCCAACTGTCGCTTGGCCTAGTAGTCGGTGTACTGGCTCAAGTGATTCTTGGAGCAATTGTCGTTTTAACGGGTTTGAACCCCTTCGCAAATATGGGGCACTTCCTACTTTCCATGGTGCTTATAGGCAATGCAATTGTTTTATATCGCAAGTCGCGAATCGCAAAAAACCCTGTCCTCGATTGTTCTTCGCGAGAAAGAAAATGCTTATTGGCTATCGGAGTTTTGTTTGGGTGTGCAGTCATATCTGGAACTGTTGTCACTGCAACTGGTCCGCATGCCGGCGATGAGAACGCTGTGCGTTTCGGTTTCTCCATAACATCTGTTGCACGTGTGCATAGCTTTTTCGTTTTACTCTCACTACTTGTACTGCTGCTTGTTCTACTCAAAGTGCGAAAAAGCCCCCAAGCGAGGGAGTTCCTCGAACAACGATTGGCAGCATTTCTAGGAGTAGGACTGCTTCAAGCGCTCGTGGGTTATGTTCAGTACTTCAACGGAATTCCAGTTATTTTGGTTGCAACGCACCTCTTTGGTGCAGCTCTCATTTGGTCGTTAGCAGTTGACACCATCACTGTGTCGGGAAGTGGCTTATTGCATGCCAGAAACCAGTCATCGTCTCGTTAATAATTTGCGCCACCGGCTTTACAGACGTGATTCGACCGGCGACTTGACCCGTCAGAGCAATAGATGATTCCATATCGCCCCCAAAATATAGGTCGGTCATATTGGCAAAATTTTCAAGACCAACGTGGTCTTCATGTTCAAGGAGAGTGGTTTTCTCGGTTCGTAGAGCACGTAATGCTGGTCGTGAAAACCGATTGAGAAACACGGTATCGGTTTCCTTAGCGTTGATAATTGCTTGCTTCCAATTTTCGTGTACTGGGCTCTCTTTGGCAGACACCATGCGTGTTCCCATCTGCACGCCTTCTGCGCCTAACGCGAATGCGGCAGCCATCGATTTTCCATCTGTTATTCCGCCAGCAGCAATAACCGGAATTTCTACGTTTTCGCACACCAAAGGAAGCAGCACCATTGTGGCCACGTCTTTCGGGTTCTTGAAGCCACCGCCTTCGCCACCTTCAACTACCAGGCCATCAACTCCAGCATCTTGGGCTTTTAACGCTGCAGCCAATGTGGGTACAACGTGAAACACCTTGAGTCCGGCTGATTTCAATTGTTTAGTGTACTTATTGGGGTCGCCAGCAGAGGTTGTCACCACTCGTACGCCTTGCTCTACAACAAAATCGGCAATCGATTCATCGCGCACAAAAAGTTGTGCAATATTGACGCCAAACGGATGAGGCGTGAGTTCTTTCATTTGCAAAATTTCTCTGCGTACCGCGACGAGATCTCCTGAAGAGGTCTCAATAATGCCAAGTGCTCCGGCATTAGACACGGCGGAGGCAAGTGCAGATCGAGCAATGTAGCCCATGGGCGCTTGAACGATGGGGTAGGGGATATTGAGAAGATTCGTTATTCGATTGCGGATGGGCGACGGCATATTTTGTTCCATCCGAATATATTTGCACATTTTGCGTCGGCTAACTTATGTGAATGGCCCAAAGCGATTCACCACAAGAAGTTCTCTATGAAGTTGCAGACCATATTGCAACAATCACGCTCAATGCTCCAGAGAGAATGAACACAATCTCCAGCGCGATGCTCGATCAGATGTCTGAGGCGTTTTTACGCGCCGAGAAAGATAGCGATGTGCGCTGCGTCATTCTCACTGGTTCAGGAAGAGCATTTTGTGCAGGACTCGATCTTGCTTCGCAAATGTCTGGGCCAAAAGACGCTCTTGGTGGTTTAGGCAACATCGGCGCCGGGGCAGGCGAGTTCGACATACGTAACGCGCCACCAGTGGTGTTGCACTATATGGATACTCCCACTATTTGTGCTCTCAATGGTGGGGCTGCCGGCTACGGGCTCGACATGGCCTTTGGTTGCGATATTCGTATTGCAAGCGCAACTGCAAAACTGAATCCTGGTTTCGCAAAGCGCGGCATCGTTCCGGAAAGTGGAGGCACATGGCTGCTCCCGAGAATGATTGGATACGCGAAGGCCGCAGAAATTTCTTTTACCGGCAAGACCCTCACAGCAGACGAGGCTTTATCGCTAGGAATTGTGAATCATGTAGTTGCTCCCGACCAGTTAACTTCTTTCGCTCGTTCAATGGCAACAGACATAGCAAGTAATGCGCCGCTCGCCGTGAGGGCCATTAAACGCATGATGAGAGCAGCTGAAACAGAAACATTCGAGCAAAATATTCATCACGTATTTCTTCAGCTTTTGCCTTTATTCAAGACTAAAGATTTCCAAGAGGGCGTAGCAGCGTTCATGGAAAAGAGAGACCCACATTTCATTGGACGGTGAAGTGGAGTGGGCAGAGAACCTGCTCCAATTACGCCGTCCATACTCGCGCCTTGATATTGAGGCCAGGCAACGTGCGCTAATGAAAACCGCTCATCCTGATGCAGGCGGCTCACACGCTGCGTTCATAGAGGTGACGAGGGCTACGCAGATACTGCTGAACACAAAGCGAACTTCCAAACGAACATCAGATATTTCCTACGACGGGTCAAAAAGTGATCACCCATCTTTCACCATCGATGTCTTGCCGGTGGAAGCTTATGAGTACATTTATGTTGCCGCGAACGTATTAGGTCAAATAGCAGACGAAGATCCTCCGTATTCGTTGCAGGTATTGCTCAATGATCCGCAGCATTGTTGGTGCTTGGTAACTATTGTTCCCGAAGCCGGAGGATCCATAGTGAGCATTACGGTTCATAATGCCGACGACAGTCAGAACCGAACTTTCAACTTGGAAGCAATACGTGACTTCTGGGTAAGCACAATCAATGAGGTGCAGCTGCCTTAAAGAGTCGATCACGAATGGCAACACCAATGTCGCTCGATTCAGGAAGTAACACAAGTATCTCATGAGGCTGAAGCGCATCTGCGTCGCGCAGTAACGAATACAGCTCTCGTGCATAAAGCTTCGGGTCATCGTGCCCGATTATTGAAACGTACGGAATTTCCTTCATATCACATTGGTTTGCATAGGCGAAGAGAGAATCTTTGGTCTCAAATAATTTCACATCTGCACGTGGAGCGTAATGAGAGAGTTTCATTCCTGGCGCACGAGAGTCTCCATTGATTTCTTCAGTGGCAATGATTCCAGTTGGGGTCAATGCCGCATTAACAAGGTCTAATGTAATTGCACCTTGTCTAAGAATTGTGGGTGGGCTCACAGTGCAATCGACAATTGTTGACTCAATGCCAACTGCACATTGTCCTCCATCAATAACGGCATCTATGAGATGACCCATTTCGCTTAATACGTGTTCTGCAGTTGTTGGGCTGACGGAACCGTAAAGATTTGCTGAAGGTGCTGCAATTGCTCCGGAAGCTTTCTGTGAGAACGCGGCGAGTACCTTTTGAAATGTTTCGTGGGCAGGTACGCGTAGCGCAACCGTTTCTCGGCCTCCTGTTATTTCATCAATTACTTTGCTCGATCGTTTTACAAGAAGTGTGAGTGGTCCAGGCCAGAATTCAGATCCGAGAGTTTCTGCAACCTCATTAAAATCACTCGAAAAGGTGCGCGCACTTTCTATGTTTGTTACATGGATGATGAGTGGGTGTCCTGCAGGCCGTTTTTTAGCTGCAAAAATTTTCCGTACTGCTGAAGAGCTGGTTGCATCGGCTCCTAGGCCGTAAACCGTTTCAGAGGGAACTGCTACTAATCCGCCTGAAGAAAGAATCTCAACGGCTTTGGCAATATCGGTAACACTGTTCTCTAGTTGCAGACACTGGCGTGCTTCATCATTCACGAAAATTCTCTTCCAGCCATTGAACCAAAACATCAATGAAACTAAACGAGTTGGGAGTAGCGAAATGATCGGTGCGCGGAAGAATTTTCAGCGTTGATGAGGGCATTGCTGAGCTGAGTTTCGCAGAAGGGAAAGCGAAGTCCTTATCGCCAATGGCGACAAGAGAAGGCTGTGTCAAAGTAGATAAACCAGCTGCAGTTATATCTTCTGATGGGGTCCGTCTTAAAACTGCTGCAAGTGCAACTGGATCATTACCTTCTCTATTCCCATATTGACCGAATAACCGAGCGACGTTGTCGCTGGGGTCAGCACGGCCTTCTAACCCCGCAAGGATCCTTTCGGTTTCTTCAGGCTTATGGGCCTCGAAGACTCCGTCGCCTATTCCGGCGAAACACAGACCGATAAAGCGCTCAGGAGAACGAATAGCGGCTCTTGCCAAAGTGAGTGCTCCTAGGGAAAAGCCAACCGCTATTACTGGTTCCAGAGGGAGCTGCGACAGGAGATAACCCGCTAGATCTGCATATGCAGCAGGCTCATAGGGTTTTTCTGCGGTGCCATGACCGAGAAGGTCGACGCCCTTCACATGGAAACCAGATTCGGACACGATGTCGGTTACACCCGGCTCTTGCCACGTACTTAGGAAAGATCCGCCCCATCCATGGATGAGAACCACTGTTTTCTGACTCATAGAGGCATATCCTAAGACAAGTGCGTTTTTTAAGCGAGCTTCCCGCCCATGACCTGACCTATAACGATGTGTTTATGGTCCCCAGTAAGTCAGATGTTCCCAGCAGGTTCAACGTAGATCTCACTACGCCTGATCTCATTGGAACAACGATCCCGGTTGTTGTAGCCAATATGACAGCTGTTGCTGGCAGACGAATGGCCGAAACCATTGCGCGAAGAGGGGGGCTAGCAGTGATGCCCCAAGACATTCCACTGGACATTATTGAGTCTGTTACTCGTTTTGTGAAGAGTTGCCACGCCGTATATGAAACGCCCATCACTCTTGCACCTACAGATACTGTTGGCAATGCTTTAAGTCTCATCCATAAGCGTGCGCACGGCGCAATTATTATTGTTGATGAGTCAAATAAGCCAATAGGTATTTTTACAGAGCACGACGCTTCTGGTTTCGACCGATTCACACAAGTACAACACGTAATGAACAGAGACATCATTTCGCTCGACGATCAGATGTCGCCAGAAGAAGCTTTTAACTTTCTCACCGATCATCGTCTCTCTTTTGCGCCAGTAGTAGACGGCAGTGGTGCATTAAGAGGTTGCATGACGCGTAAAGGCGCACTGCGTAGCACCATTTATAAGCCAGCTTTGAATGCAGAAGGTAAATTCATTGTTTCAGTTGCTGTGGGCATTAACGGAGAAGTTGCATCACGTGCAAAGAGCCTTTACAACATGGGTGTAGACGTTCTTGTAATCGACACTGCACACGGACACCAATCAAGAATGATTTCCACCATTGAAGCGGTGCGTAAGGCTGTTCCGAACGCAACCCTTGTTGCTGGAAATGTAGTTACTCCACAAGCCACCCGCGATCTCATCTCGGCAGGCGTAGATATTGTGAAGGTTGGAGTTGGGCCTGGCGCTATGTGCACTACGCGCATGATGACAGGCGTGGGCCGCCCGCAGTTCAGTGCTGTTTTGGAATGTGCGCAAGCTGCCCGAGAGCTTGGCAAACATATATGGGCCGACGGTGGTGTGCGTTACCCACGTGACGTTGCACTAGCTCTTGCCGGTGGTGCAGCAAGTGTGATGTTCGGTTCTTGGCTCGCTGGTACTTACGAGTCGGCAGCCGATACTTTGCGAGACACTGAGGGTCGCTTGTATAAAGAAAGTTTCGGTATGGCTTCAAATCGTGCTGTACGGAACAGAACAAGTACTGAAACTGCTTTGGACCGTGCACGTAAAGAGCTTTTCGAAGAAGGCATTAGTACTTCTCGTATGTACCTCGACTCCGATCGGCCAGGCGTGGAAGACATTGTCGATCAAATTGTTGCTGGCGTACGTTCTGCTTGTACATATGCCGGTGCATCAAACATCAATGAATTTCATGAACGCGCCGTGGTGGGCATCCAAAGTGCTGCTGGCTACGACGAAGGACGTCCTCAAGGAACTACCTGGTAAACAAATGACCAAGCGCCTACGCATTGTGGCAATAGACGGCCCAGCAGGAGCCGGAAAATCAACAATTGCTCAAGCTCTGGCACTAGCCCTCGATATTCCGTACCTCGATACCGGTGCGATGTATCGAATGGTCACTTATGCAGCTTTACGCGATGGTATTGATCTACGAGATGAAAATACCGTGGCTGATGCAGCGAGACGCATGAAAGCCGTCTTGTCTACAGATCGTTTTCTCGTCGATGAAGTAGACGTGACTGACATCATTCGTGGTCCCCAAGTGACTGAAGCAGTGAGCATTGTTGCTGCTCTTAGCGCGGTTCGCAATGAACTGAGAACTGCACAACGGGCATGGGTTGCCAATTCTGGCGGTGGAGTAGTTGAAGGCCGCGATATTGGCACTGTAGTTTTCCCCGACGCAACCCTCAAGGTCTTTCTCACCGCGTCACCAGCGGTGCGTGCTCAACGTCGCGTTGCGCAATCAGGCGGTGACGTACTGGTCATTGAAGAACAAATTCGTAAACGAGATCACCTTGATTCAACAAGAGCCGATAGCCCCTTGCGTGAATCTAAAGATTCGCTTTTCATTGACACCACTAATTTGAGTATCGATACAGTTGTGCATCAAATTGCATCTTCAGTGGCAACCATAGAGAGTTCCTTGCATGAGTGATGTAGATAGTTTTTTGGCGGGCGAAGGTCTCGGCAGTAAAGCGTTCTACCGTTTTGCGCGTTTTATTATTAACTTGCTCTGCAGAGTTTTTTGGCGCGTACGCGTAACTGGTAGGGAAAACATTCCGCTGTCAGGAGCCTTCGTGCTTGCTCCTGTACACAGGTCAAATATTGACACCATGTTGGCGTGTACGGTGACGCCACGGCGCATGCGTTACATGGGGAAAGACTCACTGTGGCAAAATTCCGTTACAGGTTGGTTATTTTCTGCGCTCGGCGGCTTTCCTGTTACTCGCGGCACCGCAGACCGAGAAGCCCTTCGTCGTTGCGTTTACGTGCTCCAAAGCGGACAACCTTTGGTGATGTTTCCTGAAGGCGAACGTAAGTCCGGGGCAATTGTCGAGAAGTTGTTCGACGGCGCCGTCTATGTTGCTATTAAAGCAAACGTTCCCATCATTCCCGTCGGAATTGGTGGTTCAGAATTAGCGATGCAAAAAGGTTCAAAGATGGTGAGGCCCGTTCGTTGCGCAATGGTCATTGGCAAACCAATTGATGTGGGTACTAGCGACGGTACGAGAACAGCACGTTCTTCGGTCAAAACTATTTCCGAGGAATTACAACTGTCATTACAAAACGCGTTTGATGCTGCTCAGAAGTCAGTTGAGCCGAGAAGGTTGAAAAGATCCACCAAGTAGTCTGGATCTTTTGTTCCACACATTTCGCGTACTGAATGCATTGAAAGTTGTGGCACACCAATATCGATGGTGTCTATTCCTAGTCGGGTAGCGCTCATTGGACCAATAGTGCTTCCACAGGGCATAGCGTTATTTGCTACAAAGTCTTGAGTAGGAATCTGCGCACGGCGAGCTGCTTCGACAACGCGGGAAGCTATTTCTCCATTTGTTGCGTAGCGCTGGTTCGCATTTCGTTTGATAACTGGCCCTAAATTGACCATGGGAGCATGCTGCTGGTCATGCTTTTCCAAATAATTAGGGTGAATTGCATGCGAGTTATCAGCGGACACCATGACAGATTTCTTCGCGATTGTTGCGAAACTCTGAGAGGCTTTTCGCTCGTGCAACAGTTCTCCTAGAACGTGCTCGAGAAGAGGTCCAGCTGCGCCATTTATGCTTTCCGATCCGACCTCTTCATGATCAAAAAGAGCTACAAGAGTCGGCTTAGTTGGTTGAACATTTTCAATGAGGCTTTTCACCGCTGCCCAACATGAAACCTGGTTATCGAGCCGACCCGATACAAGAAACTCACCCGATGCTCCCAGTACTACCGCTTTCTGAGTATCGAATAATTGCAGTTCAAAACCGGTGAGGAGAGACGGTGACACTCCGTACCTCTCGCATAACCATTGCGCGAAGGGTAACGAGGTGTTCGTACCCCAAATTGGTTTCATGTGATTTTGCCGATGAAGCGTCAAGCCTTTTTCTGAAATCTCGCGATCTAAGTGAATTGCTAATTGAGGTATGCGGGCAATGGGCTCATCAATAGAAACAAGTTTGCACGTTCCATCGGCGAAATAAAGAAGACCAGCGATTCCGAGATCTCTATCGAGCCACGAGTTCAGAAGTACGCCTCCGTATATTTCAACGTTTAACTGCGACCATCCGAGTGTTGTCGATGTGCTGTTGGGCTTTAAATGTAGACCCGGCGAATCGCTGTGTGCGCCAAGTATCAGCACTCCTTCCGATGCAGTGATTTCTTGCGGCCAATACCATGCAATTAATGCACCACCGCGGGTGACGACCCCTTTGTCTTTTGCAAAGTGGGAACCGCCGGCGTCTTTATACGGCTGTGAGGCGTAGTCAACTTGTTCAAGTTCCTGCGAGGCGCTATTCACTACATGAAACGACGTGGGGCTCACGTCGAGAAACTCTTGTAGTGAAATCATTGTTTAGCCCTTTTGGAAAAGACCCATTGGCAAACCAGTTCCACGAAGATGGGAAGTTTCATTGATGGTGACTATTGATCTTTCACCACTTCGAGCCGCAGCTACACGATGGATGGATGTGTAGTTCGGATAGAAGAAACCTTGTTGGTAGTTGCTGAGTCCAAGAATGTACGTGAGATATGCGTTGATTACCCCGCCATGGCACACAATGGCAATGCGGTGTCCTGAATGAAGATCAATGAGCTTGTCAACGGCCCCAATAGTGCGCTTGTTGAAATCATCAGCCGACTCCTCGGGGACATTCCATTCACCTCTGAGCATGGCTTGCCAACGTGGGTCGTTTGTAGCCTTGAGTTCTTCCACAGGTACGTATTCATTCGAGTTGCGATCCCATTCAGCCACATCATCAATGAGTGTGACCCCCACTTTTTGCAAGGCGGCGAGCGGAGCAGCAGTCTGCTGTGCTCGACGAAGCGGGCTGGCGTAAACGGCATCAATTTTTTCGGAAGCGAGATATTTTGCAAGATGCTCTGCTTGGAAAAGACCTTCCGGTGCTAGTTCGGGGTCGGCGATTCCTTCCGTGAGCTCGCGGCGGACGGGAAGTGCGTGACGAATGATAAGAAGTTCCATGAAGGCTCTACGTTATTGCACAGAGAGCAATTTCATGAAGCCGAATGATTATTTGGTAATTTTTGCAGTATCTAGATTGATGTCTTGCCCGAAAAATGTGCAGGTAACTGACGTACCCCCTGCATTCTCCTGAACCTCTTGCGAAATCTCTTGTGCACAGTCGGCCAAAGAAGCTCGTTGTGAGTAGGCAGCCCCTCCAACCAAGGTCAAAATAATGGTGAAAATGATTTTAGTGACCACAGAACTAATGAACTTCAAGATGAGCAACAAAAGAACGACGCACACCGCAATTGCGATGAGTGAACCATTTTTGGCTTGATCGACGGACAGTGAACTGGTGATGCTTTGGAAGTCCATGGGGAAACCTTAGCGGTCACTCATATCGCAGACGAGGACATCTCTTTGGTGGGAATACAGTAACTTCTGCATATGGCTAATGTCTCGCTTACCCCCAGTGGTCCACCTGAAACTGTTTTGCCAGTTGACCCACCTGAAATTCAACATCTCATTAATGAGATCTCTGGATCGCTCACCCTTGATCGGGGAAAGTTATTGCAACTTGTATCCCTCGCGCCGCGGTCGCCGAGTGTATGGGCGCTGTATGGCCAACACGGCCAAGACACGTTAGAGAGCTATGCCGCGTATCGCGTGGGCTATCACCGCGGCCTCGACATGTTGCGTGCCAATGGCTGGCGTGGCTCTGGTTTCGTTAGGTGGCAACATCCAAGCAATAGAGCTTTCCTCTTGTGTCTCTTGGGGCTGCAAGTAAATGCTGAGCACATTGGCGAAACCGACGAAGCAGAGCGATGCCGTTTGTTCTTACTTCAACTAGATCCGTCTGGGGTTCCCGAAGACAAATGAAATCTTTGTGGGCAATATTGAACGGGGGACAAAGTTCTCGGTTTGGATCCCCGAAGTATTTAGCCGAACGTAATGGTGAAACGTTCTTAGACATCTCAATACAGAGAATCACTGAGGTAAGTAGCGGGGCCGATCGCATTGTTCTGAGCGGTGGGCCTACAGTTGGCGCGGCATGGGAAGTGGTGGCAGACAGTGCCCATTACTCAGGGCCCGTTGCTGGTTTACATTCTTTATTGCTCGTCGCGGCACAGGCAGAATTTGACGTTTTGATTGTTCAGCCAATCGATATGCCGATGCTCCAACCTGATCATCTTCGCTTATTGCGAGATCAGGCATCTCGCGTTGAAGGAATCGTTGTCGCTGAATCAGAACTTTCTAAAGATCGGCACTGGGTATTGGCTGGCGTACATTGCTCTCGATACCAAGATGCCATTACCCATATTGAATCGGGTACGGGCGGCTCTTTGAAGAATCTATGGTCAGCATGTGCGTGTGAGTTCTTCAATCTTCCCGATGCATTTCTCGTGAATGTCAACTATCCCGAAATAACTGGTTAACGGTAGTGATGTCGTTACGTATCAAAATGACTAGCATTGTGTCATGGCGATAGAGGAAATATCGGTGGCCGAGCTGCAAGGCTTGTTGCCCAACATTGTGCTTATTGATGTACGTGAAACAGATGAATATGTGTCTGGTCACGTTCCTGGTTCAATTTCAATTCCACTTTCAACGGTGCAAGATAACGTTGAACCATTTCTTGCCCAGCAACCCACTTACGTCATTTGCCAAGTGGGTGGACGCAGCATGCGGGCTTGTGAATTCGCTGAACAAAGTGGTGCGCTTTGCATAAACATTGCAGGTGGCACAGGAGCATGGATCCAGTCGGGCTTCGATGTAGTACTCGGTGAATTGCCAAATCTATAAATGAAAACTGCTTATCGTTGGGTAGACGAAGACCATTCTGTGTTGGCTTTAGCAGAACGTTTGCGGGCCGTTCCGAACTACGCAATTGATACAGAGTTCCATCGCGAAAAGACATATTTCCCGCAACTTGCTCTCATTCAGATTCGCGTAGAAGACGATACATACCTTCTTGATGCTCCCAATCTCTCCGCTGCTGGCGTCGCAGAGCTATTCAAGAACAGCGCTGTGGCAATCGTTCATGCCGCTCAACAAGACCTCGAGATACTTTCCCTTGCGTGTGGAGCAAAACCAGAATTGATATTTGATACCCAAATAGCTGCTGGTTTCATCGGCTATTCCACGCCTTCACTTGCCTCCCTGGTGCAACGTGAATTAGAAATCTCACTTCCGAAGGGTGACCGTCTCACCGATTGGCTGCGACGTCCACTAACGACTGACCAATGTTCATACGCCGCAAGCGATGTTGAACACCTTCATGATCTATACCGAGTCATTAGCCGCCAACTACAAGAATTGCAGCGGGAGAGTTGGGCTCTTGATGCATGTGCAGAATTGGTCAAGCGTCCGACACAACCAGTTGACCCAGCTGTGGCTTGGTTACGGATGAAAGATGCACGCACCCTGAAACCGAAATCTCGGGGTGTTGCTCAATCAGTGGCGCAGTGGCGAGAAGAACGCGCTCAGAAACTTGACGTGCCGGTCCGCCAAGTACTCCCAGACCTCGCGCTGTTGGGAATTTCTCAAAAATCTCCGCAAAATCATGATGAGCTATCGCAATGCAGAGGTGTGGATGGCAGGCACCTTAAAGGCAGCATTGCTAGTGAAATATTGGCCGCGGTGAATAGAGGTAGCGAGGTGACAGCAGAGTTTCCGGTGAACGATGTAGAGGATTTCGACCGTGACTTGCGACCCGCAGCAACCCTCATTTCAGCGTGGATAAGCGAAGTAGCGGGAAAGACCAGCATCGAAACTGCGCTACTCGCCACCCGTGCAGACATCATCGATTATCTACGTGGCAATAGTCACGCACGCTTGCGTACTGGATGGAGAGCCGAGATCATCGGATCTGATCTCGATGACCTACGAGAGGGTTCAGCAGGTATTTCCTTTGATGGGAAAGGGGGGTTACGCCTTGTGCGGGCTGCCCCAGAGGAGAACTTCGAGCATTAACAGTATTCTGTGGCCCACCTGCGATACAATATAGAACTGTTGTGTCCAATGCGGTGTTTTGCCGTTAGTTAGGTTGGAGCCCTCTCGTGAAAAAGGGTCGTCATCGTCGCTTCGAAGAAGCGCGCAAATTAAAGCAAGCTGGGCCTAGTGCCGCAGATCTCGGTTTCAGTGAACAAACATCTCGCACTAAGAGCGAAGATGATGAATACGCTGCAATTGCTGAGAAATACGGAGTTCGATTCGACGACGAAGAAGACGAAGAAGACGAACGCTCCGAATTTTAAATGAGGTCCTCACACCTCTGTACACAGTCAGTTCTCGCAGCTGCCCCTCACCCCTTACTGATTGTTGATCATTATGACCCCACGTAGAAATATTGCCCTTGTAGCCCACGTAGACCATGGAAAGACCACGCTCGTCGACGCCTTGTTGCGTACTACTGGTACGTTCGCGGCCCACCAAGCTCTTGTAGAGCGGGTGATGGACTCCGACGACCAAGAACGCGAACGTGGAATCACCATTTTGGCCAAAGCCGCTCAAATCACCTACAAGGGAACTTGTATCAACTTGGTAGACACTCCTGGTCACGCCGACTTCGGTGGGGAAGTAGAGCGAGCACTGCACATTGTCGACGGCATCGTTTTGCTCGTTGACGCGGCTGAGGGCCCGTTGCCGCAAACTCGTTATGTGTTGTCAAAAGCAATGGAAGCAAATCTTCCCGCAATTGTTGTGTTGAATAAGGTTGACCGTCACGATGCCCGTACCGAAGAAGTGCTCGAAGAAGTAGAACAGCTCTTTCTCGATCTCGCGAAGACTGATACACAACTTGCTTTCCAGGTCATCAGTGCCGTGGCGCGCGAAGGTAGGGCAATGGTTGGCGTAGGAATGCCAGCGCCAGATGCCGACCTGTCTGCGTTGCTCGATTGCATGTTGACACTTCCAGCTCCCTCGAGCGATCCAAATGGCATCTTGCAAGCACTTGTCACCAACCTCGATGCTTCTGAGTATCTGGGTCGCCTCGCAATCGGTCGCGTGTATTCCGGAACCTTGAAAAAGGGTGAGACCGTAGCAGTAATGCAAAAGCCAAACGAAGACGGTTCAGAAAACGTCATTCGTCGTCGCCTGACGCAGCTTTATGCGTTCGACGGCATTGGTCGTCGTGAGGTCGACTCCGTTGAGGCTGGTGACCTCTTTGTTGTTTCTGGAATTCCAGAAGTTCAAGTGGGCGACACTCTTTGCACTATTGATCAACAGGTTCCATTGGCACGACTCAGCGTTGATGAACCAGTTATTCGCATGAGTTTTGGAGTGAACACTTCACCTTTGGCAGGTCGCGAAGGTAAATACCTCACCAGTCGTCACTTGAAGGAACGTCTCGATCGTGAAGTTCTTGGAAACGTGTCGATTCGTTTGACCGACACCGATTCTCCAGAAATTATTGAAGTTGCCGGACGTGGAGAATTGCAACTGTCTGTACTCATCGAAAATATGCGTCGCGAGGGTTACGAGCTTCAAGTGAGTCGCCCTCAGGTAGTCACTAGAGAGGTAGACGGGAAACGTCAAGAGCCGCTCGAAAACGGCGCATGCGACGTACCCGATGAATATGTGGGCGTTGTCACTCAAACCTTGGCACCACGCAAAGGCAGAGTTACCGACATTCGCCCCGGCGATATTGGTCGCACCATCATCAGTTTCGAAGCACCATCACGAGGTCTCATCGGATTTCGCTCTGAACTCATTACCCAAACACGAGGAACTGCTCTCATACACATGCACCACGCAGGTTGGACTCCATGGGTTGGAGAACTTCCGCAACGTCTTGGCGGAGCCATGATCGGTGACCGCATGGGCAAAGTAACTGCATATGCACTCGACAACCTTCAGGCACGCGGCACGCTATTTGTAGAACCCGGTACTGAGATCTATGAAGGCATGGTCGTTGGTGAAAATGCACGTAACGACGAAATGGTTGTTAATGCTGTTCGCGAAAAGGAAAAGAATAACATTCGCACACATAGCCACGATGATGGCGTGAAACTAGCTGCTCCTACTTTGCATAGTTTGGAGACAGCAATTGAGTGGATCGGCGACGATGAATTGGTGGAAGTAACTCCAAAATCAATTCGCATCCGCAAACGCGGACTATCAATTGAAGAACGCAAACGCGCCTTCAAGAAATAGAAGCTATTTTTTAGGTCGTTGACTTAACACAACTGGATGGCCAACAGCGGTTGTTTTACGCTTGTCCAATTCAATTGCAAGAAGTGCATACACTTTGTCGCCAACCATCTCTGAAATTTCGTCTTTCAGGTATTTATAAACGGGCTTGTCGCCAACAAAAGCGAGCCGATCATCGTTGCACCACCAATGGAATTCGTGTCCGCCTTCGCCCCAGTCGCGACGTTTCCATTCACGAATAAAAGTGACTACGTGCCCGTCTTCGTCTGTTGTGTCTTGTGAACGCATCGGCACTTGCCAACATACGTCTGGTTTCCAGTCCATCGGGCGTTCGCCAGCTTCAGTGGCACCTATGTGTAAAGCACAACCAACGCCTCCTTCAAAACCCGGGCGGTTGAGAAAGATACACGCACCGTCAACCAGCTTTGTGGTGACGGTTCCGCTCTTATCTGTTTTACTCCAACCCTTTTCATCTGCTCTTGCTTTGAACTGCCAGTTCTTAGCCGTGAGTCGTTTTGAGGATTTTTTCACTGTCTTTACATCGTCTGCGTCAATGAAGTGAGCACCAAAACTGCAGCAACCTTGCATCAGTTCTGGTGAGGCCTCCTCGAGTATTCCTTGGCAACCTTGCCCATATATGCACATCCAGTTGGAGAGCATGTACGACACGTCGAACATATAGGTTCGCTCTTCTTCTGGGTCTTCGAAACTTACCCATTCATGGAGATCTTCAGGTATAGACACAGGTAGAGACGTTACAGATAAAACATCGAAACTAACGAATTACATCGTGAACTTTGGGTTGACCTTTGAGTACTCTAAAGAAATGTCAGGTGTTGTCCACACAAACACTGCGGAGCTCTTTCTCGTAGGTCAAGATGCTTCGAACATGATGGGCGACCCTGCGGGTGTGTGCTATCCAACCTCTACGGCCGAGGTACAAGAGGCTGTGCGATGGGCAAGAGCCAAAGGAATGACCTTCATAGCTCGCGGTGCAGGAACTGGTTTAGCCGGAGGAGCCATACCGACAGCCGGGTCTTTGGTCATTTGCCTGACAAAAATGAACCAAATTCGTAGCATCGACGTAGCCCGACGTTCAGCTTGGGTTGAACCAGGGGTATTGAATGCCGACTTGTCACGTCGCACGTCGCGCCATGGACTGCACTTTGCTCCGGACCCCTCAAGCCAACAGAGTTGCACCATCGGTGGAAACGTTGCGAACAACTCTGGTGGGCCTCATTGCTTGTCAGAGGGCGTGACCTCTGCTCATATTCTCGCTCTCGAGGTAGTGCTTCCTTCCGGGGAAGTATGCATTCTCGATGCCGAGAACTCACTCTTTGATCTTCGAGGTGCCTTCGTAGGCAGCGAAGGAATGTTCGGCATAGCAACGGCTATTGAAGTTCGCCTTGTGCAGAATCCGCCGCACGTATCAACCATGGTTGTCGGTTTTGCCTCGGTACACGAAGGCGCCATGGCAGTAAGCGCCATTATTGCCCACGGCATTATTCCCAGTGCCTTAGAAATGATGGATGCTCCCATTACTCGAGCAGTCGAAGAGTACGTGCACGCAGGTTTTCCTCTCGATGCTGCAGCAATGCTCATTGTGGAAATTGACGGGCTGGAACACTCAGTTTCACATGGTTCGCTAGAGGTCAAAGACATTGTTCATCGTTTTGGGGCTACAAGTTTTAGAGTTGCAAAAAGCTCTGCGGAACGGGCGCTTATTTGGAAGGGAAGAAAAACTGCTTTCGGGGCGATTGCTCGTATTCAGCCCAACTACTACTTGCACGACACAGTGGTGCCCCGCAAGAAATTGGCTGAAGTGCTATCGCAGGTATCAATCATTGCTGCCCAAGAGCAACTGCAAGTGATGAATGTGTTCCATGCTGGTGACGGCAACTTGCATCCCATTTTGATGTTCGATAAAAGGGTTGATGGTGTGATGGACCGCGTTCATCGAGCCGGATCTGAAATTGTTCGCGTCTCTTTAGAAGCTGGGGGCGTATTGTCGGGCGAGCATGGCATCGGTCTTGAGAAACGCGACTTCATGAGATGGATGTTCACAGAGAACGATCTGCTTTTCCAACAAAAATTGCGATCTGCATTCGACCCAGAAGGCATTTCGAACCCACACAAAGTGTTGCCGCGAGGTTCAGGATGCGCAGATATGTCATCTATCCCGCCAGGAAGTTGGGTGTGACATGTTGAGGAGTGAAGTAAATTTAGGAAGCGCTGTGACTGACCTTCAGCACCAAATGGCCTCGAGCGACACCGTTTGCATAGTTGGCAGTAATTCAACAGATGTTGCTCCCGCCGATACAGATGCAAGCGTACTTCAGGCGCCAGCGGGATTGATCTCTTACGAACCAGATGAACTCATGATTTCTCTATTTGCCGGAACCTCAATAGCGGATGTCAACATTGAGTTACAACGTGCGAACCAGCGCATTGTCGTGCCTGATTGGGGAACCATTGGAGGAGCCATTGCGACCCGTCGGAATGGATTAAGGGAATCTCATCACCTCACGCTGCCCAATAATGTCTTGCGTTGCACCGTTATTGCTGCCGATGGAAGCTTGTACCAAGGAGGCGGGCAAGTCGTTAAAAATGTCTCAGGCTTCGATCTCGTGAAGCTAGTGGTCGGAAGTTGGGGGCTCTTGGGCTTGATAGTGGAAGTGACAATGCGAACAGAACCAATTCCGCAGGTATCGCAATGGCTTCAATCTGTAGACCCCACAGCTTCAGATCAAGTGAACCACTTGTATAAACCGGCGGTAATCACTCATGTAAACGAAGCAACGTTCGTTCTATTGGAAGGCAACGAGCAAGACGTGAATCAAGAAATCTCACGCCTCAACGGTTTTGCATTGTGCGACATGCCCAAATTAGATCGTTCCCTGCAGATGGATCGTTTGCATCATCTTTCCCACGACATGCCTCACTCCATTGAACGCAGCATTCGCAAGCAATTTGACCCCAGCAATAAATTGAACAAACACATTGCCACGCAGAGGGACCTTTTGACATGAGCAATATTGCAGGTCGCTTCCAGTTGGTTAACGAGGAAGATCTCAATACCTGTGTTAATTGTGGACTCTGTTTGCCACATTGCCCAACGTACAGAGTGACAGGTGAAGATATTTTCAGTCCTCGAGGACGTATTAACCTCATCCGCTCGGTGAAGCATGGCGACCTGGAACTCACGAAAGACGTTGTAACTGCTCTAGATACCTGCATTCAATGCATGGGGTGTGAACCTGCGTGCCCATCTGGCGTGAAGTACCACGAAATTATTTCACCAGTAAAAGCGGAATTACACACCCGATGGAATTTGCGCGATGCAACTTTGCGCTGCGGATTGTATGTAGTTACCCATATGCGCACGTTGCGATTTTTTACTAGTGCAATATCGGTCGCGCAAAAACTGAAAGTATTTCCTCAGAAATTACCCGTTCCCAAATTGAATTTCCGCCAACCACATTTCAATATTGATGCCGAATCTTCCTCGAAGAGGGAAGTGCTTTTGTACACGGGGTGCGTAATGGATGCTTGGTATCGCAACGTTCATTTAGACACCATCGCTTTGCTTGAGGCCCTTGGCTATTCAGTGCAGGTTTCTGGAGATGAATATGGCTGTTGTGGCGCCCTGCACGAACATGCAGGATTCGCTCAGGTAGCGGAGAAAATACAGAGCAAAATTCCGCGCCCGACAAACTCATCGATGATGGTTGTCAATTCAGCTGGTTGTTCTGCTTCGTTGAAGAAAACTCTTGCCGAGAATCGCGTCGTATTAGATATCAATGAATTGCTGCATCTACACATAGAAGATCTGCAAAAGATACTGGTACGACAAAATGAAACCGTGCTCGTTCAAGAGCCTTGCCACCTGCGCCACGTGCAAGGCATTTCACAAGAGGTGAAGGAACTATTAGAGATCAGTTTTACAGTTACGCAGCTTGAAGACGACGGACTGTGTTGTGGAGCCGGTGGCTCATTTAGTTTCAGCCAACCAGTTATGGCTACAGCAGTTCGTCAACGCAAGATTGACGAGATCGACCGTGTCATTGATTCCATATCTCCTCATTCTGTTCATTATCTAGCATCAGCGAATCCTGGTTGTTCATCATTTTTGTCTGGATGCGGATTCGATGTTGAAATTGCACATCCAGTATCCCTTTTAGCTCAGTCCCTAAGACCACGGATTTCAGGTGGAGGTCAGTAATGAGTAATTTCCGAGAAACATGTGATGATGTGGTCGCGCAGTTAGAAGCGATTACCGAGCATTTGAGTGATGTATCGCAATCACTTCTCTTAGATGCGTTAGACGGTCAAACCGATGCAATATCCCATGAAAAGAGGGTTCAAAAGGCGAGGGGACACCTAGCAAAAACCATTCGTTTACTTCAAGATGACGCGATGGGGTAGAAACTGTTCAATCTGTTAATCAGGCGACGAAGGTCCCCATATTCGACCTTTGTAAAGGAGAATTTTATTCGAGCAAGTTCAGGGTGATCATTATCTCTGATCTCGATCTTATGAGTCTCGGTGCGTTCAATGGATCCTTCTGTACACAAGTAACGAAATTCTTCATTGATGATTTCTAATTGTTGATCGGTAATGAAATGCTGAAGACGAATAATGAGAGATTTACCGACATAACGCAGCGAATGATAATTAGTGTAAAAATTTCTAATTTCACTCACTGCTTCTTGAATATCGTTAGTGATAAAGAACAAAGATGTATCTGCCCCAGATACCAACTCTCTTGACACCAATTCATTTTGAATAAACGCATTCACCTGTTCCCAGTACGTGTCGCCAGGTGCATCAAGAAAAACTATTGGGACTGGCATGCTCTTGCCAGTTTGAACAAGAGTCAGAAGTTCGAAGGTTTCATCGAGCGTGCCGAAACCGCCGGGCAGGCACACAAAGGCTTGTGACTCTTTGACGAGCATGAGCTTTCGCGTGAAGAAATAGCGCATACTGACATGCTTGGAATCGTTTGCAATGAGAGCATTCGCTTCGTTCTCCATCGGCAAGCGAATGGACACACCGATACTTTTTTCAGCACCAGCTCCCTTCATTCCGGCTTCCATAATTCCTGGCCCAGCTCCGGTGACCACCATCCAGTCATGCCTGGCTAGTTCAGAGGCCACTTCTACCGTATGGGCATAGAGGGGCTGATCTTCTCGCACCCGCGCACTGCCGAATATGGTTGCTTTCTTGTTGTCTGCAAATGGAGCAAAAACACTAAAAGCCGCTCGCATCTCTTGGATAGTTGTTTTCAGAATTTTTGCATCGAGCCCATTTGGTTGATCGAGAACAAAGTGCAGAGAATCGCTGATTATTTCTTCAAGAAATAAGTGAGACTTTTGCTGCTCCAAATATGGGTGGAGCTCTCCAATCAATTTTTGGCATAACTCTTCAATGCTGCTTCTATCGGCACTATTTGCCATCTATTTTCCCTATTTTTATCTCAAGGGCTTCAAGCAGCACATCAAAGCTTTGTTCAAAAGAGCGCACACCATCAGCTTCCAATTTCTGAGCGATCGCATCGAAATTGATGCCCGTCGACAACAGTTCATTCCAAAGCGCAGGTGAATTGCCAGACTTCGCTTCAAGCGATTGGCTCGCCACACCGTGATCATGAAAGGCAAGCATCGTCTCTTCTGGGATTGTATTGACGGTGTTACGGCCAATGAGCTCGTCCACATAGAGGGTGTCTTTAAAGAGCGGGTTCTTCGTAGACGTACTCGCCCACAGCGGACGCTGCAAATGAGCACCATTGGCTTCCAATTTCTTCCAACGTTCCGACTGCAAAACGCCCGAAAAGTGAAGATAGGCCATTTGTGCTTGCAAGATTGCCGACTTACCGGAGAATTGAGACGCCATTTCGGTACCTAATGCAGAGAGTTCTGTATCGACAATTGCATCTACGCGGCTAATAAAGAACGAAGCTACACCCACAACATCTTTAATCCGCTCGGGCGATTGCTTGGCGAGTTTTTCGAGCCCCGAAACATAAGCCTCAAGTACTTCTTTATATCGATCCAGACTAAAAATGAGTGTGACGTTGATATTGAAACCGCGCGAAACCAGACTCTCTATCGCTATCAGTCCTTCTTTGGTGGCGGGAATCTTGATGAGAACATTAGGCGCTTTGAGTCGGTTACGCAGATGTATGGCAGCTTGCACAGTCGCATCTGAATCGTAAGAAAGATGAGGATCCACCTCAACGCTCACATGCCCATCTTGACCTTTGCTCTGATGGAAAAGACCTGAGAAAACATCGGCTGCATCTGCAATATCTTTGAGCACAAGCTCCCAGTATGTGTCGGCCACCGACAGCTGACGATCTGATAATTGAGCGAGCTGTTCGTCGTAGTCGGATGAATCTTGAATTGCCTTCTGGAAGATCGTTGGGTTCGACGTTAAACCCCTGACCCCAAGCTCGACATAACGCTCTAACTGCCCAGTTGTGATGTAGCTACGACGTAAATTGTCGAGCCAAGGACTTTGACCATACTTTTCAAATAGATCTACAAGACGTGACGTTGAGTTTTCAGTCATGCCTATGAATGTAGTTGAAATGCCCGTTCTGCAACGTTGCTTGCCGAAATGCCGAAATGCTCAAGCGCCTGAGCGCCAGGAGCACTGGTTCCGAAGCTTTCAATACTCACCATGTCGTCAACGTATTTTTCCCATCCAAAAGAAACGCCCGCCTCAACGCCAATAATGGGTATGTCGTGGGGGAGCACTCTGGCCTTGAAATCTGCTGGCTGGCTATCGAACAGCGAGAAACACGGAGCTGACACCACGTTTGCTGAGATACCTCGACTCGCCAAAATTTCAGCAGCTTCTATGCACACAGCGACTTCACTGCCAGTTCCCATGAGAACAAGATCGGGTTGACTTACAGAGCGAATAATTGCAGCTCCCGTTTGTACAGCAGAGCCATCGCTGATGATGGGTAGGTTTTGACGACTCAAAATGAGCGCTGTAGGACCATCGAAGGCAAGGGCTTGCATGAATGCTGCGGAGGTTTCATTACCGTCACAGGGACGAATGACCTGGAGACCCGGAATGATACGTAAAGAAGCCAGTTGTTCAACTGGTTGATGAGTTGGCCCATCTTCGCCAACTCCAACCGAGTCGTGGCTAAAAATAAATATGACCTTCGCTTTACTTAAGGCTGCAAGGCGAAGTGCGGGTCGCATGTAGTCGGCGAACACGAAGAATGTTCCGACAACGGGCAACACCATGCCATGCAGCGCCATACCGTTGGCTATTGAGCCCATTGCATGCTCGCGAATTCCGTAATACACCTGTTTGCCCTGTGGGTGAGAGGCGCTGAATGCGTCTTCGCCAGTGAGCTTTGCCCCGGTGTTGCCTGTGAGGTCGGCCGCACCAGAAAGTAATTGCGGCAATACCTTCGCAGCTTCCTCAAGAACTTTTTGAATAGCTACTCGTGTTGCAGGAGATTCATTACTTGCAAACACTGGCAGCACAGCCGACATCTTCTGAAGAACTTCACCAGCCGAGTAAGCAGCAATTTCATCTGCCTTCTTTAACGACTTATTTTGCCATTGCGTATATGTGTCTTTAACGCGAGCGAGCGCGTGTTGTCTGTGTTGTTGAACAACTGCGGTTGGTGCCCAAAAAGCTTCATTGGGCATACCAATGACTTCTTTAGTTCGAGCGATGTGATCTTCGAGAAATGGGTTTCCATGTGCGGCATGCTTGCCGGCGAAATCTGGCGATGGAAAGCCTATTCGCGTTGGCAAAATGACAAGTGTTGGTTGACCAACATGATGTTTAGCCCGCAAGAGGACTTTCTCTAATGCGTCGCAGTCTTGAGAAATATCTTCACACTCAATAACGTTCCATTGGTACGAACGAAAGCGTTCAGCAACATTGTCTGAACAAGTGAGGTCCAATGCACCATCAATGGTGATTTTGTTATCGTCAAAAATGGCTACAAGATGATCGAGCTTCAAATGACCCGCCAAAGATGCCGCTTCGTGGCTAATTCCTTCCATCAAGCAACCATCACCCACAATCACATACGTGTGGTGGTCAACGAGGTCGCTGCCCAGTTCGGCGCGTAGATGAGATTCGGCAATTGCCATGCCAACTGCATTTGCAAAACCTTGGCCGAGCGGTCCGGTCGTGACCTCAACTCCGGTGGTGTGACCAACCTCTGGATGCCCAGGGGTTAAGGAACCCAATTGACGAAAGTCTTTAATGTCGCCAATCTCCAAGCCATAGCCGTTAAGAAAAAGATTCGCGTACTGCAAAATGGAAGCGTGACCATTCGACAAAATGAATCGGTCGCGGTTCAACCACAGTGGGTCGGCTGGGTTGTGGTTCATCACACGCGAATACAAGACGTGGGCGAGAGGAGCAAGGGTCATTGCCGTTCCCTGGTGGCCACTTTTCGCATAAAAAGGTGCGTCCATGGCGAAACCCCGAATAATGGCAATTGCGTTTGCATCGAAAGATGCGAGGTCGAGTGACCCGACTGAAGGTGCTGTTGTCACAACAAAAGACTAATCGGCGACAGGGGGGAGAAGGGTTAACGGCACGATGTGCCACGCATCTTGATTGAGGCGGCAATGAGCGAAAATTTGACAATATTCTGTAAATTCAAGTTCGGCACGCACGAGTCGATAGGTGAATTTCCCCGGGTCAACGCGAAATGGATTGACGTTGCGCGCAATTTGCTCGCTGTCATGTGAAATGCCCTTGCGGAAAACAACCTCAAAGATTCCCTCGCCTTTTTCGTCAGGTTCGCAGAATATGAGAGCGACAAAATGGGGTGTGATCGTGAGCGGCAGATCACCCTGTGCAACTGTCGAGAAGAATGCCCCTGTTATATCGATGCGAGTGGCTGGACCCGCAACCTGTCGAGTTTCAAAATTGTCCATGAAGAGGCTAGAAACGAGATGCATGGAAGGAAATATACTCAAGGCGCACTCTGTGAGCCCAGTTGATTGTGGTTAAAGAACTAATCTTTCGCCATGAGCACTTTGTCAGAATTCGCCAGTAAAGAAATCCTTGCGCGGCATGGTCTCCCTATTTTGCAAGAGAGAGTCGTCGCTAGCAGCTCCGAAGTACCTGGAGTATTGGCTCAAATGAGTTTGCCTGTGGTAGCAAAGCTCTGCGGACCATCAATTGCACACAAAACCGAGCGTGGGCTCGTCAAGTTGAATCTTCAGACAAATGACGACGTGAGTAAGGCTGTCGATGATTTACTTGCTGCGGCTGTACCTGCCGATGGGGAAGTGGAAGTTCTTATTGCTCCCATGGTCAAAAGCAGCCGAGAATTCATTGCAGGCGTTGTTCGCGATGCTCAATTTGGCCCCAATGTCATGCTTGGAGTTGGTGGCGTTCTGGCAGAAGCAATCGCAGACGTTGTATTTCGCCCGGTTCCACTGAGTTCACATGATGCCCATGAAATGGTGGCTGAACTACGTTCGCAAAAGTTGCTTGGAGAATTTCGTGGTGAACCTGCGGTCTCTATTGACGCACTGGTGCGCGTGTTATTGGCATTGTCAAATGTCAGTGTTGAACGCTCCGATATTGCATCTATCGATCTCAACCCATTACTTGTTACTAGTACGGGCGAAGTGGTGGCTGTGGATGCACTCGTGGAAATTGAAGACGCATTCACCACGCCAACAAATCAAACAATTGCTTCATCGGTTCTAGATGATGAACATTTCCGTGCCCTTTTCGAGCCTAAGGGTGTTGTGGTCACTGGTGCTTCTAGTCATCCAGGCAAATTTGGATTTGTGTCTGTTCATAATATTTTGGCAAGTGGTTATTCCGGAGCAGTATTTGGTACCAACCTCTCTAAAGAAGAGGTACTAGGAATACAAACGGTGGCAAGTTTGGATGACATTCCCAAAGACGCTGCAGATCTTGTTTTCGTATGTACGCCAAGTAGCGCGAACCCAGAAATTCTTCGTGCTTGCGCACGACGGGGTATTAAGGCCGCCTTTCTCACCTCTGCTGGTTATGGCGAAGCTGGAGATGAAGGAATTCGCTTAGAAAAGGAACTCATTTCATTAGCTAACGAACTAGGAATCTTGCTCGCGGGTCCAAATGGCCAAGGCGTGGTAAGTACTCCATCGCAACTGTGTGCGCAGATCGTTGCGCCGTATCCTCCTCGTGGCCGTATCGGTGTTGCTAGTCAAAGCGGAAACTTCGTTTCCAGTTTCCTGAATTATTCGCGTCAAAGTGGAGTCGGAGTAAGTCGTGCGGTCTCTGCCGGAAATGCCGCTTGCGTGTCGGTGGCTGATTACTTGAAATGGTATTCAACCGATACAGAAACATCAGTTGGACTCGCCTACCTGGAAGGCATTTTCGACGGATCACATTTAATGGCGCAACTTCAGGAAGTAACAATGAAAATGCCATTGGTTGTCATGAAAGGTGGAGCAACAGAAGCAGGGGCTAAAGCAGCAGCTAGCCATACAGGTGCTCTCGCGGCAAACGACAAAGTATTCGATGGGGCGTGTCGCCAGAGCGGTATCAGCAGGGCAAAGAATGTTGAAGAAGCATTCGATACAGCGGCATGTTTTGCTACTCAACCGTTGCCCAAAGGCGGACGCACAGTAATTTTAACCACCGCAGGTGGATGGGGTGTGGTCACTTCCGATGCGCTGATGTCAACCCAAGAACTCACATTGGTGGATCTACCCGAAGACCTGAAGGCGGCTATCGATGAAAAGCTTCCGCCGCGTTGGAGTAAGAGCAACCCAGTCGATTGCGCAGGTGGAGAGACTCGCGACACCATTCCAGAAGTGATGGGGCTTATTGCTCGACATCCAGATATCGACGCTGTCATCTATCTCGGTATTGGTATTCAGTCGAACCAGGCTCGGTTAATGCAAGAAGGAAAGTTTTATCCCGACCACGGCCTGGAGCGCATTGTGGCTTACCACGAACGCCAAGATGCTCGTTTTGCCGAAGCCGCCGATGAACTCATTAAAGAAACTGGCAAACCAATACTCATCGCGAGCGAATTAGCAATAGCAGACCCGCAAAATGCTGGTCCGCGTACGGTACGTGAAACAGATCGGTATTGCTTCCCTAGTGGTCACAGAGCAGTGGCTGCATTAGCTCATATGGTCCGCTACTCGACGTACCTTACTATTCATCAATGACCGAAACTTCGCGTCCGAGCAGACAGCGTCGTACGCGCCGGCCTGGGCTTGTACTCGGAGTCGTTGGTGTTCTCGGCGCACTACCTTTCATTACTTTGTGGTTGGGTGGAAATTCATTGGCTCAGCGAACTGCTGGAAATAATGTTGTTTCAATAAAAAGTTTAACAACTCCAGTACTTTCATCGCGGCGCGCTGCACAGAACATCGTGGACGAAATATCTCAAGAAGAACTTGCTCAAGATCTTTCGGGTCTTGCCGAGAAATTGCCAGGGAAGGCATGTCTTCAAGTTGCGCGGGGAAATAGCGCTGTGTACGAGAAGCGAACCGACTTACTACTTATTCCCGGCAGTAATCAAAAAATAGTCACCGCGGCCGCCGCGGCAACTTTGCTTCCAGAGTCGACGGTTTTCACTACTCGAGTATTCGGCAAGGTTGACGGGTCGAAAGTCACGGGGAACATCACTCTCGTGGGCGGAGGGGATCCGTTATTAACAACGAGCGACTACGCACAGATGGAGAAGTTTCCTACCTTGAAACGCACTTCACTTGAGGTGCTCGCGCAACGTGTAGTTGCTGCAGGTATACGCACTGTCGAAGGTTCAGTCGTTGGTAACGATGATTTACTTTCTCAAAGTCGATACGTAGCTTCGTGGGGATCTGGGGTGAGGGGAGTAGAGGGTGGCCCACTCGGCGCACTGATGGTAAACGATGGAGTTGTAGTTGCGAACCCCATCAAACCCGATGACCCCAGCCTTGCCGCGGCAACTGAGATGACGAGGGTTCTGCGAAAACTGGGTGTTGTAGTAACTGGTGAAGCATCTGCTGACGGAAAAGCATCCGAGGGTGACTCTGAGATCGCCAATATTTCTTCCGCTCCTCTTACTGATGTCATTGCCGAGATGCTCACCAACAGCGACAACAACACTGCAGAGATTTTGTTACGTCATATCGGTTTCGTACACAACGGCAAAGGAACCACAGAATCTGGTCTTGAAGCAACAAATCAGCTTTTAACGAGTTGGGGTTTCACGAACTATGTTCTGAAAGATGGTTCCGGGTTATCACGTGATAATCGTTTGACATGTTCCTTACTTGTATCGCTACTGTCTCGACCAGAACTCACCGCGGTATTCGGCCACGGTCTTGCCACTGCGGGAACAACAGGAACACTCTCTGATACCTTCAACAAATCTCCTGTTGCGGGCAAATTGCGCGCAAAAACCGGTACTTTGCTGAATGTGAAGTCCCTCAGTGGTTACTTGCCTCAGAAAGAGGGAAACGCCCTATATTTCGCCTTCATTCTCAATGGCACTGCCATCGCCGACCAGGGGAATTACCGACCTCTTTGGGACGCGTTAGGGCTCGATCTGTCTCGTTATCCAGCGCGAAGCTTGTCGGCTGCTGTTGGGGTCTTGCCGTAGCGTTTTGGAGTAATTCGAGGAGTTCGCTGCTACAAATGCACACATGGGTTTTTCTCCCTCCTCAAATGATGATGTCTTTGACCTTGTCGTGTCATACGCCAAACAAGAGACCATCGAGCCTTTACGTGGCGCATTGCGTTGGATTCTGTGGGGTCTTGCGTCAATGGCGTTCATCTGCACAGGTCTTGTATTCATCGTGTTAGGCGTAGTTCGCGTCACTCAAGATGTGTTGGGCGATTCCTTCCAACATTCATGGTCTTTTGTTTCCTACTTTGTTGGTGTATTGGCATGTGGAATAGTGGTGGCCTTTGCACTCACTAGCATTAAGAAGGATTCTTTATGACCGCAAATCAACGTATTTCGCGTGAAGATTTGGAAAAACGTTTCGCACATTTGCAAGAAGATTTCCAGGGAAAACTTGAAAATAAAAAACAAACGGTACTCACGTTGGCTGCAGTGGGAAGCGTTGTACTCATGTTGTGTAGTTATCTGTTCGGACGACGTCGCGGTGCGCGTCGATCCACTCGGGTTCAATTCCGCCAAAAATGAGCAAGTTCAAAAATTCCACTTTGGGCTCGTTGGCTTTATATGTTCTTATAGGGCGAATACCTTTCAGAAAGCGACTGCTGACATCGGCTCTCAGGCGTTCACGAAAGGTAAGTGGTGCTTACTTGATATTTCGCATAGTGCGCCGTTTAGTGCGCACTCAAGATCACACTGAAGTTACTCTCATTACGCGCGAGGCAACCGTTGAGACCCATTAATACGTCTCAACCGTGCCGAAGTTCCGTTTAGTTCAGTCATACTAAGGGAATGGATTCTCAAGGTTTTGTGCTCGGCGAAAAGGTGATGCTGGTAGATCGCAAAAAACGGCGCTATCTCATTGACCTCGTCAGTACCGGAGAATTTCATAGCCATGCCGGCTTTGTGCCGCATCTCGACATTGTT
Source organism: Bifidobacterium breve (assembly GCA_945886445.1). Lineage (GTDB taxonomy): Bacteria > Actinomycetota > Acidimicrobiia > Acidimicrobiales > Ilumatobacteraceae > F1-20-MAGs119. The sequence continues at coordinate 1,114 of CAMCZG010000020.1, read as the reverse complement.
GGATGCTTAGATGGCGCGGAAGTGGTATCCACTAAAGGAGCGCGTTATCTCGTTTTGCGCCCCACTCTTGAAGACTTTGTGGTGGAGATGCCTCGCGGCGCTCAAGTCATCTATCCAAAAGATCTTGCAACAATTTTGATGATCGCCGATATTCGACCAGGTGTCAAAGTGTTGGAGTCCGGCGTAGGTTCTGGTGCACTATCTATGGCCATGTTGCGCGCCGGGGCCATTATTACTGGCTACGAACTACGTGAAGATTTTGCGAATCGCGCCATTGCAAACGTGAGGGCCTTCTTAGGTGAGCAAGCTCTCAAGAATTACCACGTGGAACTGCGCAATTGCTACGACGGGATTGACGCGACCGATCTTGATCGTGTTGTTTTAGATCTGCCAGAACCATGGCTCGTGGTGCCGCATGCAACACAAAAAATGAAACGCGGCGGCATTTTGGTGGCCTATACGCCAAGCATCACGCAGGCAGTTCGAGTGCGCGAAACCTTTGACGAGCGCTGGACAAGCGAGAGAACGCTAGAAGTATTGCATCGCACATGGCATATAGAGGGCCAAGCAGTACGCCCAGACCACAGAATGGTCGCTCACACAGGATTTTTAACAGTAGCCAGATTTATTGGAGATGTTCAGTAGGCCAATTACGGCTCAATGAAGATGCATTCACCGGGGCATTCTTCGGCTGATTCCACAACGGCGTCAATTTGGCTATCGGGGAAGTCTGCAAGACCGTCGGCGCCCTGAGCGTTACCTTTAGCGGTTGCAAATACCTTGGAACCCTCTTTGACGTAGGCCAAGCCGTCATCAAGCAAAGTGAACACGTCAGGGGCGATCTCTTCACAAAGACCATCACCTGTGCACAAATCCTGATCGATCCAGACCTTCATGTTGGGGGCTCCCTCTGTATAGAACTGCGCTGCAGCAGTTGCACTGACTGCCAAAATGCTACACGGCGGGAGTCCTAAATAGGAACTTTTCGTGTTGTTTGCTCTCGCTAGTGTTTACGGCCCGATTTCAGTAGATAATTGATGAAACGAGGTCAGGAGCCACTGCAGTGTCTAGCGACAATCAACAACCTGAATCACAAGTGAACAAGACCTCTCTG
>CAMCZG010000019.1 GCA_945886445.1 Bifidobacterium breve | reverse complement strand
ATGACCGACATGAAATATGAACCACGACCAAGTGGTGCAACCGATTCTTTTTGGGTCATGTTTTTCCCACATACCGTATTTTGGGATCTCTTTGTTATGGCCTTTGCCATCATCGGTTTTGTTGCGTGCATCGTTCGTAAAAAAATATTTGGCATGTGGATGGGCGTGTTCAGCACTGCACTATTTGCAGGGGTGTACATCACCCGCGACAGTTTGCCGGTCATTGGTCTTTTGTGGAATCCGCGACTCTTGCCGTTTATGTATCTTCTGCGCTACATGCTCATGATGATTGGCATTTACGCCGTCATTGCATCGGTGGTGCGTTTAGCAATGCTTGAGCGAGAGGAAAAAGCACAACACTCTTCGGCAGAAGTGACCGCTGGAGTTGTGCGCAATGCCTCTGCGTGGGCAGTTGCGGTCACCGTTCTATGCATTTTTGGATTTCGGTTCCAGCAGTTACCTTTCGCCTCGGTAACAGCAGGGGCAAACGATAAGTCGGAATATTCATGGGGTCCATTCCGTGGAGCTTCAGGAAATAAAGCCTTTGTCGATGGGTGGGCGCGCTGGAACTTCGATGGATATGAAGGCAAACCTGCCTATGGCGAGTACGAAGGCATTGTTCAGACCATGAAAAAACTAGGTGAAGACCCCGCTTTGGGTTGTGGTCGGGCACTGTGGGAAAACAGCGGCGATCTCAATAAATATGGAACCACAATGGCGCTCATGTTGCTGCCGTTCTGGACCGACGGTTGTATTGGTTCGCAAGAGGGGCTCTTCTTCGAAGCTGCCGGCACAACGCCGTATCACTTCATCAGTGCTGCTGCAATGTCGAAACAAAGTAGCAACCCTGTTCGCGAATTGCGTTACGACAACAACAATGCCGAAAAGGGTGTTCATTACTTGCAAGAACTCGGTGTGCGCTATTACATGGCCTACACGCCAGAAGCTGTCACGCAAGCAAAGACACAAAAAGATCTCACCGAGGTTGCACGAAGTGGGCCATGGGTGGTGTACGAAGTTGCAAATAGCGATTGGGTAGTGCCAATGACTGTGCAGCCAGTTGTCGTTGAAGAGCGCTCTGGCGATCAGCGTGAGCGGTGGTTAGAGCTGGGGTCAAGCTGGTTGCAGAACACAGATGAATGGACTGCTACTCCTGTTGCAGATGGTCCAAAGGAATGGCAACGTGTCTCTGTAGCAGCAGACCTCAATCGCCAAGTCGGCGAGCCAGGCAGTTCCTCGCGCAGTGTTGACATTGTTCAGCCCGTTGAGAAAATCTCTCCAGTGGCTCTGCCGCTGGTCAACATTACGAATTTTTCACACACGCAAGATTCGGTGTCGTTCTCGGTCGACAAAATAGGAGTGCCCGTTTTGGTGCGGGTGAGTTATTTCCCGAACTGGACTGTTTCTGGTGCAAAAGGGCCGTATAGGTCTGCACCGAACATGATGGTGGTTATTCCCACCGAAAAAAATGTGAAATTGAAGTATTCATCCACCGGCATCGACAAACTTGCTTATTTGTTGACATTAGTTGGCATCGGAATTGTGATTTTTTGGTGGCGACGCGGCCCGTATCGTTATGGCACTTCAATGCCACCGCTAATGTAATAAAGAGATGAAACATTCAGATCTCACCAATATTTTTAAAGCGTATGACGTTCGTGGAACTGTTCCCGATCAGTTCAATGTCGACATAGCGCGTGCAGCAGGCGTCGGTTTCGCTCAATTTGCAAAGGCTCCAACTATTTTGGTGGCCCGCGATATGCGACCTTCTGGAGTAGAACTTGTTGCGGCATTTGCCGAAGGTGCAATGTCGCAGGGTGTGAATGTCATCGACATTGGCTTGGCTAGTACCGACTTGTTGTACTTTGCCGCTGGCTCACTCGATGCGCCAGGGGCAATGTTCACTGCATCACATAACCCGGCGCAATACAACGGCATTAAGTTTTGCTTGTCGGGGGCAAGGCCAGTAGGAGTCGACACTGGCCTCAACGCTATTCGTGAAGTTGCAGTGCGCGAATTGGCACAGCCATCAGCGTCGGTTGCCGGCAGGGGTCAACTCTCGCAGCGCAACTTGCTCGACGCATTTGCCGACCATGTTGTGAGTTTTGTTGACCAAGATCAACTCATTCCATTAAAAGTTGTTGCCGACACAGCAAATGGAATGGGTGGCCTTGTTGTTCCTGCGGTATGCGAACGACTTCCGCAGGTGCAACTTGAAGTGATGTTTGGGGAACTCGATGGCACGTTCCCGAATCACCCGGCCGACCCAATTCAGCCCGCTAACCAAAAAGATCTGCAAGCACGTGTTGTGTCTGGTGGGTTCGACGTTGGCTTGGCATTTGATGGCGATGCCGACCGAGTGTTTGTTGTCGACGAAAAAGGTATTGGTTTATCGGGAAGCACTACGACGGCTCTGTTGGCAGCAGCCGTGTTGCGCAAAAATCCTGGTGCAAAAATTATTCACAACCTCATCTGCTCAAAAGCAGTTCCGGAAGTCATTACGGAATACGGGGGAGTCCCCATTCGCTCACAGGTGGGGCATAGCTACATTAAGCAACTGATGGCAGAAACTGGTGCAGTGTTTGGTGGAGAGCACTCAGCTCACTATTACTTCCTCAACAATTACCGTGCCGACAGCGGGCTCATTGCTGCAATGCATGTTTTCAACGAGATGAGCCGCAGCGGTGAGCAGCTGTCTCAAGTTCGCATTCCTTTTGAGCGCTATAGCGCAAGTGGTGAAATCAACACACAAGTTACTGACCCTCTTGCAGTAATTGAAAAAGTGGGCGCAGCATTTGCTTCGTTTTCTAGTGATCGTCTCGACGGGCTCACTGTCGATTGTGGCTCATGGTGGTTCAACCTGCGTCCCTCAAATACTGAACCATTATTGCGGCTCAACCTTGAGGCTAAAAACCGCGACGAATGCGATCAGCGTGTATCAGAAGTGCTTTCACTCATTACTCAGAACGCGTAGCAGTAACCCCAGTAAATGTTGGCTAGGGTAGAAGCATGTCGTTAAACGCAAAATTGTTAGAAATTCTGGCCTGCCCGGAAGACAAAGGCCCACTGTTTTATGTGGAATCCGAGTCGCTTCTCTACAACAGCCGTTTACAACGCATCTACGACGTGAAAGCAGGCATACCTGTCATGCTCATTTCTGAATCGCGCACCGTTGATGCAGGCGAACATGCCCGCATCATGGCAAAAATCACCGCAGAAGACATTCAACCCACCTTCATTGCGCACTAGTATTTACTAGTCGGGCTGAAAGACCGGAGCCAGCAGGCCCCAGCCCGGGTACTTTCCCTTTATATCGACAGTCCCCGAAAGGTTCCTCCATGTCCACAAATAGCACTTTTGCGCAACGCGGTGATTTCCGTGTTGCAGATCTTGCGCTTGCACCATTTGGTCGCAAGGAAATTCATCTTGCCGAACACGAAATGCCAGGCCTTCGCGCACTACGCAAAGAGTTCGGGCCAACAAAGCCATTGAAGGGTTGCCGCATCTCTGGTTCATTGCACATGACCATTCAGACCGCAGTACTTATTGAGACCCTTGTAGAGCTAGGCGCAGAAGTGCGTTGGGCAAGTTGCAATATTTTCTCTACTCAAGACCATGCAGCAGCTGCAGTAGTAGTTGGTCCTAATGGCACTGCAGAAAACCCACAAGGCGTTCCTTGTTATGCATGGAAGGGTGAGACTCTTGAAGAGTATTGGTGGTGCACCGATCAGATGATGACTTGGCCCGATGGCGATGGCCCAAACATGATTCTCGACGACGGTGGCGATGCAACCATGCTTGTTCACAAAGGTGTGGAGTTTGAAAAATCGGGAGTTGTTCCCGACCCCACCTCGGCATCAAACCCCGAGTTCGCCATTGTTCTTGGCTTGTTGCAGCGCAGCTTGAAGTCGGAGCCACAAAAGTGGACCACTATGGCTAAAGGCATTAAGGGCGTTACCGAAGAAACCACTACAGGTGTGAAGCGCTTGTACAAAATGTCAGAGAATAATGAACTTTTGTTCCCTGCCATCAACGTGAACGACAGCGTGACCAAAAGCAAATTCGATAACCTCTACGGTTGTCGCCATTCCCTCATCGACGCCATTAACCGCGCCACCGACGTCATGATTGCTGGAAAGCTCGCAGTTGTATGTGGTTATGGCGACGTAGGTAAGGGTTGTGCCCAAAGCTTGCGCGGTCAAGGTGCACGAGTCATCGTGACGGAAATTGACCCCATCAACGCATTGCAGGCAGCAATGGAAGGGTATGAAGTCAATACTCTCGAATCAGTTGTTGGCCAAGCAGATATTTTTGTTACTGCAACAGGAAACGAAGCCATTGTTGACGTGACACACATGTCGAGAATGAAACACAATGCCATTGTGTGCAACATTGGCCACTTCGATAACGAAATCGACATGGCTGGTTTGGCCCGCAGCGGGGCAACTCGTGATGAGCTGAAAGCCGGCACAGACCTATGGTCGTTTCCCGATGGTCATGCTGTCATTGTTTTGGCAGAAGGTCGTTTGGTCAACTTGGGTTGCGCAACAGGTCACCCAAGCTTTGTGATGAGCTGCTCATTTACCAACCAGGTCATTGCCCAAATTGAGTTATTTAACTACACCGAAAAGTACCCACTTGGTGTTTATGTTTTGCCAAAAAAACTTGATGAGAAAGTTGCTGCATTGCATCTCGATGCACTCGGTGTAGTGCTCACCCAGATGAACGACGTGCAGGCTGAATACTTAGGCATCAACCCGTCGGGCCCATTCAAGCCCGAGAACTACCGCTACTAAAAAGAGTTACATCTCTAGTGCTTGCCCTGTCGCTGATTCGTTCAGCGACGGGGACATGCGCAATGCGAGCAATGCTTTTTGTACGAGTGGCCCAATGCCAAAGGCAAAGACAAAAGTTCCGAGCCCTATTGACCCACCCAAAAAGAGCCCGACAACTAGCACCACAATTTCAACGGTGGTGCGGGCGAGGCGGATTGAAATTCCAAAGCGTTTATTTAAACCGAGCATGAGGCCATCTCGCGGTCCCGACCCAAGTTCTGCGCCAATGTAAAGCCCTGAGCCAAAGGCAATAAAGAGCATTCCCGCAATGAGATATGCCACGCGAGCAACGATGAGGTCGGAGTTCGGAAGCAGATCTTCCATCACGTTTTCCACGAGCCCAATTTGGATGGCATTCATGATGGTGCCAATACCAGGCTTCATGCGCAATGGAATCCATGCCAGCAGCAGGACCACTCCAACAATAATGATGACCGTACCCATTTTGATGTCGGCTTTTTCGCTAATGCCCTGATGCAGTACGTCCCATGGCGGAACACCTAGGTTGCTGTGCACAAAGCAGGCAATTCCGGCGCCAAAGCAAAAGAGCCCGGCAGCGCATCGAGCGAGTCGTTCCACAAATCGCTCGCGCAAGGGCCGAGGAGCGCTCGTTGAAGGCATTGGCGAATGTTACTGCCATCAACCTGCGACAATGAACACAATAAAAGGTGTTCACACGAAAATCTGCCCTGATCGCTCAAATTCCAGATCGAGCAACTCTGCCATTTTATGTCAGTGCCGCTGCCGTGTTTGAAGGAGATGTGCGAACGGCGGTGATCTCATTGAAATATCGCAACCAGCGTCAGTTCGCTAAGCCACTCGCAAAGCTAGTGGCAGATGCAATTTTGCGTGAACGCGCAATGAACTATGACTTCGATTACATCACATGGGCACCCACAACAACTCAACATCTTCGACAACGTGGAATGGATCATGCAGAACTCATTGCACGTGAAGTGGGTAAACAATTAGGTATACCAGTCAAAAATCTGTTGCGCCGAATGACACATGAAACGCAAACACACAGATCACGCCAACAGCGCCTCATAGGACCCACTTTCCGAGCGCATTCAGTTGCCGCTGGCCGGAAAGTCCTGGTGGTAGATGACGTCGTGACAACAGGGGCAACTTTGCATGGAGTTCGGCGCGCATTTCGCAGTATTGGGGTGGAATTAGTGGAATGCTGGGCGGTCGCCGCGACCCCTAGCAGGTAGCATTTCGCCCTAATGAGTATTCTTGATCGCGTTCTACGGGCCGGCGAAGGCAAAAAGGTTAAGGCCCTCGAAGGTCTTGTTCCGGAAATCAATGCCCTCGAGGTGTCTATTGCTGCATTGTCTGACGACGCCTTGCGCGGTAAGACCGATGAGTTCCGCCAGCGCATCGCCAATGGCGAATCACTTGAAGATCTTTTAACCGAGTCATTTGCCGTCATGCGTGAAGCCGGACAGCGCGTGCTTGGGCAGCGCCACTACGACGTGCAACTCATGGGCGGGGCAGCATTGCACTTTGGCTGGATCTCCGAAATGAAAACTGGCGAAGGAAAAACTCTTGTATCTACCTTGCCTGCATACCTCAATGGCCTGTCGGGCAATGGCGTGCATCTTGTTACTGTCAACGACTATTTGGCGCGACGCGACTCAGAGTGGATGGGTCGCGTACATCGCTGGCTAGGTCTCAGCATTGGTCTTGTGGTTCCAGGTCACCGCGAATCACCACAGCAAAAACGTGAAGACTACGCAGCCGATATTACCTACGGCACCAACAACGAATTTGGTTTCGATTACCTGCGCGACAACATGGCTGGTTCGTTGGAGGAAAAAGTTCAGCGCGGACACAATTTCGCCATCGTTGACGAAGTTGACTCCATTCTCATCGATGAGGCACGTACCCCGCTCATTATTTCAGGTCGTTTAGCCGATGCTGCACAGTTGTATTACAGGTTCGCCTCGGTGGTGCGGGCACTCACACGTGATGTTGACTACGAAGTTGATGAAGCGAAGCGCACAGTGGTTCCCACTGAAGAAGGAATTGAAAAAGTTGAGGCCCAACTTGGTGTGGGCAACCTGTACGACGGAGTGCAGCAAAACTTGGTGCATCAGTTACAAGTGGCATTGAAAGCGAAAGAACTGTACAAGCGCGATAAGGACTACATCATCCAAGGTGGTGAGGTAAAAATTGTCGACGAATTTACGGGTCGCATTCTTGAAGGTCGTCGCTGGAGCGAAGGTATTCACCAAGCAATTGAGGCCAAAGAAGGCGTCAAAATTAAAGAGGAAAACCAAACTCTTGCCACCATTACTTTGCAGAACTACTTCCGCATGTATAAAAAACTTTCTGGAATGACGGGTACTGCTCAAACTGAAGCAGCAGAACTCGTCAACACATATCAGCTGGCAGTTGTTTCTATTCCAACAAACAAAACTGTGAAGCGCCTCGATCAGGCCGATCTCATTTACAAAAATGAAGACGCAAAGTTTGCTGCAGTGGTTGAAGAAATTGTTGAGAAAAACAAGAACGGTCAGCCGGTTCTTGTAGGAACTATCAGCGTGGAAAAGAGCGAGCAGCTTTCGCGCCAATTAAACAAGCGCGGTATTAAGCACGAAGTGTTGAATGCAAAGCAGCACAGCCGAGAAGCGCACATTGTTACTCAAGCTGGTCGCATAGGTGCAGTAACTGTTGCAACTAACATGGCTGGGCGTGGTGTCGACATTCTTTTGGGTGGAAACCCCGAGGGTCTCGCTCGCCAAGCAGTACTCTCCGAAGGTTTTTCAGAAGAAACTCTGCTCGATGAGTTCGCCCTTCCTGTTCCATTGGCTCAGATGCCTGCCGACTTCCAAAGCTCTCGTGCCACGGCACAAGCCCGATATGCGTCTTTGTCAGAGCAATTCAAGGCACAGTGCACGGCAGAAGGCGATGAAGTTCGTGCTGCTGGTGGGCTTTTTGTATTGGGTACAGAACGCCATGAAAGCCGTCGTATTGACAATCAGTTGCGTGGTCGTGCCGGTCGTCAAGGCGACCCAGGTGAGAGTCGCTTCTATTTGTCACTCGACGACGAGCTCTTACGTTTGTTCGCAACAGGTGCACTCAGTTGGGTCATGTCTCGTGCATTGCCCGACGACGAAGCAATTGAAGCAAAAATGGTTACTAAGGCCATTGAACGTGCGCAAAGCACGGTAGAGCAACGCAACGGAGAAATTCGTAAGAACGTTCTCAAATACGACGAGGTCATGAACGAGCAGCGCAAGGTTATTTACATGCGCCGCGACCAAATTCTCGACGGCCTCGACCTGCACGCCGCCGCAATGGAGTATCTCTCAGAGGCTGTCGATTCTCTTATTGCTGCGTATTGCGTGAGTGAAGCCGACGACGAATGGGACCTCGACGGACTTACTCGCGACCTCGCCACCTACTGGCCTACAACAGTTGCGGTTTCTCTTCTCGAGCAAGCCTCGTCGACCGACAATATTTACGACCTCGTCATGGCCGATGCTGCAGTGTTCTACAAGCAACGCGAAGAACAACTTGGCGAAACGGTCATGCGTGAAATTGAACGTCAGGTGATGTTGCGCATTATCGACCAACGCTGGCGCGAACATCTTGAAGAGATGGACTACCTGCAAGAAGGCATCAACTTGCGTGCCATGGGTCAAAAAGACCCGCTCACCGAATGGCAACGTGAGGGCTACGACATGTTCGGGTCTCTCATGAAGGGCATTGCACAAGATTTCGTGAAGTACGTAATGCACGTGGAAGTGGTGTCAGACGACGCCGCAGGAACCACTGTGCAGAACATTCGCCAAACCTCATCCGACGACGACACAGCTTCTGGCTTCGATGTGGCTGCTGCCTCTGCAATTGCCGATGGTGAATTACCGCCCGAGGCCGCCCCTGTTCGTGCGGTCAGCAACACGCCAGTAGTGAAAAGTGAATTTGATAAAACTCCGCGCAATGCTCCGTGCCCTTGTGGTTCGGGCAAAAAATTCAAGGTGTGTCACGGCAAAACTGCCTGACACCAAACCAAGGCTTTTCTCTCCATGCGTGACTTCACCGACGACCTACGAGATCTCCGGCGCCGACTAGGCGAAGCTGCTCTGTATTTAAAAGTAGAGCAAAATACTTCACGTCTCAGCGAACTTGAAATTGAAATTACGCGCCCCGATTTGTGGGACGATCAAGACCTTGCAAAAAAGGTGAATACGGAATATTCAAATATCAAGTCTGATCTCGACGAGTTCTTGGGGCTAACTGCTGTGGTTGACGATCTTGATGTGCTGCACGAAATGGCACGCGAGGTAGATGACGCATCGCAAGAGCCTGAACTGGCAGACGGTATTTCGCGTGCATCGAAACAACTGCGCACCCTAGAGTTACGCAGCTTGTTTACGGGTGAGCACGATGAGGTCGATTGCATCGTTCAAATCAACGCGAAAGACGGCGGCGTTGATGCGCAAGATTGGTCGGAATTGTTGTTGCGCATGTACACGCGTTGGGCTGAACGTCGTGGGTTCACCGTGGAATTAAGCGGTATATCTGAGGGCACTGAGGCAGGCATATTGTCTGCCGACTTCACTATTCATGGCCGCTACGCCTATGGCCTCATGACCTCAGAGCGAGGCACTCATCGCCTGGTACGCATTAGCCCGTTCGACAACCAGGGCCGCCGGCAAACAAGCTTTGCCTCTGTACAGGTGTGGCCAGTTATGGATGCGCCAAACATTGAAGTGAACGAAGCCGAAATTCGCATGGAAGTATTTCGTGCTTCTGGTGCCGGTGGTCAACACATCAACAAAACGTCATCTGCAGTGCGGCTCATTCACGAGCCAACGGGTCTTGTTTCTTCATCACAAGAAGAGCGCAGTCAATTGCAAAACCGTGAGCGAGCAATGACGCGACTCAAAGCAATGATTGCTGCGCGCATTGAAGAAGAATACGAAGCGGAGCGTGATCGCATTGCTGGGAAGCCTGCACAAGTGGGCTGGGGAAGTCAGATTCGTTCTTATGTTATGCAGCCATATCAAATGGTAAAAGATGTCAGAACAGAAGTAGAAGATGGCAACGTTGCTTCCGTATTAGATGGCGATTTAGACGAATTTATGGAAGGTTTTTTGCGTTGGCGGCGCTCTCTCGACGAAAAATAAGCACTTTCACGGCTAGTTGCGAATGTGCTGATAGGTTCACTTTGTCATGATTCGCTTAGACAATGTGACCAAGGTGTACGGAACCGATTCTGTTGCGGTGCGAGACGTAAGTTTCGACATCGCAAAAGGCGACTTCGTTTTTTTGGTGGGTCCTTCAGGTTCAGGGAAATCCACTCTGTTGCGTCTCATGAATCGTCAAGAACGTCCAGAGCGCGGCGACGTATGGATCGCTGGCCGCAACATCAACGAACTAGGCGACTCCCGCGTGCCGTATTTGCGCCGCGGTATGGGAAATGTTTTCCAAGACTACAAATTGCTCTCAAACAAGACCGTATTTGAAAATGTGGCATTTGCTCTCGAAGTTATAGGCAAACCCCGTCACGTGATTCGTCAACAAGTTCCTGCGGTTCTTGAACTAGTAGGTCTTGAAGATAAGCACGACCGCTTGCCCGATCAGTTGTCTGGTGGCGAGCAGCAACGTGTTTCTATTGCGCGTGCATTTGTTAACAGGCCACTTATTTTGTTGGCCGATGAACCTACAGGAAACCTCGACCCTGCAACGGGCGAAGGAATCATGCAATTACTCGACAGCATTAACCGCAGTGGAACAACTGTTGTTATGGCTTCACACGACCACCGCATTGTAAACATGATGCGTAAGCGGGTTATTCAACTCGATCGTGGCGTTCTCGTGCGCGACCAAGAGCGAGGGGTGTACGAATAATGTGGAGCCGCATTGCATACGCCTTTCGTGAAACCTGGGCAAGTTTCCGTCGTAACCTCACCCTTACAGCAGCTGCTGTAGTCACATCTGCAATATCGCTGTTGCTGGTTGGTGCTACCTTCCTCATTCAACGCGGGTTCGACAATCTTCTCGTGCGCTGGAAGGGTGATGTGCAAATGATTGTGTTCGTGGCGTCAGATGCTGCCCCCGAACAAATTGCTTACATTGAAGACACTATTAAAAGCCAGCCGGCAGTCATTGACCTCGAGAAGTTGAAGTACCTCGACAAGGCAGCCAGCTTTGAAGAAGCCAAAGTCATTTTCACGGGCGACCCGACCTTGTTGAGTTTGCTCACGCCTGAAACTATTCCTACGCAATTCAAAGTGGTTCCACTTACTGGCGATGCAGCCCTCGTGCGCAGTTTGGCCGAGCAATATCGTGGGCTTCCGAAAGTGGAAGGGGTCTCGCTCGCCGAAGATGAGTTCCAGATCATTTCCACCTTGTCGGGCTTTGTACGCACAGTCACCATTGTCATGTCGGTAGTGCTCTTAGGTGTTGCAGTTGCTCTCATTTGGAACACCATCAGAACAGCCATGTTCGCGCGTCGACGTGAAATTGAAGTCATGAAGTTGGTGGGAGCCACCAACTGGTTTATTCGTGTTCCCTTCATGTTGGAAGGGCTCCTTCAAGGTCTCATCGGTGGTGTTGCGTCGTGTGGAGGGCTGTGGGCCCTGAATCGTGCATGGACAAGTGGAGTGGCTGGGTTCAAGCCAGGCACCGGAATCAGTGCGCTGGTGGTTCCCGGTAGTTACGTCAACGGAGTCATGGTGATGCTGCTCATTATTGGCGCTTTGGCCGGTGCAATTGGTTCAGGAATTGCTGCCAGCCGATTCCTTGATGTGTAAATAGATCCACCAATACGCAGCCACGCAGAAGATTCAGGTAAAAAGGGGAATGACTTTTACCGATATTTTGTTCGACGTTTCTGATGGCATCGCCACCATCACCTTGCACCGCCCAGATGCATTAAATGCATTCACTAATCAGATGGTGCGTGACCTCAAAGTCGCATTCGACGAAGTTGACGGAAATGACGATATTCGTGCTCTCGTCATGACGGGCAGTGGCCGAGCCTTTTGCGCCGGAGCCGACTTGTCGAGTGGCGGTAAAACGTTTGAAAAAGGCGGAAGCGACATCACCGACAAAGGTGGTGTGGTTCGCGACGGCGGTGGCCTCGTCTCGCTGCGAATTTTTGAATTAAAGAAGCCAGTTATTGCCGCTATCAATGGTGCAGCAGTTGGCGTGGGCGCAACAATGACATTGCCCATGGATATTCGCCTGGCGAGCACGAAAGCAAAATTTGGTTTTGTCTTTGCAAAGCGCGGCATTGTTCCTGAAGCATGTTCATCGTGGTTCTTGCCGCGGTTGGTGGGCATTTCCCAAGCTGCTGAATGGGTCTACACCGGGCGTCTGTTTAGCGCTGAAGAGGCATTGTCTGGTGGTCTTGTGCGCAGTATTCATGAGCCTGAAGATTTGTTGCCTGCGGCCTATGCCATTGCACGAGAAATTGCCGACAACACATCGCCAGTTTCTGTCGCGTTGTCGCGCCAAATGATGTGGCGCATGTTGGGTGCCGATCACCCCATGGAAGCGCACCGTGTTGATAGCCGTGGTATTCAAATGCGTGGGCGCAGTGCCGATGCCAAAGAGGGCGTTGTGAGTTTCTTGGAAAAGCGTGCTGCGGTATTCACCGACAAGGTGAGTGATGGGCTGCCAGCTATATTCCCCGGTTGGGAAGACCCAGAATTCTCGTGAGCGATGCGGAAGTATCCGTCTTCGACGAAGTAGGGGGGATGCCATTTTTCAATGGCATCGCTGCTCGTTTTTATGAGGGAATTCGTACCGATGCAGTACTGCTGCCGTTGTACCCCGACATTGATGACCTCGACGGAGCGGCTCATCGGCTGGCATTATTTCTCGCCCAATATTGGGGTGGGCCACCTACTTACAACGAAGAACGCGGGCAGCCCATGTTGCGTGCAAGGCATATGCCGTATCGCATTTCGGAATTAGAAAGAGATCACTGGTTGCTGCACATGTTGTCTGCGGTCAGTGAAGCAAACCTCAGCGATGAAACGCGAGCAAAATTCGTTGATTATTTCGTGAAGGCTGCCGAGCACCTGCGCAACGATCAACCACTGCGGCTAGTTAAGCCGTAACACGCAACCGCGGCTGCGGCCGCAACATTGAGTGAGTCAATTCCTTCTGCCATTGGAATGCGCACTCGCATTGTTGCGGCATTCATAACGCTTGCTTCCAGACCTTCACGTTCAGAACCAAGAATGAGTATCAATTTTTCAATTGGGTCAATGTCGGCGATGTTGTGTGCGTCGCGTGCCGGGGTGAGCGCGCAACTGGTGAAGCCATTGGCGTGAAATTCTTCAAGCACTGGGGCTAACTGAGCAACACGACAAATGTTGGCATCGAATGAAGTTCCCATGGAAACGCGTAGTGCTCGCCGCGTGAAAGGGTCAGATGTTTCGCTATCAAGCACCACGCCGTGGAACCCGAATGCCTGTGCGCTGCGCATAATGGCACCCACATTGGTGGGGTTGTCTATTTGAGAAAGCATCACAATGCGTGAATGCTTGCTCAGCAGTGTTGCAATGTCGGAAGCTGGCGGCTTCACAAAGAGGCCAACCATGCTGAGCGCAAGAGCTAAGCCTGTTGCTTCTCGACGAATGCTTTCTTCAGCAACGAGTACTTCAGTGTCGCCAAGCAAATGCAGAAAGGGCTCTAAGCGATGTACCTGGTTGGGGTCGCACAAAATGGTGTTGGGAGTAAAGCCTGTTTCCAAAGCGCGCAATACAACGAGGTCGCCCTCGGCAATGAACTGCGCCCCTTCGCTATCACCGCGGCGTTGAGGGCGGTTATTGAGTTGGCGTTCGCGAAATCGAAACGGTACAAGTGCAGGGTCGGTAACGACTTCTACAAAACGTGTACGAATGGTCATTATTTAGTAGTACCAGGGAAAGCGTGACCAGTCGGCATCACGCTTTTCTAAGAAGGAGTCGCGACCTTCTTCAGCTTCGTCGGTCATGTATGCCAACCGCGTTGCTTCTCCTGCAAAAATTTGTTGGCCAACAAGACCATCGTCAATGAGGTTGAAAGAGAACTTCAACATGCGTTGAGCAGTAGGACTCTTTTCGTTCACTTCCTTGGCCCATTGAAGAGCAGTGCTCTCAAGTTCGCTGTGAGGAACAACTGCATTGACCATGCCCATGCGGTGAGCATCGTCGGCAGAGTACTCACGACCGAGGAAAAAGATTTCACGAGCAAATTTCTGACCCGTCTGGCGCGCGAGGTATGCAGAGCCGTAGCCGCCATCGAAACTTGCTACGTCGGCATCGGTTTGCTTGAAGCGGGCATGTTCTTGCGACGCAATGGTGAGGTCGGCAACTACGTGCAAACTGTGGCCACCACCTGCGGCCCAACCAGGCACAACACAAATAACAACTTTTGGCATGAAGCGAATGAGGCGTTGCACTTCAAGAATGTGGAGGCGCCCCATGCGCGCAGGGTCGCGGTCGGCAATGTCGTTGCCTTCAACGTATTGATAGCCGTCTTTGCCGCGAATGCGTTGGTCGCCACCGCTGCAAAATGCCCAGCCACCATCTTTGGGCGAAGGGCCATTTCCGGTGAGAAGTACACAACCAACATCGCTGCTTTGCCGCGCGTGATCGAGCGCTGTAAAAAGTTCATCTACCGTGTGTGGGCGAAACGCATTGCGCACTTCTGGCCTATTGAAGGCAATGCGAACTGTTCCGTGAGCTTTTGCACGATGGTACGTAATGTCGGTGAAGTGAAATTGAGGAACGTCATCCCACTGGGTGGCATCGAAAATATCGGAAACAGTCACGTCAATATTGTGCCGTCATTAGAGGTGAGGAACCTCATTTTCGTCACGATTTCTTATTGAGGGCGCGAAGCGCTAACCACCATGTTGCAACTGCCGCTGGCATGCGCTCATGGTATGCCTTCCATAGGTCACCGGCATCGGCGGGGAGTGGCTGCATATTTGTTTCAGGAAGTGGCGATGCCGTGGCAATGGGGTCAATCCATTCAACGCGAAAATCGGTGAACAGATGCGTGAGCAATTTGGCATCGGTCTCGTGATGATCTGAGGTCTGGTGTTCCAGAAATCCGTTGTAGTCATTAAACGACAAGAGCCCGTAGTACTGATTCTTTTCAGCACCACGCCAGTATTCGTATCGCAGCACATGATCTTCATTGTCATGGGTCGAGTTCCAGAGACGTGCAAGCACCTCTTCAAACTCTTTTTCTTTGCCGTCTTGAACCGTAATGTGAGCCAAAATTGTTGCCATGCGACAACGCTACTCAGGCCGTGTGGGTTCCTGCGAGGGGGAAGTTATAGGGCGCCATGAAGGCGGTCAATGAGCGCAGCGATGTCGTTAAAGCGCAAGAACAATGGGCTCAGAGCAATACGGATGACATTGGGCGGGCGAAAATCGACAATGAAACCGTCACTGATGAGCTCTGCGGTCAGTGCTTCAGCTCTGTCGTGGAGTAGCGCAACATGCCCACCACGAGCAGTGCTATTGCGAGGAGAACCTAATGAGAACCCGCTCGCAGACAGATGCTCATCGAACCCTGCAATGAAGAAGTCGCCAAGCGCAATGGAGCCAGCGCGAATAGAGGAAATGGGGAATTGTTCAAAAACTTCCAATGCACCATGTAAGGCCTTCATCGACAAGATATTGGTAGTGCCACTAGCAAAACGTGCGATGCCTTGCGCGGGTCTGTATGTGTCTTCGAATGCAAAGGGAGCATCGTGCCCGAACCAACCAGGAATGGGTTGCTCTACTTCTGCAAGAAGATGTGGGGCAACATACATAAATGCAGGAGCACCTGGGCCGCCATTCATATATTTATACCCACAACCAACTGCAAAATCGATATCGTGACGCTCAACATCGCAGGAAATAACTCCCGCAGCGTGTGCAAGATCCCACACTGTGAGCGCTCCGGCAGCATGCGCGGCTGCGGTGATGGAAGCAACATCGTGAATTTCTGCAGAGCGAAAGTCAATCATTGAGGCAGTGACAACTGCAATGTTCTCGTTGAAGCGAGTTGCCATTTCTGAAACAGCGCACTCCTTATATTGCAAATGGAAAAGGTCGGCAACACTGCGAGCCACATATCGATCGGTGGGGAAATTATTAATATCGCACAGCAACACATTGCGTGTTGGGGTGGCATTTTTTTGCACCGCAGCAGAAAGCACTTTAAAAAGAGCAACAGAAGTGGAGTCTCCTGCAATCACACTGTTGCTTGGCGCACCAATAATGTGGGCAATTCTGTTACCCGTTGCAGTGGCAAGGTCGAACCAGTCGCCATCGTGCCATGTGCGCACCAAACCTGTTTTCCACTCAGCGTCAACGGCCTGACTCATGGCTTCACGAGCGGTGTGTGTGAGCGGGCCAAGCGAATTGCCAAGAAAGTAGCGCTGGTCATCGGGCAAATCAAAAAGTTGACGGGCAGCCGCAAGTGGGTTTGCAGCATCAAAATTTTCTGCTTGTGCAAAGTATGAGCTCAGCGACATGGCCGAATGGTTTCCTTTACGAGTGAAGTAATTGAAGCGTTGCCTCGCCAAGAGGCGTTGCTGGCGTCACAAGATCGTAGATCAAATTGAAGTGATCGCGTTCTTCTGCTTCATATTGCACAACGTTGCAGCCACCTTCAGTGAGGTGGTGTGCGTAATTGCGACTTTGCGTTTTAAAGGATGCGGTCTCGTGTTCGCCCCACGCAACAACTACCTTTTTGATAGGCGAGACCGGGTGTAGTTGTGGGCTCAGCTCTGTGGCGTCGCTCTCGGTGAGTTGCAATGGGTCATTAACTGTTGTCTGTAGCAGTGGCCGAAGGTCGTACACGCCACTCAAAAGAACTGCACCGGTAATGAAATTGTTGTTGGGGTCTGCAGTGCTACACATTGCCGCTAAGTGAGCACCTGCCGATGAGCCCGATACCACCGTGCTGCAAGGGGCGAGAGCGGAGTGCTGCTGGAGCCACTGCACTGCGGTGCGGCATTGTTGAACAATGCGAGAAAGGGTTGCCCGTGGGGCCAACGTGTAGTTGATGCTGGCAAAGCTGATTCCTTGAGCAAGGGCATCACCTGCCCACATGCAGCATTCATCTGCAGAAAGGGCCTTCCAGTACCCACCGTGAATGAAGACAAGCAGGGGAGCGTTGGGAGAGTGTTTAGCGAGAAGCAAGTATTCATCTTCATGGGTTCCGTAAGAAACCTTTTGCAGGTTGTCACCAAGCGCATTTCTCGCGGCAGAACTCTTTACTTCATATTGTTCGATGTACCACGGCACGCTGTGGTGGGCTACCGAACTAGGGGAGTACTCGGTTTCAAGCGACATCGACCAATGTTCGCACGTTGGTCTTGCGGGTGCGAATAATTTTCGCCCCGATGAAGATGGCACAGGGAATAACGACGACGTTCGGCAATACAACAAGGGCATCTTCAACGATGAATCCGTATGCAGACCACGCAACAGCGGTGAAAAAGAGAAGAACATAGGTAGGAAGCGATACGCCGCTGAGGTCGTCAGATTTTGCTGAGGTGAAGGTCTGAGGTAAGACCGATGATGCGCCCACAACAAAAGCAATGAATCCGGTTACCCCTGGCGATACAGACACGCATATGAATGAGAATGCAGTGATTGCAAAAATGGTGACATAGAGGCGCGAAGCGGGGAGTGTTCCGTGCTTCACCATTGCCCGTGCAAGAAGGGATATTGCAACAACAATAAGAAAGTTCGAGCCACCCACGGCAACGTCGCTTTGCGATAAGCCGTAAACACTCCACAGTGTTGACCCGCAGATTCCCTGAAGTGCCCCGAGGGGTGAGAGGCCTTCCACGGTATTGCTGCGATACACAAGAATCACCTGTGGCCAAATGAACAGCATTGTCAAGATGGAGGCAACAATGCCAAGAATGTTCTGAAGAGTCACCCATATATTTTGCATGACCTGAGATGCACAGATGTGGTTCAAAATGTGAAACGCTGTGTGACATGCGACGTTCCATTGACGATTACCCCATGACCAGCTCCGATGTTCCTGCAGGTGATGACGATGCGATGCGTATCTCATGGGCAGTGGCTATTTGTGACGACTACGACGATGCCGAGCCCCGAGTAGTGCTCACCACAGAAGAGGTGGGCTCGCCTGGCACGGGTCTTGTTGCCCACCTGAGTGCCGAACATGTGCGTCGGTTGCGCAGCGCCTTGCGCGATGCACTGCGCGAAATGGGAGAAGACCCCGGCCTCTAGCCATTTTCTCCTCTTTTCGGTCGTAGGCATTGCCCTTAGGGGTGATTCCCGATAATGTTGACTTAGTTAGTCGGGTTTTGCTCGGCACCGTCACTTGGCCATTTGGAGGCACCTCGTGGGAATACCACCAGTCATTGCAGCACCGCGAGACCTTGATGCTGAACAAATGGCCGATATTGATCGCTTTGAAAAAGCAATTGAGCAATATCTTGCCGGTGAAATTAGTGAAGACGTCTTTCGTGTGATGCGTCTGAACAATGGTGTCTATGGTCAGCGCCAAGGTGGCACAAACCAAATGGTGCGCATTAAGTTGCCCGCCGGAACCATCACTCCTGAACAACTAGACCTCATGGCGTATTTGTCCACCGAGTTCTCACGCGGCTGGGGCCACATTACGACCCGTCAAAATATTCAGTTCCACTTTGTTGAGCTGAGTCGGATGCCTGAACTTTTGCGTCACCTTGCCGCAGTGCATCTCACATCGCGTGAAGCCTGTGGCGACACCGTGCGCAACGTCATGGCGTGCCATCTTGCTGGGGCATGCCCACATGAGCACCTCGATGTAACGCCTTGGGCCGAAGCGGTTTTCCGCCATTTTGTGCGTAACCCGCTGGGGCAGCGTTTGCCACGTAAATTCAAAGTGAACTTCTCTGGTTGCGCCACCGACTGTGGGCAAGCAATGTTCAACGACGTGGGTGTGGTTGCAACCACACGCACCAACGAAGACGGTGCAGTAGAACAAGGCTTTCGCATTTTCATTGCTGGTGGGTTAGGTGCAAACCCGCATCCCGCATTGGCGCTGGAAGATTTCACATCACGTGAAGATCTCATGCCAACAATTGAGGCAGCACTGCGCGTATTCGACCAGGCCGGCAACCGTGAAAATAAGTTGCGTGCTCGCATGAAATGGCTTGTCGACACTCTCGGTATCGACGAAGTTCGCCGTCGCGTGCAAAAAGTTCGTCTCACGCTTCCTGCTTCGTCATCGTGGCCAGGTGGAATTCCACCGGAAGTTGTGGCCGCTGGCGATAAAGCCGCAGGCAAGGCAACAAGTGGCGAAGTAACAACAATGGGCCAAGGCGTACGCGTTGAAATGACAGCTCGTGACCCCTTTGACCGTTGGGTGCAAACAAGCGTTATTCGCGGAACTGCAAACGGAACCATTTCCGCAATTGCTTACGCCGAGTTGGGCGACATCACTTCAAGCCAGTTCACGGCGTTAGCTGCAATGCAACGTGAGCTGAGCGCAGACATTCGACTTTCGAACCGTCAAAACGTTGTATTCCGTAACCTCACTGAAGCAAAGTTGCGCGTACTTTACGATCGCCTCGATGCAATTGGTATGGCCCGCCCAGGTGCAGAACTTGCCCGTGACGTAGTGGCATGCCCTGGTGCCGACACCTGCAACATTGCGGTTACACAATCGCGTGGTTTGGCTAAGGCAATCGGCGATGAACTTGAAGCACAAGGTCTTGCCGAAGTTGGCGGAATTCGCATCAATATTTCTGGCTGCACAAACAGCTGTGGTCAGCATCATGCTTCCGACATCGGATTCTTTGGTGCAGAGCGCCGTGCTCATGGGCAGTCGGCTCCCGGGTATCAAATGTTGCTTGGTGGCTACGTGGGTCAAGAGCAAATTCACTTTGGTGAAAAGGCACTTCGCGTTCCTGCAAAGGCAGCCCCTGAAGCAGTTGCCCGTGTTGTGCGCAGGTTTGCTGGCGAGCGTTTTGCTGGCGAAACATTCCGCACATGGATGGACCGCGTTGGGGGAGTCGACAAAGTTGCCGACGAACTTCGCGACCTCGATTACTTCCCAGCGCCTAGCGAAAACCCAGACTTCTACATCGACTACGGCGAGACGGGCCCATTCGTTGCCGCTGTTGGCGACTCGGAATGTGCGGTATAAGAGATAACTCTCTGACGCACTAATGTTGGGCCATGAGCGCAACACAGATGTCCACAGAAGATTTTGTTCGTGAAGCATGCCCCGTTATTGGCAACTCGGGTTGGGCGTATTACTTCGCGGACCATACGGTAGCTAAAGGTGCAGAACTCGGCCTCGATGGCATGCAGTTCTATGTTGCGGGTCGCGGTGGCCCGCTCGGCGACTGCGATGGAGCCGCATTGGCTTCCGCTTTTGGTTATTTCAACCCAGCAGTTTCTGGTGGAGCATGGGAAAGCGCCAAAGCGAAAGTTGCACCACGCGTTGCAGGCAAGGCGCACTTGGAATGCTGCGCAGAACATGGTCGCAACAAGTTGAGCAATGTCGCCGGCCTCGCTGCTTTTGTTGCAGCAGCCGATGCGGTCAACAATGCAGCCGACCCTGACGGGCTTACTTTGTATGCAGCCATTAAAACTGAGCCTTTAGTGAGCGACCTGCCTGGCCGTGCAATGCAACTGGTAACGGTTCTCAGAGAATTCCGTGGCAGCGCACACTTATTGGCTTTGCGTGCAATAGGCATCGATTCAAAAACTGCTCACTTTGTGAAGCGTCCGAACGACATCAAGATGTTTGGCTGGACCGAAGCCGATGCGCCAGTGATTGACGATGATCTTCGCGCTCGCATGGTGGCTGCTGAAGAACTGACCGACAAACTCGTTGCTCCTGCCTATGGCATATTGAACGCACAAGCACGTCAAGATTTCCTTGCTGGTGCGCAGGCAATTGCTGCCGCACTCGCTAGCTAATTTAGTAAATACCTTCGCAGCATGCATCGCGGTTGCCACATTGTGGGCAACGGTAATGCGCATGTTCTTGGCGCATTCTTGCACCACAATGAATGCACTGCTCAGAGAGGTCGCATTCCCGCTGGATGGTTTGTTGCGGCACAGTCATTTCTTCGCTCATAAAGAAATGGTACGCCAAAAAATCATTTCAAGATGTCATTCCCTGCAGGCCAACAAGACCTCGGGCATGCTCAATTTCGCCCATGTGGCGTAGACCGTGTTGGTAGATCCAGCACTCGGCGGCATCGAGCAAAGTGATGCCAACTTCGCCTGCCACGCGTGCAGAGTAGGTGCTCGCAATTTGTGGCGGGAAGGGGCGGGGAATAACAACGCGCTCTAACTCGGCGGGGTCGAGTGTTTCGAGCCACTTCTCGGTGCGTGTAAATACCTCGTTCATATACGCAATGAACTCGGGGTAGTTGCCAATGCGTTGGTTCACCATTTCATCTACGGTTCGGTGCTTGCCATGGTCATTAATGCTCATTTGCACTCGGCTTGCCCACTCGTCATTCCAAATGGGCATCGCGCCGGTCATCAACATAAAAGAAGCGTCAATCATGTTCACAATATGAAAGAGGCAAAAGGCAATAGGCACGACACCTTCGCGTTCAAAATAGTTGACCTGCTCAACAGTCATTGTGCTTGTTGCATCGTGGTACAGCGAATGCATTGCCTTCATGCGGCGTTGCAAAGAATCGATAACAAGTTGGTTGCTCATGAGTTATTCCTGAATTTCAATGCGGTTACCGGTGGGGTCGTGGAGAAATAACTGGTCGCTGCGACCCTCGGTATTGGTAATGCGGCGAAAAGAAATGCCCTTTTCGTCTAACTCTTTGCATGCATCATCAACGCTGTTCACCAGAAGCGCAAAGTGCTGCTTTTTATCGGGAACAATGTTGGCAACTTCCATAATGTGAAGTTCGTGGGCGCCCATGCGCAGCCATCCGCCACGTATTTGCATTTCGGGCCGTTGAAAAGGTTCAAAACCGAGGCCCTGTACATAGAAGTCGAGCGCCTCAGTGAGATCGCGAACATTGACATTGACATGGTGCAAACCCCGTACTTCCATAAGCAACACACTAAACCGTGCACAACATGGGGTTGTACTCGGCATGAAGAGAAGTTCCTGCACTAACCTTTGAAATATGGCTACTCACAATGAAGGTCACGGCGGATTGCGAATCGGCTTGTTGCGGGCAATGGTGCTCGGGGCTAACGACGGCATCATTTCTATAGCCTGTCTGGTTTTAGGAGTAGCAGCAGCTAGCGCCTCGCGGAGCGCAATTCTGACGGTGGGTCTTGCCGGTCTCGTTGCCGGTGCAGCCTCAATGGCGCTTGGCGAATACATTTCCGTGAGCTCACAACGAGATGCTGAAGACGCGAACATTGCCAAAGAGAAGTGGGAACTTGCCAATGTTCCCGAGCATGAACTCGAGGAACTCACCGCGATTTATGTGCACAAAGGTTTGAGCCCAGATTTGGCACGACAAGTTGCGGAAGAACTCACTGCCGGCGATGCATTGAAAATTCACCTCGCAGAAGAACTCGGAATTTCCGAGCATTCACGTGCTCAGCCAATTGAGGCAATGGTGGGTTCCGCGGCTGCTTTTGCTGTTGGTGCTGCTGTGCCACTCGTTGCCATCGCTATTTCGTCAACCAGTAATCGCATTGTGGTGACGCTTGCAATTGTGGTGGTTGCGTTGCTTGGCCTTGGGGCTGCCGGTGCCCGTGCAGGTGGAGCACACCCAGTGCGCCCTATTGTGCGCGTTGTTCTTGGTGGGCTTGTTGCAATCGGTCTCACCATGGCAGTAGGGAAGCTTTTCGGTACTTCCATCTCATAGAAGTGCGTTCCTTTTGAGGTCAATTGCTTGAAATTGGTGTCTTGAGAATATGCTCAAATCTATGGACCGTTGGATTATTGACACAGACCCAGGCGTACGTTTCCCAGCATGGACCCGCGGTAACGCGGCCGACGTATTCCCCGACCCAGCTTCACCGTTTTTCGCTTCTACCTACTTGCGTGAGGGCCTTGGCCGCGCATTAGTTGATGCCTACACCGAAATGGGCGTTCTCGACTGGGACGAAGTAGAGAACCCAGCTGACCCCACCATGTTTGGTGTGTTCGGTGGGTATGTATACAACCCACTGTCGTACATCCGCTTGTTCGGTGCGCGTATGCCAGGTGCATCGCCAGAAATTGTCGACAAAGCTTTCTTCGATGACCGCCAAATTGTTCCGCCATACAAAGCAGAGCCATGGCACGAGTCAGAAAAGCATGCTGCAAAATTAGGAGAGACCGCTGCGTGGACCCTCAGCACGCCGTCGTTCCCTGAACTCGACCGCGACAAGGTAATGGCCGACAACTTGCGTGCAACACGCCCCGACTTTGCAACGCTCGACCACAAGGCATTGCTCGACCGTGTGCGTGCCATGTTCCCGTGCATCCGCCAAGCATTCGACACCGGCATGATTGCCTCAACCGTTTCATCGGTTGGCCCAGGTGTTTTGGGTGCAGTGTGCGAAGCACTTGGTGACCCATCGCTGACCATTCGCCTGCTCGCCGGTATCGAAGCCGACTCGTCGGTGCCGCCACGTGTCATGTGGAAGTTGTCGCGTCTTGCTCGCGAATCGAAAGATGTCACGGCATTGTTTGAAGCCGGTGTTCAAGGTCTGAACGATCGCTTGTGTGCAAGTGGTTCTGCAGAAGTGAAGAAGTTTGTTGTTGCATTCGACGACTTCCTCTTCAACTACGGCTCACGTGGTCCAGCAGAGTGGGACGCAATTGCTCCGTCATGGGAATCGAAGCCAGACATCGCGCTCGCTGCTATCGACCGCATGCGTTTCGGTGAGGCTGCTCAAGACCCCGTGCTGCGTCATGGCGCGGCAGTTGCCGAACGTGACCGCATCGCAGCCGATATTCGTGCAAAATTAGCTGGCGACCCAGAAACGCTTGGCATGTTTGAGGCTGGTATGCAGTCGTCAACAGTGTTCCTTGGTGGGCGCGAGCGCTACAAGACCAACTGCATCAAAATTGTGGGCGAAATTCGCGAAGCAATGCGTGAAGTGGGCAGGCGTCTCGTTGCCAAGGGTCAACTGAAGGAAGTTGAGCACGTGTTCATGGTGCTCGCTTCTGAACTCAATGAGTTCAGTGTGCAACCAGAAAAGTTCACAGACATTTTTGCAGAACGTGCCATTGGGCATCGTGCGTTGTTCGATTTAGAGCCACCGTTTGCAGTTGATGGCGTATGCCCACCTATTAGTACATGGGCAAAGCGCATTAACTCCACTGCCACCCGTGCAGAAAAAGGTGAAGTGCTTATTGGCGTTGCCGGTTCTGGTGGCGTTGCCACTGGCCGGGCACGAGTCATTCTCGACCCAGGTGCGCTTGACGATTTCGACCCAGGTGACGTGCTTATTGCACCACAAACCGACCCATCATGGGCACCGTTGTTCATTACGGCATCGGCTGTTGTGGTCAATGTGGGTGCGCTTGGTAGTCATGCAATGATCGTGTCGCGCGAACTTGGCATTCCTTGCGTTGTGTCGGTTGCCGATGCAACAGTGCGTATTGCCGACGGCGCAATGGTCACTGTCGACGGCAACAACGGCACTGTCACTGTTCTCTAGGTGGCGCCTTTTCGCTTCAGTATGTTTCTTCCTCGGCTCATAGAGCCGGGGAGCAGTAAACCATACGAGCGCATGCTCCGTGCTGCAGAAATGGCCGACACACTTGGCATGCATGCGGGTTATATAGGTCATCACTCATTCACTAGCGAGACCCCCGATGCATCGGCGCCATTTGTGGTGATGGGTGCACTTGCTGCTCGCACCGAAAAACTTCGCCTTGGTACAGGAATCTACTTAGCTGCATTGCATCACCCAGCCAATGTGATTGAACAAGTATCACAACTCGACCAAGTGTCGGGTGGGCGTGCCATTTTGGGCGTCGGCGTGGGCTATCGCCCCTATGAGTACGAGGGGTACAACGTCGACTTTCATAGTCGAGGCCGACGCCTGACTGAGTCTTTACAAGTAATGAAAAAAGCATGGACAACAGGGCGTCACGGGTTCGATGGAGAGTTTTTCCATATTCCCGACAATCTTGTCGACCCGCCGTGCGTGCAAAAGCCGCACCCACTGATTTTGTCGGGCGGTACTTCGCGCAGCGGAATTTCTCGTGCTGCCACCGTTGCCGATGGTTGGTTTTCTCTTCCCATGGAGACCTTGCCATATGTACAAAAACTTGCCGAAAGCTATCGAGCGCAGTGTGCGCAAGCCGGTGTGAAGCCCTATATCTGTTTGATGCGTGAAACGTGGGCGGCACCAACGCAGGCGCAAGTAGAAGAAGAATGGTTTGCTCACGCTTTGGAGTTTCACAAGTACTACTGGCACGCAGGTACTCGAGGCGATGGGGAAGACCCCGTACTGCAGCGTGTCGCTGACGGTGAAAAAGTGAGTTTTCAAGAATTTGTTCGTGACCGCGCAATTGCCGGAACGCCTCAAATGTGCATTGACGAAATTCAACGTTGGCACGACGCTATTCAGTTTGATGAACTGGCTTTATATTTCAATGGGCCACGCGTAGAGGGAACCTGGGAACCCGCCGTGCAGTTTTTTGCACAGGAAGTGATGAGCGCGTTTCGTTAGAAATAGTTCTTACAGGTCAACTTCATTTTCAAATCGTTCGCCAGTCGCAAACTTTGCAATATTGCGAAAGAACAGTTCATGTACGCGGCGCATGGTGTTGGGCAGGGTTGCTGAGCAATGCGCTGAAATACGTACTGGAGAATTCCACAGGGCATTGTCTGGGGGAAGTGGTTCTTCTGAAGCAACGTCAACAGCGGCTCCGCCTAAGTAACCCGATTCAAGTGATGCAATAAGGTCTGCCTCTACTACTGCGGTTCCGCGACCAACGTTGATGAAAAGGCACCCTTTTTGCATCGCTGCAAACTTCTCTGCGCTAAACATCCCCGTGGTGTCGTCGTTCGATGGCACTGCCGCCACCACAATGTCGGCATCGTGCATTGCAGCATTCAAATCGGCAAATGCCACCACTTTGTCTGCCCCCGGTGATGGGGTAGTGGCCGACCTGCGCACGGCAGTAACACGCATGTTGAATGGGGCCAGCAGTCGGGCTACCTCTTGGTTAATGGGCCCATAACCCACCAGCACAATGTGTGCATCGCTCAGTGCGCGGCCAAATACAGGCCTCCATTTATGTTCCACTTGAAGTGCGGCAATTTGCGGAAAGAATTTCCAGTGTTCCAAAACGCGTGCAACAACAAATTCAGCAATTTCAATTGCGGCAGTGCCAGCACCATTTGTGAGGCGAATATTACGTTCCTTTAATTGAGGCAACGGAATATGGTCATGCCCAGTCATAAACGAGTGGATCCACTTCAACTTGGGGCACGCGGATAAAAGCCAATCGGGCATGTAAAGAATGAAGGCAACTTCTACATCTTGTAGTTGCTCGAGTTCGCTTGGCGACAAATCTTCTGGGGTGCGGTCGCGCATGTCAACAATGTTGTACTCGGGCAATGCATCGGTCATGCGCGTTGGCCCACGGCGCTCTGCTAACTGTGAGTCATCGACAGCAGCGATATAGCAAACAGCAATTGTTGGTAATTTCCCCATCTCTCTAGTCTGCCGTAGTGAGTGGGCGGTAAAAGATCTGAAGCGCTACTCGGGTTGCAGTTTTCTGCGAATCTGAACGTATACGTCGTTGCCGACAAGTGCAGTTAATTCATCTTTTAAAGATTCAATAACCGGCGTAGCACCTACGTATGCCTCGTCGCCTTCTGTGCAGACCCACGCCATGGTTTTCCCATGTTCGCCCCAGTCGGCACGCGACCATCTACGCACGGTTGCAATCTCGGTGTTGTCGGGCTGAAGCTCCCAATCAACCTTGATAGGCAATTGCCAACACACAGAAGGCTTCCACTCTGTTGGGCTCTCGGTAAAGTGCTCGCTTGCAATATGCAGTGCGCAGCCAGACCCGCCAGCAAAACCTGGGCGGTTCAAAAAGATGCAGGCTCCATCGACCACGCGCGTTGCGCTCTTCGATGAGTCTTTGAATATTCCCTGCTCGGCGGCATGTGCATGAAATTGAAAGTGTTCAGGAGACAAAAGAGCAGCATGTGCTGCAAGATCCATTGCTTCATCGACGCCATCAAGTTCTGCGCCAAGTGAGCAGCAGCCGTGCAACTTCTCAGTATCTGCGGTGGATTCAATGCCTTTGCATCCACGACCCCAAATGCAGGTCCAGTTCGATTGCAGAAAGTCGGTTTCGAAGCGCCATGTGGTGTCGCCATCGTTTACGTCTTTATACTGTGTCACCCCACCACACTAAGGTGCAGAGATGATTGTTGTTGCAGCACACCTCGATTACGCCACTTCTGAAATCCGTGATGCGGTGGTAGCTCAGTCGGCTCCGATTCAAATGGCTACTCGCACCGACGAAGCAGGGTGCCACGCATATTGTTTCGCCGCCGACCCCAGCATCGATACCCGTATTCAGGTTTATGAATTGTGGGAAGACCAAGAGTCTTTGGCAGCACATTTCTTACATGCCAATTACGAGGCAATGAAGGTATTGCTGGTATCGAACAAGCCGTCAAACGCTTGGAATCGCATGTACCTCGTGGCCAAAGACGAGCCGGTCTACGGACCAAGCGGGGAAATTCGCAGCACTTTCTTCGTTGACTAACAATTCGGGGGCCAATTTACCCGTTGTTCACTTTGGTGCTCTGACAACAAGCAATGATTTGCCTAATATCAAAGGCTTATGTACGAATCACTTTTGCAATCGTCTTTCCTCGTTCGACTTCTGGTCTCGGTCATCCCAGCCCTCTTGGTAGTTGTGCCTCTTGCGTACATTGCGCAGAAACAAGAAGTTGTCAATAGAGATGACGACAACGTCATGACCACCGCAATGCGGTTTGTTGGCGCGGCCTTCATTTTCATCGGGTCTTTTGCCAACGTCACAGCATGGCAAGGTGCAAGCTCTGCAAACTCAAGTTTGAAAAATGAACTCGCTTCGTTGTCTGCATTATCTGAAACCATTTTGGACTACAAGCAAAACGACACCTTGCAAGATGCATTGTCAAAAATCACTACATACGTGCAAACCATTAGCGACACCGAGTTATCAGCAACCGGAATCAAAGGCTTCACGGTAGACAACTCCACATTGCAGCGTAAACAGCGCGTGAAGAATACTGCATTAGATGCTCCTGTTGAAATAAAACGTGACTCGGCCGAACAACAGGCTCTTGATATTCGTAGCGCAATCATTTCCATTGAAGAAGCAGATGTTGTAAATGATCGCGACTTGAACCGCATGTTGAAGCAAGTGGATGATTTTCAATCGGCGCGCCGCACCCGCATATCGGGTACCTGGCCACTTGTTCCTCAAGTTGTAATCAGCACGTTTCTCGTCATTACCATCGCAGCGCTCGTTCTTATCGGTCGTTACCCAACGGGCCCCCGTCGTAGTTTGAAGTGGATGCAGGTTCTTGCTTCGGTTGCGGTGGTCTCGTCGGTTTGGTTCTCGGTGCTCTCCACACAAGACGTGAGCGTGAAAAGCTATCGATTCAACGTGCCAATCGAATCGTTCCTCAGCCGATACAAGTAGCGCGTGGTGGCGGTGGCTGAACTTTCCCTATCAAGATGGTTGTTCAGGCGTTATATCTATTGACGTTATGGCAATTCTGAATGGCCCAGTTTGTTTGTCGACAAGGTAGATGCCCATTTGATAAATGTTGCTCGTCTCCATCGCTGGGGCGTCGGCAATTTCGGCGAGCCTCCAGTCGACTGATGTGAAGTCTGAAAGTGGCAACACATAGACCTGATCTTTTTGCGCAGTCGAAGTGAATCGTTGTACGTAGTTGGTGCCGTCGTCACTACGAAGCTGGAAGAGATATGTTTTGCCATCGCCTGTAGCGCGTAGACGAATTGCAGTTGACCCATTCATCAGACTCGGTAATTTTTCGTCAACTGGGCCAAAGCACGAAACAAAGCCACCGTTATTTTCAAGTGACAGATTTCCTGAAAAGACCAGCTGTTTGTCAACCCACGTGCTGGAACTTTCCGAAACGCCTCCCATCACTGTGTCGTTTTGCACCGACCATTTAGCAACAGATGCTTGCGTTGTGAAGTCGTATGCGATGTTTGACTGACCTGTGGCACCACTTGTCAGCTCCGTAGCACCTCTTGGTTCACTTGTGCTACAGCCCGCTACCAATGTGAGGGCAAGCGCGAAAAAGAGACGTCGGTAGCGTCGAAGCATTCCCAACTTTTATCACCAAATCTCCAACATCAAAAGCATGTGTTCAATTGTCGTAAATCCAGGTGTTCTCTTGGTGCTAATTTTCATATATGTTGCACAAGTTGAACAGCGCCTGAATCGCAGCTTTCCTTTTGGCAACAAGTGCAATTGTCTCGGTGGGGTCAACCAACAAAGTGGGGGCAGCAGATTGGACGCTCTGGCATGATTTCCGTGCCATTTCTTAGCAATCGAGGGTTCTGGATGAAGCGTCTATTCCGCGGCGTTCTCATTGCGGCAGTGTTTGTCGCTTCAGCGTGCAGTTCGGACGAGCCAAAAGCTTTAGCCGTGACGTTCGAACAGTACTTCAACTCGTTCGCCTTCGATTTCGAGCCTGCCAAGGATCGTGGTGACCTAGCTGGCCGATCAACGTTGGTCGCGGAAGCTACGTTGATTGACGTGATCGATGGCCCAATCTTCGGGTCAAGCCAGGCTGATCCCGCGGCGAGTCGATTCGCATTGTTTGCTTTCAAGTCGGCCGCAGTCGCCGCACCAATCTATGTGCGGTTGCCACGCCCGAACACTTCTGATATCAACGCCATTCGTGATGCGATGCCTCTCGGCGCGCGAGCGGTGTTGTACTTGATCCGAGTCCCTCAGGTCCCAGCCAACGAGAAGCAATTTTGGTTCGGGGTCGATCCAAAGATCCAACAATGGGATGTCACGACGCCGCAGGGATTCATCTTGGAGCGACGCACTGAATCGGGAGAGGCGATGGTTGATCTGCCCATCGATGGATCCGAAGGCCTCGCAGACGCGCCGGTACAGGGCAGCGACGTTTCGGCTTGGCTACCAGTTGACGGAACCATCGTTCCAAGCGAACTGGTACCCGCTACCGATTAGCGACTACAACGCGGGTGAACTCCCCTTGGCAGATCGTGCTGATTCCGGGTGAGGGATTCGGGTCGACAAGGCCATCCTGTCGTCCGACGTGACATCCCCACACAACCGTGATGCAAGAAGCGGTTGTTCGTCCGCGAAGAAGTCCTCGTCAATCTCGACAAGGTTGATTGTTCTCTAGGCACCGTTTATTTCACTAACAGTTTGGGGTTATTTCACTAACACCCCTGGGTGGGGTGTTAGTGAAATAGGTTTAGCCCTTATGACGTAAGTGTTTTCTGTTGTGGGGTTGAGCGGTTTTCACACGCTTTACTCACAGTTTTCACACGCTTTTTGAAGTCGAGTCCTGGGGGAGCAGTGTTACCGAGATGAGTTGTGTCTCTCTCGGAAGAGTGATTGTTCTGACGTTTGAGTGTTGTGCCTGCAGGTACTCTGTGATCCTCGCGTGAAGCAATGACAGGTGATGAATCTCACGTCCAGAACTGTTGTATCGTCTGAAAATGAATTCAATCAGTACTCGATCCAAAAAGTTTGCATTTCTTGCCGTTGCTGCTATCGCACTAGCTGCCTGTGGCGGGTCAAGCGAAAATTCAAACACAGCGAGCACTGTTGCTCTTGGTGTAAAAAATGCTGCTCTTTCATGTGCAGCCGGGGGTGCGTGTCGTGTGGGTGATACGGGTCCTGGTGGCGGAAAAGTTTTCTATGTTGCGCCTGCAAGTTTTACTTCGACGGGTTCTGCTTGCGGAACTGCATGCAAGTATTTAGAGGCTGCGCCGATTGGTTGGATTAAAGCCGCGACACCTGCTGGACAAACTAACTGTGCGGTTGCTGGCACAAGCACCGCAGATCCGTATTGTGCATGGTCAGGCAATACAACAACAAGAATTGGAACAACGTCAAACGCAATAGGTGCTGGTTATGCAAATACCTCAGCAATAATTACTCAAAGCAACGTTGCGGGTAGAGCTGCAACTGTTGCTCGTGCGTTTCAAGGTGGGGGTAAAACCGATTGGTTTTTGCCTTCGAAAGACGAACTAACCCAGGTGTATCGGCAGAAATCCGTACTTGGTGGTTTTGATTTTAACTACTACTGGAGTTCGTCTGAGGGCGCCGCGGGCCTCGCGTGGTTCCAGGGCTTCGATGGGTACGGGGACAACGGCGCTAAGTCGGCCACCCTCTACGTGCGTCCAGTGCGAGCTTTTTCTGATTCAGCAACCGTTGCTGCACCGGTGACTACCAGCACGAGTACTACAACCACCGTGCCGGGACGAATGGTGAATGGCTACAAGATCGAGGCGGGCGCGAGACTGACCGGCGCGAACCTGATCGAAGCGGACCTGAGCAAAGCGGACCTGAGCAAAGCGGACCTGACTGGCGCGAAACTGACCGGTGCGGACCTGACTGGCGCGGACCTGTTCGGCGCGGACCTGTCTGACGCGGACCTGACCGGTGCGAACCTGTCTGGCGCGTACCTGTATGGCGCGAACCTGAGCGGCGCGATCCGCTAATTCGCTTGGCTGGAGGGTGTGAACCCAGCTGGTACAAAGCTTGGAAGTCATACGACTGCCTAATGATGGGTGCAAGTAAGTAGCCACTAACTCAGCGTCATTCACCGTCAAAACGCATAGACCTCAGATAGACCCCAGTGTTTAGAGGCAGCTAATGAAGAGTTGCCGGCTTGAAGCATCTATTAAAAGAGCACTACCTTGATATCGAATTGATACCAATACACATTTGGTATCGATGTATCGCGATCGAGGTGGGGGTAAAACCGATTGGTTTTTGCCTTCGTTACACGAACTCAACTAGGTGTATCTGCAGAGATCTGCAATTGGTGGGTTTACTTCTGGCATCTATTGGAGTTCGTCTGAGGGTGCCGCGGGCCTCGCGTGGCACCAGTTGTTCGCCAACGAGGACAACGGTGCAAAGAAGGACATGTTCTACGTGCGTCCAGTGCGGGCTTTTTAACTATTCAACTATTCATCTATTTGTGTTCGGGCCGCCATCGGCGGTGAGAGCACAAGAAAAATGTTTCTGAGCAGCGTGCTTGCTACATCGCTGACCGGCGCCTAAGGCACCGTTTATTTCACTAACAGTTTGGGGTTATTTCACTAACACCCCTGGGTGAAATTAAACCTCAGAAACGATGTATCTCTTTGCATCAAAGTGTCTCCATGTAACCGGCGCTCAGGTGGAACGCCGCGGGCCTGGAAGTGGTCGAACTGTATCTCGCCTTTTGGAGTATCGCCTTCGAAACAGGCTTGCGAAAACGCTTGATGTGTTCGTGCGCCATGCGTGTGTCACAAATATTCACTACGGAATTTTACCACGGGCGTTACAACACGTCGCATCTAATTTTTCGATAGTTGAATCACCCTGATCACACGATTGAAGTGAGTCTGCCGGACTAGTCGTGTATCGAGCCATCAGGCATCTTTGCGCCAGTCAGGTTTGCGTTAGTCAGGTTCGCACCAGACAGGTTTGCGCCAGTCAGGTTTGCGCCAGTCAGGTTTGCGCCAGTGAGTTCTGCACCTGTGAAATCTGCGTCAGTTAACGTCGCACTACCAAGATGAGCATTCGTGAGGTTTGCATTGTTGAGAGTTGCGTAGCTTAAGTTTGTGCTTCCGAGATACGCATCGGTGAGGTCAGTGCCGTTGAGGTTGGCCCCAACGAGGTTTGCAAGACCAAGTCGTATTCCACGAAGATTTGCCCCACTTAAGTTTGCTACGGATAAGTCTGCATACGGCATCCGATAACCCGATAGGTCTGCGCCGGATAGGTCCACTTTTCTTAGATTTGCAAATGTCAGGTCTGCAAGGCGGCCTGCCTGTATCAGAAACATTGCGGGAGTAATTGTCAACAACGTTGTATCAACACGTGCCAACTTTGCCTCGGAGAGAATTGTTCCAGTTAGTTTTGTGCCAGTTAGTTTTGTTCCTGTGAGGTCTGCGCCTGTGAGGTCTGCGCCTGTGAGGTCTGCGCCGGATAAGTCTGCGCCGGATAAGTCTGACTGAGATAAATCTGCGTTCTCTAGATTTGTGCCAGTCAGTTTTGTGCGCCGCAATTTTCCGTGTTTCAAATTCGACCCACGAAGGTTCGTATAGCTCAGGTCAGAATCCCAAAAATCTATGTAACTCAGATTAAGTCCTGACAAATCAACATTTATCAACTTCACTTTTTGAAATTTAGCTTCTTGCTCGTATCCCTTCGTCAATAAATCTCGAGCCGAGGACTCAATCTCTGACAAGTCAACTTCGTGGAAAGAAGTGCGCCTCAGATTTGCTCCATCCAGATTTGCTCCGTCTAGATTCGCGCTACTCAACCAGGCTTCCTTAAGGTCTGCCCCACGAAGGTCGGCGCCAGCCAGATTCGCATCGAAGAGGTATGAATATGCAAGGTTGGCATTGCGAAGATTTGCTCCGCCCAGGTCTGCGTTACGCAGGTCTGCACTTGACAAGTCTGCCCCTACCAGGTCGGCGCCATGGAAGTCTTGACGAATCAAATTACGTTGTCGGTTGCCTGCGGAATCGTATTTCCAGCCGCGCTTCTTGAATAGGGCATTTAGAGAAGCCGAGTTGTAAGACCTGCCTCTACCCTGTGAGGGAGG